>CAZXOC010000009.1:20896-55186 GCA_964642165.1 uncultured Planctomycetaceae bacterium | reverse complement strand
CCTCGGGGGAGCGGCGCGCTACACCGTGGCGGCAAAGACGCCGCCGAGTGTCGTGGCGGCGGCGACGCCGGCGAAGACGACCGCCTGGGCTACGAAGGTGGCCATCACGAGCACGGTGATCGTGCTCCGCCACCGGCACGCCAGGACGCGGCGGGTGATGGCCAGGCTGGCGATGAAGTAGACGACGCCGGCCCCCAGGGCGAGAAGGGCGAGGATGGGGACGGCCCCGAGCGTCGCCGCCGCCGCGCGGAAGGCCAGCAGCGCCGCCAGCAGACACGCCACGGTGACCAGCGCCAGGTACAGCGCCAGGCGGAAGCAGCGCCCGGTGGTCGTCTCGACCAGGGCGAACCAGCAGCCCCCGCGGAGGCAGAGCCCGTAGGCCACCCACCACAGGAACGCCCCGACGAGCAGGTAGACCACGGCCGCGCCGAGGCCGATGCCCGTGAAGAACGCCGCCAGGCGGTCGAGGGTCCGGCCGTCCGTCCCCGGGCGCCCGGGCGCGACGGAGCCCATCGCTTCGGAAAGGCCCCCGCCGGCGGACGAGCCGTCGCGCCGCTCCGGGAGAACGAGCTGCTGACCCGGGCGGAGGTGGTAGGGGGGTCGCAGGCCGTTCGTATCGGCGATCTCCTTCCAGCGCGCGGTGCTGCCCAACTGCTTCTCGGCGATGCCGGAGAGGGTGTCCCCCGCGCGGACGGTGTACTCGGCGGCCGATGCGGCTGCGCAGAAGACCAACACCGCCGCCGTCGTCGGCAGTCGCTCTCGCACGGTCGCAAGCTCCTTGCCGCTAGTTCACGTCCCGGGACTTCCCGCGGATCGGGTGTATCTCTCTTCGGCCATCGTGCTCGCGGAGGATGAGCCCGACCGTGCCCTGGAATCGTGCCCCTCCGGCTTTCCGGGAACCCGGCGCCGGGCCGGACGACCAATGCGCCGGCGGTCGAACAGTTGACTTCGGGCGCGAGAAGGCGGCAACATGAACGCACGCAAGATGGTCCGCATCCGATCAGGTTCCTGCGCGCTGACGCTCACGCTGGCCGTGGCGACCGCGGCCGTAGCGGGCGCGGCCGGCGAGCGCCGGCCCCGTGGCGATCTGCCCTCGGGCGAGGTCACCTTTGCCGATGAGCGGCAGGCCATGGTCGTGGACAAGGTCAAGGGCGGCGGCCAGGTCACGATGGGCAGGTTCTCGGCCCGCCTGACGCCCGACGGCGAACACCTGCTCTATGCCCGTTGGGAGCCGCGCTTCCGTTCGCACCCCGGCGTGGTCACCCGGAAGAGCAGCTACCGGCTGATCCTCCGGCGGCTGGCCGACGGCGCGGAGACCCAGTTCGCCGGCCCGTCGATCGACGTCGCCGCGGAGTACGTGGCCGCCTATCTGGCGATGAACATCTTCGACGCGACGGGCAGGAAGATCGCCGTGGTCTGCGGGCGGGACGACGACGGCGACGGCGTCTGCGTCATCCGCAAGGAGAAGATGTGTCTCGGCCTCTACGACCTGGCCGCCGGCCGCCTCGAGCAGCTCGACCTCCGCGCCGAGGCCATCCTGCCGACTTTCGACCGGACCGGCAAGCGGCTGCTGGTGATGGCCATGGAAGACGTCGCCCGGCAGAAGGGCGCCATCTACACGAGCCCGATGCCACCGATCAAGCTGACGAAGCTGCCCGTCGAGGGGTTCCTTTGCCGGCCGTGTCCGGCGGCCGACGTCGTGCCCCTCGTGCTGGTGGACAGGGACTGGCGCCGCCGCCTGTGCCTCTACGATCTCCGGGCGGGCAAGCAGGCAGCCGATGTGCCGATCGACAAGCGCAACAGCAGGCTGGCCCGCTACAGCCCGCAGTGGACCGCTGACGGGCGATACCTCTGCTACCTCGACGTGGAGTTCGACAGCAACGACCCCCTGGCCGACGCCTCCCAGTACGCCCGCATCTGGGACCGCAAGGCGGGCAAGGTCGTTCGGTCGGTGGCCGGCGCGATCCCCGTCGCCGCCGGGCCGACCGGAAGCTCGGTCATCCTCCAGGCGACGCGGGGCAACCGGATCGCGCACCTGCTCCTCGACGCCGCCGCGAATACGAGTTGGCGGATCCCGGGGGACGTCAAGCGGATCATCAGCACGCGCGGCCGCAAGGTCGTGTACATGAAGCCCACGCCGGACCGCAAGGAGGCCGTGTACGTCGCCGAGATCCGCCTGCCGGCCGGTCGGCCGGCCGCCGGAGGTACGTGAGGACACGCCGGAAAGCTAACCACCCGTGCTGAACATCCCGCGGATGGGGTGTGTTTCTCTCCGGCCATCGGCCTCGCGGAGGATGGTCGCCTGGTCGTCGGGGCCCGGGCGCGCGGGTTCGATGCGCCGCGCGCTGCGCGGCAGGCGGAGGCGGTCGCGCAGCCGCCGCCGGCGATCCGAGCGTGGGGGGGTACGCTTGCGGACCAAGTCGTCCACCTCGTCGGCGCCGGCGACGGCGGGGCCCGGCAGGGCGGCCAGGATGCAGGGCAGCAGAACGTCTCGGGTCGGACTCATCGTTCACCTTCCGCCGGGGGTCTCGCGTCTCGCCGCGGACGTCGGGCGCGTCGCCCGTCGTCCAAGAATACAAGGGCTCGGCGGGGCGCGGGGCGCGGGGCGCTGCGCGGGACCCTACCCCTTCACCGCGCCGGCGGTCAGCCCGCTGAGGAACTCCTTCTGGAGGATCAGGAACAGCACCGCCACCGGCAGGATGCTCAGCAGCGTCCCGGCCATCAGCACGCCGTAGTCCTGGCGCTGGAGCCCCACGAGCTGGTTCAGCGCGATCGGCAGGGTGAACTTCAGGTTCGACTGGAGGATGATCTGCGGCCAGAGGAAGCTGTTCCACGTGCCCATGAAGGCGATCAGGCAGAACGCCCCGATCATCGGGCGGGAGATGGGGATGGCGATCCGCCAGTAGAGGCCGAACTCGCTGCACCCGTCGATGCGTCCGGCCTGGAGGAGCTCGTCGGGAAGCTGGAGCATCGACTGGCGGAAGAGGAACATGCCGAAGACGCTCACCGCGCCGGGGACGATCAGGCCGAGGTACGTGTCGTCCAGCCTCATCCGGAAGATCAGCTCGTACAGCGGCGCGAGCATGACCTGGGCGGGGATCATCATCGTCGCGAGCATGACGACCATGATGATCTTCTTGCCGCGGAACTCGTACTTGGCCAGGGCGAAGCCGCCCAGCGATGAGAAGAACAACTGCACCATGACCGCCGCGCCGCTGACGAACAGGCTGTTCATCATCAGGCGGAGGAAGGGCATCTGGTCGAAGAGGCCCTTGGTCGTCTCGTCGCCGAGGAAGTTCACCAGGCTCAGGCGCCACGGCGGGGGGAAGAAGGTGTAGTCGAAGAAGTCGGCTCGGCTCTTCAGGCTGCACGCCACGAGCCAGATCAGCGGCACGAGCGTCAGCGCCGCGGCGAGCACCAACGCCGCGTACAGGACCGCTCGCAGGAGGGCCTTGGCCATCGCTCAGGCCTCCCTCTTCCACGTGCCGCTGAAGTACATCTGCCCGATGGCGAGGATCAGCACGCCGAGCGCGAGCATCCAGCCGATCGCCGAGGCGTACCCGAGGTCGCCGGTGATGAAGCCGTTCTCGAAGAGGTACATGACGATGGTGAGCCCCGCGGCGTCGGGCCCGCGGCTGTTGTTGAGCATCAGATACGGCAGCTCGAAGAGCTGGAACGAGCCGATCGTGCTGAGGACGACCACGAAGACGGCGACGGGCTTGATCCCCGGCAGCGTGACGTGCCGGAACTTCTGCCAGGCGTTCGCACCGTCCACGGTGGCGGCCTCGTAGAGGACCGGGTCGACGTTCTGGAGGGCCGCCAGGAAGTAGACCATGTTAAACCCGACGTACATCCACAGCGACGTGAGGACCAGGCAGGGCATGACCAGGCCGGAGCGGTTGAGCCACTCCGTGTCGAGCGGCGCGCCCACCAGCGCGTGCAGGCCGACGTTCAGCAGCCCGAAGCGGCTGGCGAAGATCAGGCTGAACAGCACGCCGACGAACACCATGCCCACCAGCCGGGGCGAGAAGAAGCACAGCCGGAAGACGTTTCGCCCGCGGAGGCGCTTGCTGTTGAGCAGCAGCGCCAAGCCCAGGCTCAGCGGCAATTGCACGAACACCGAGCACAGCGCGAAGACGAGCGTGTTCCAGACGGCCTTGTGGAAGTCGCGATCGGCCAGGAGGAACCGGAAGTTCTGCCAGCCCGCGAAGACCTGCGACTTCGGGCCGCTGGTCACGTACGCCGACAGGACGATGCTCTTGATCAGCGGGTAGAGCCCGAACGCGCAGAACAGCACGATGAACGGCGCCACGAACAGGTACGGGGCGCAGCGGCGCTGGAACCGGAAAGCTCCCGGCTGTGAGCGGCTCAAAACGGGTTCCTCTTCATCTGCTTGCGGATCTCGTCGGCGGCCTGCTTCAGGCGGCGGCGCACGAAGTCCCGGAAGCCCTCGGGGCGGTCGGGGTCGTAGGCGGCCACGCAGCTCGCCACCACCTCGCCCAGCTTGCTCTTGGCCAGTTGGATGAACGGGCTGGTGTACTGCGGCGGGACCTCGTCGGCGAGCTGGATGTACTCCGTGCCGATCTGCTGGCCGGACCAGTAGGGGCGGCTCTCGTGGAAGGCCGGGTGGCGCCACGCGTCCTTGAACGGCGGCAGGATGTTCAGCTCGCGGAACCGCTCGCCGAGGTCGTTGGGGTCCATGTACATGTGCCGGGCGAGCGTCCAGGCCAGCTCCTTGTCGCGGCACTTGCGGGTCAGCCCCAGCATCGTGCCCCCCCACGTGCTGGTCCGCCGCCCGCCCTTTCTGACGGCCGGCAGCGGCATCAGCTTCATCTTCCCCGCCATCGACGCGATGTCGTTCTGGAAGCCCCACGTCTTCCAGTCGGGGCAGAAGCTGCACAGCGTGTAGCCGTCCTGGACGGCCTTGGCGAAGCTCTGCCCGAACATGCCCGGGCTGGCGGCGATCCGGCCCGGGCCCTTGACCAGGGGCACGAACCACGCGATCGTCTCGACGGCGATCTCGTTGTCCAGGATGAGCTCGCCGTCGGCGTCGAAGTAGCCCCCGTCGCGCTGGAAGAGGAGGATCTCCACGCTGGAGCTGGAGCTCTTCTCCAGGTTGATCATGTAGCGGTCTTTGTGGTCGGTGACGCGGCGGCCCTCGCGGATGAAGTCGTCCCACGTCTCCAGCCGGTTCGGGTCGATGCCGAGCTCCGCGAACAGGTCCGCGCGGTAGGCCAGCATCACCGGGTGCACGTCGTGCGGCAGCCCGTAGTACTTGCCCTTGTGCATGTACGGCATCAGCCGCGTCTTGACGATCCGGTCGATCAGGGGCCGATGGCCCGGGTCGGCGGGGTCCGGGCGCGTCAGGAACCCCGTCAGGTCCATGAACAGGATGTCGTCGGCCGGCCCCCGGAAGAACCCCGCCGCCCGGGAGATCTCCACCTCGACCGCGTCGGGCAGGTCGAGGTCGGCCCAGTAGGCGGCTCGCAGCCGCCAGGTGACCGCGTCGCCGTGGACGGACTGGAGGTCCAGCTTCACGCCGTGCTTTCGCTCGAAGGCCGGCCGGGCCTTCTCGTACGCCACGTAGTGCTGGCGGGCGAAGGTCCACATGCTGACGTCGCCCTTGACGCGGCGAACGGGGTCCACGAACGAGCAGACCAGCAGGAACGTCCCGGAGACGATCGTCAGCACCAGGATGAGCAGCGGCGCCAGCCCGAAGGGGAAGGCGTCCTTGAGAGACTCCCACGCGCTCGGGGCGCCGGTTGTCCGCTGCTGCTGTGCCATCGGGCCTGCCAGAAAGGCCTCCGCGGGCGAGGCGGCACCACTATGAGGACTCCCACCGGCGTTGGCAAGGGACGGGCCGCCCGCATACCGCCCGCGGGCGGGGGGCGGCTTGGGCTTGGCCTGGACCGGCGGGGTGGCTAGAATGGTGAACTGCGCCGCGGGCGTTTGGCCGGGGCGCGATGGGCGCGGGCTGAGCCGGAGCTGACGAGATGGTCACGGGCGGGCCGGAAATCCGCGTGATGAGCTTCAACGTCCTGACCGCCCGGTCCGGACGCAACGGCAAGCGGTGGGAGCGGCGAAGGAAGGCCGTCGCGATGGCCATCCACGCGTTCGGCCCGGACCTGCTGGGCGCCCAGGAGGTCAAGCGGTTCCAGGCCCGATACCTCCGCCAGAAGTTCCGGGAGTACACCTTCGTCTCCGCGGGGCGCGACCGGGGGCTGTTCGCCGGCGAGTGCGTGGCCGTCTTCTTCCGCACGGAACGCTTCGAGAAGCTCGACGAAGGCCACTTCTGGCTGAGCAAGAGGCCGGAGACGCCCGGCAGCCGGAACTGGGGCGCCGTGACGCCCCGCCTCGTCTCGTGGGTGAGGCTGCGGGACTGCCGCCGCCAGCCGGAGAACTCGCTGTTCTTCTTCACCACGCACTTCGACCCGTTCAGCCGCTGGGCGCGGTTCCGCTCGGCGCGGACGCTCCGCGAGCGGATGGCGAGCATTGCCGGCGGCGCCCCGGCCATCCTGGCGGGCGACTTCAACGCCAGCGCCGGCCGGCGGCTCTACGAGACCGTCCTGGGCCCCCTGGACGGCGAGGACGTGACGCTGTTCGACGCCTACCGGGCCGCGCACCCGGTCCGGCAGCGAAACGAGGGCACGTGGCACGGCCGCGGGATCCGCATCCCGCGCCGCATCGACTGGATCCTCCACACCCGGCACTTCGCCGTCGTCGACGCCTACATCGACCGCGCCAAACGCAACGGGCGCTATCCCTCCGACCACTTCCCCGTCACCGCCACGCTGCGGTGGTGAGGGGCGCGCCCGCGGGTCCCTTCATCGCGCGGCGGCGCGGGCTCCGTGGGTTGCCGGGAGGGAACGGCACAGCGGCGACACGCCGCCGCTCCGTCCGAATGCGCAGGGGGGCGTCAGTCTGTGGTCCGTTGGTCCTGGAGGTAGTTCGCGACGTTCCGCAGGTACTCCTCGTCCCAGACCCACCTCACGCTGCCCGAGTCCGCCCACCACGACGCCCCTGCCGGCAGGGGCCAGCGGGCCGACAGGGCCTCGCCGAGCCAGCGCTTGAGCCAGCGGCGGACGGCGGCGCCCTCCGTTCTCGCGGACAGGAGGACGTGGACGTGGTCGGGCCCGCAGGCACACCGGCGACAGGCCCAACCGCCACGCTTGCATATGTCCGGGAGGACGCTCTCGGCGTGTCGCCGCTGCGATTCGTTCAGCACGATGGGGGGGTGCTTGAGGCGTCCGGCCTCCAACCGCCGCCATGCGTCCTGTCGACCGACGATCGGAGCCCCGGGCTCGTTCCGGCGCCGGTCGACCGTCCCGCGCGGGTCGCCGTGGAGCCTCGTGCCGTACGTCCCGAACGTGATGTGGTACGCCAGCGGGAAGCTCCGCGCCCCCGCGCCTCCCGCCATCTCCCCCGCCGACCCCCGTCGCTCGACTCGCGACGGAGCGGCGGCGTGTCGCCGCTGTGCTGTTTACCCCGCGCGGGAACCGCCGCCCCCCGGGTTCCTCCCCGACGCCTGCGCCAACCTCTCCCGCAGCGTGGTCACGCGGCGGCGGCTCTGGGCCCGGCGGACGGCCAGGGCGATCGCCTTGCTCGTGCCGACCAGGACGACGAGCTTGCGGCTGCGCGTGATCGCCGTGTAGAGCAGGTTCCGCTGGAGCATCACGTAGTGCTGCGTGTGGATGGGGACGATCACGACGGGGTACTCGCTGCCCTGGCTCTTGTGGATAGTGATGGCGTAGGACAGGGCCAGCTCGTCCAGCTCCCCGTAGGCGTAGGAGACCGCTCGCCGGCCGAAACGGACGTGGACCTTCCGCTCGGCCTGGTCGACCTCGGCGACGCGCCCGATGTCGCCGTTGAAGACGTCCTTCTCGTAGCTGTTGACGGTCTGCATGACCTTGTCGCCGGCGCGGAAGGTCTGCCCGTATCGGTGCACGCCCTCGCCGCCGGGGTTCAGCTCGCCCTGGAGCACCTCGTTGAGGTGGCGCGCCCCCAGCAAGCCGCGGTGCATCGGCGTGATGAGCTGGATGTCGTCGACGGGGTCGAACCCGAAGCGCCGCGGGATTCGCCGGCGGACCATCTCGAGGATCAGCTCCACGCCGCGTTGGGGCTCCTCGGCCTCGACGAGGTAGAAGTCCCCCGGCCGGGCCGCCGGGGGCGCCGCGGGCGGGAACTCGGGCATCCGCCCCTGGTTGATGCGGTGGGCGTTGGTGATGATCGCGCTGGCGGCGGCTTGGCGAAAGACCTCGGTCAGGCGGCAGACGCACGCGGCGCCGGAGTCGATCACGTCGCGCAGGACGCAGCCGGGGCCCACCGACGGCAACTGGTCCACGTCGCCCACCAGCAGCAGCGCGGCGTGCGCGGGGACGGCCCGCACCACCTGCCAGGCCAGCGCCAGGTCGACCATGCTGGTCTCGTCGATGACGAACACGTCGCCGGCGAGCGGGCTGGCGGCGTCGTGCTTGAAGCCGCCCGTGGCCGGGTCGTAGGCCAGCAGGCGGTGGATCGTCCTGGCCTCCAGGCCGGTCGCCTCGCCGAGGCGCTTGGCGGCCCGCCCGGTCGGGGCGCACAGCACGACGTCGAGCCCCTTGGCCCGCAGGACCTCCAGGATGGCGTGGACGAGGGTGGTCTTGCCGACGCCCGGCCCGCCGGTGACGACCATCACCTTCCGGCGCGTGGCGAGCTTCAGGGCGCTGCGCTGCTCCGGCGCGAGCGTCAGGCCGATTCGCCTCTCCGCCCACGCGACGGCCTGGTCCGCGTCGATCGGCGGGCAGGGGTGCCGGCCGGCCGCCAGCGAAACGAGCGCCCCGGCCAGCTCGACCTCCGCGCGGTGCAGGCTCGCCAGGTAGATCAGCTCCCTGCCGTCGCCGCTCGCCTCCTGCACGACGCGCCCGGCGGCCAGGCACTGCTCCAGCGCGGTGACGATCACGTCCGCGGCGATGCCGAGCAGCTCCTCGCCCCGGCGGATGAGCTCCTCGCGCGGATAGGCGCAGTGGCCGTCGTTGGTGAGCTGCTGGAGGACGTGCTCGACGCCGGCCCGCGCCCGCAGGACGGAGTCGTGCTCGATGCCCAGCCGCTGGGCGATCTGGTCGGCCGTCTTGAAACCGATGCCGCGGATGTCCCGCGCCAGGCAGTACGGGTCCGCGCGGACCTGCTCGATGGCCGACTCCTCGTAGGTCTTGTAGATCCGGAACGCGCGGGCGGTCGAGACGCCGCAGGAGTGCAGGAACAGCATGATGTCGCGGACGGTCCGCTGCTCCGCCCAGGCGCGGCGGATCCGCTTGAGGCGCTCCTGACCGATGCCGCGAACGCGAAGCAGCTTCTTCGGGGCCGTCTCGATGACCGTGAGCACGTCGGCGCCGAACTTGCGCACCAGGCGCTCGGCCAGCGTCGGGCCGATCCCCTCGACCAGCCCCGACGCGAGGTATCGCTCGATGCCCTCCTTCGTGCTCGGGGCGGCGGTGCGCAGGTGCTCGGCGCGGAACTGCCGGCCGTGCGCCTTGTCCACCTGCCAGCGGCCCTCCGCGTCGAGCCATTCGCCGGCGCGGACCTCGGGCAGCGTGCCGACGACCGTCACGGGCTCCCGCCGGCCTCGGACCGCGACGCGCAGCACGCAGAAGCCGCTGTCCTCGTTGTGGAATATCACGCGTTCCACGGAGCCGCTGAGCGGCTCGGGCGGGTTGTCGGTCTGGTGACTCACGCGCGTCGTCCGTCGGGGCTCGCCGGCGATTGTACGGCTCGCGGCCGCCGAAGCGCAGCGCCGGACAGGCGGAATCCCACGGGGCGAGCGCGGAAACCTGGGGGAAGACACGGAGGGAGGGACGCCGACGGCGGCCTCGCAGGAACTCGCATTCTCACGTGGGCTACCGTTTCCTTCAGCGACTTCGCAAGGCCGCCGTCGGCGCCCCTCCCGTTCGGGGAGGTCAGGTTCGGATGTTGGGTGGCTCCTCGGTCTGGGTGCCTGGCCGGCCGGCGCCTGTCCCCGCCCGGTGGGAGGAACGGCAGGCGGGGACAGGCAAGGGCGCCCTGCGGGAGGGTCCCGCTCGACCGCTCGCCGCAAGTGGGATCGACGCCGCGTCGGCGCGGCGGATCCAAGGAGGCCGGCCCGCACTGGTGGGAGTCGCTGGCTCCACGGCGCGGACGCCGCCGACATGGCCGAACCAGCCCACGCCGGCAGCGCCCACGGAGGTCCCTCGGGTCGTCGACTTCCCACCGGTGAATCCGTCTGTGGCCCGGAGCAGCCGGGCGGCGCGAGTGCCACCTGCCGCCGCGTTGTCGAGCCACTGTTGTTCTCGAAATGCCATGCCGAGCGTCTTCCTGGCGATGTGCCCGCGCCGGGCGAAGTGAGTTCCCGGCCGGCGCCTACCTAAATGTATACGCTGGTCTATATCGAGTCAAGGAAGAAAGTAGACTATAGTCTATTTTTCTTGGGGGGGGGGTCCCGCCCGGGGCTTGCGGGAGCCGGCGCGGCTCAGCCCGAGCGTCTGCGGCGGCGGAGGAGGGCTACGGCACCGGCCGCGAACAGCAGCAACGTGCCCGGTTCGGGCGTCAGGCTGACGCCCCCGGAGTACCCGCCGTCGTCGTAGTCGCCGTAGAGGTCGTACCACTCGGCCCAGTCGTCCCAGTCCGTCCAGTCGTCGGGCCAGCCGTCGAGGCCGTCGGACACCTGGGCGATGAGCGAACCGTCCGACTTCATCGCGCCGTAGTCGGTGATCGTCTGGGCCTGGGGGGTCAGCACGTCTTCCAGCACGAGCGGTGCGGGCGCGGCCGGATCCATCGCGATCCAGGACGGGGCCGTCCGCTCGCTCTTGTACACGGTGCGCGGCACCGGTGCGGCCCCGGGGTCGTCCTCGGGCTCGGTGCCGGCCGAGTCCGGCTGGATCGTCTCGTGCCCGGCTTGCGCCAGCCTCGTGTCGGACCCGCCGCCCTGGAGCGGCTGGGCCTGGCGCAGGATGATCGGTTCGAAGAGCGTGCGGAAGATGCTGTCGCCCAAGCCGAAGCCCGTCGGGACGTGCAGGTCGCGGAGAACGGGATCCATGTTCCCGTAGACGTCGAGCAGGTGCCCGTCGGATCGGCGTGTCGCGTCGGCACCGCCAGGCCCGCGGCCAGGCGACCCTTCAGGCGGGCGGGCGGGCCCGGCGGAACTGGCGATCTGCCAGCCGGCCGGTCGGCCCAGGACCCCCGTCGCCCACGCCCGGGCCTCGGCGCCGTGCGGGTCGGCGTTCTGCGGGGCCGCTTGCGGGGACGTCAGCGCCGCCGTCCAGACGCTCGCTGGCGTCCAGGCGACCGCGGCCTGTGCCCGCGCCGCCTCGGCGGGCGCCGCGGCGAGCGTCCGTGCCGCGGCGTCGGCGTCCTCGTCGTCCGGGGCGTCGCGATCCGCCAAGGCGGACCCGCGCCCGTCGGGCGAGAGGCCGCCGCTATGCAGGCCGGGCAGCAGCAGCCCGCCGACCAGCACCAGCAGCGCCACCGCTGCGAACGACAGCTTGCTGCCGCGGTGCAGCCGCGGGTCCATGATCCGCCGGATCCGTTCGCCGAGGGGGTGCATCCGATGGGCGAAGCCGCTGGCGGGCTCGGGGACGAGCCGGCGCCTCAGCTCGCCCGCGACCTTCAGCAGCGCCTCGCAGTAGGCGTTGTCCGTGGTGAAGTGCCGGCTGAGCAGCAGGTCGTCGCAGCAGTCCTCGCGCGTGCGGCTGACGACGGTGTTGAGGACCCAGAAGACGGGGTTGAACCACCACACCAAGCTCAGCAGGGCCTGGAACCAGTTGGCCCAGATGTCCCCGCGGCGGTGATGGGCCAGCTCGTGGGCGAGGATCGTCTCCATCTGGGATCGAGGCACGTCGTGGACCAGGGAGCCCGGCACGAGCACGGTGGGGTGCACCACGCCGAAGGCCATGGGCGTGACCGGATCCGGCGAGACCAGCAGCCGCACCCGACGCCGCAGCCCGATCTGCCGCGCGAGGCGATCCGCGCGGTCGCGCAGCGACCCCCGCCGGCAGAGCCTCGCCCGGCGGGCCAGGGCGCCGACCTTCGCCAGTTGCGCCGCCAGGCACGCGCCGAGGAAGACCGCGCCCGCGGCGTGGACCAGCAGGAGCCAGCCCCGCCAGCTCAGCCGCCCCAGCGGCCGGACGAACGCCGTCCAACCCGCGTGTGCCGCGGCGCCGTCGTCCGTCTCGTCGTCGGTTGCCCCCTCAACGCCCGCGCCGGCGTCCAGGGCGATCGTCGGGCCGAGGCGGCTGAACAGCCCCGTCGGCAGCGGCAGCATCGGGGGGATGGCAAACTTGACCAGCGCGATCAGCAGAAGGGCATACCGCACGTGGGCGGGCCATCGCCGACCCAACCGCACCAGCGCCAGCAGCACGACGGCCACCAGCGCGGACTGCCACGTGGCGTGGAGGACGTACGGCCACCAAGTCGCCGCGGCTCGGTTGAGCGCGTCGATCACGGCGTTCATTGCGAGCTTTCGTCCTTTCCAACCCCTTGGCGCTTCTCGCGCAGTTCCTCAAACAGGTGTTGGAGCCGGTCGAGCTCCCGCTCGGTCGGCGGCTCGGTATCCAGCAGGGTCGAGATGAGCTTGACGCCGTTGCCTCCGAAGACGCGCAGGACGAGATCGCGGAGGATCCGCCGCTGGGTCGGCCCGGGGCGCCGCGTGGCGCGGTAGATGAAGGCCTTGCCGACGGGGCCCTTCTCCCGGTCGACCCATCCCTTGGCCTCCAGGCGCTTCAGGAGGGTGACCATCGAGCCGTGGGTCATGGGGCGGTAGTCCGCCATGGCCTCGCGGATCCGGCGTGCGGTCGACTTGCCTCGCTGCCACAAACAGGCGACGACCTCCAGCTCCGCGTCGGGCAGGTGGTTGTTGCTCGATTGCCTCGCTCTCGAATCGGTGCGCTGCGCGTTCAAGGTAGCCCTCGGATTTGAATCCTGATGCGCCGCACGGACGCCCCGCTGCGCCCGCCAACGCACGTACCTATAATATAGACCCCGGTCTGCGATGTGTCAAGAAAAGAAAATAGACAAGTGTCTAATAAATCGCCCCGCTCTTGCGGAGCCCCCGCCTCGAAGACGTGCGCCCGGCTCGGACCCCCTACGCGATGGCCGGGCTCTGGGCTGCGGCGGGCGGGAGCGAACGGGCTTCGGCCGCGACCGGCCCCGCGGCGACGCTCGTCCGCGCGGCGACGGGCTTCAGGCCGCGCACCGTGCACTGCTGGACGAACGGACGGGCCGCCTCGGCGCAGGCCCAGACGTACGCGTCCGGCAGGGGGTCGGGCAGCGCCGGCGCCGCCCGGGGTGCCTGCGGGCGGCGATACTGCTGGACGGCGTAGCGTCGCGCCCCGCGAATCCGCACGGCGATCTGCATGACGTCCCCCGCCGTCAGCGGCGGCGCCAGCGTCGTGCGGAACTCGTACTCGACCCGCCCGCCCAGCAGCAGGTCGATGCTTGCCTCGATCGCGCGGGTGTCCACGGCCCGGCCGCAGATGGCCTCATAGCCGTCCAGCGGGGCCTTGACGTCCATGGCCACGAAGTCCACCAGCCCGGCGTCGACCAGCCGCCGCAGCCGCGCCGGGTTCGTGCCGTTGGTGTCCAGCTTGACGGCATAGCCCGACAGCTCTCGCACGCGCCGGAGGAAGTCCGCCAGACCGCGCTGGAGCGTGGGCTCGCCTCCGCTGACGACCAGTCCGTCCAGCAGCCCCTGTCGCTCGGCCAGGAACGCCAGGACGTCGTCCGGGTCGATCCGCTCGCGGGCCGCGCCGGCCAGCAGGCGGCGGTTGTGGCAGTAGAAGCAGTCGAGGTTGCACCCGGGCGTGAAGACGGCGGCCGCCAGCTTGCCGGGGTAGTCCACGAAGCTGCACTTCTGGAGCCCCGCGATCCTCATGCCACCGCCTCCGGCACGCGGAACTTGCGGCGTTCGAAGTACTCGGCCTGCTTGCCCTCGTTGTAGTTCTGCACGGGGCGGAGGTAGCCCGTGACGCGCGACCAGACCTCCGTCTCGCGCCCGCAGGACGGGCAGCGGAACTGCTCGCCGCGGAGGTAGCCGTGCTCGTGGCAGATGCTGAACGTCGGCGTGATCGACAGGTACGGCAGCCGGTGCCGCGCGAACGCCCGCCGCAGCAGCAGCTTGCAGAGCTGCGGATCCTCGATCGACTCCCCCAGGTACAGGTGCAGCACCGTCCCGCCGGTGTACAGCGACTGGAGGTCGTCCTGAAGCGCGAGGGCCTCGAAGATGTCGTCCGTCTGCCCCACGGGAAGCTGCGTCGAGTTCGTGTAGTACGGCGCGCTCTCCCCGGCCGTGATGATGTCCGGGTACCGCTGGCGGTCCAGCCTCGCCAGGCGATGGGCGGCGCCCTCGGCGGGGGTGGCCTCCAGGTTGTAGACGTGCCCCGTCTCCCCCTGCGCCTCCCGCAGCCGGTCGCGCAGGAAGTGCATGATCTCCAGGGCGAACTGCCGGCCGTTCTCGTCGGCTACGCTGGCGCCCATGAAGTTCCGCAGCGCCTCGTTCATGCCCACCAGCCCGATCGTGGCGAAGTGGTTGTACCAGTATTGGCCCGTCCGCTGCTTGATGGGGCGGAGGTAGTTCGCCGAGTAGGGGTACAGCCCCGCGTCGGTCTGCTGCTCGACGACCTTGCGCTTGATCTCCAGGGACGTGCGGGCGATGCGGACGATCTCGCCCAGCCGCTGCTTGAACTCCTCGGCCGAACGCGACTTGTAGCCGATTCGCGGCAGGTTGATCGTCACGACGCCGATCGAGCCGGTCAGCGGGTTGCTGCCGAACAGCCCGCCGCCTCTCTTGCGCAGCTCGGTGGTGTCCAGGCGCAGGCGGCAGCACATCGAGACGGCGTCCTCCGGCGAGAGGTCCGAGTTGACGAAGTTCGCGAAGTAGGGGATGCCGTACTTCGCCGTGATGCCCATGAAGGCGTTGACCGCCGGCGAGTCCCAGTCGAAGTCGCGCGTGATGTTGATCGTCGGGATGGGGAACGTGAAGACGCGCCCCTTGGCGTAGCCGTCCATCATGGCGTCGCAGAACGCGCGGTTGAACAGGTCCATCTCCTCCTGGTAGTCGCCGTAGCGGCTCCCCTCGACGACCTCGCCGCCGAGCACGACCGCCTGGTCCCGCAGGCCCGACGGCACCGTCAGGTCGAACGTCAGGTTCGAGAACGGGCACTGGAAGCCCACCCGCGTCGGCACGTTGATGTTGAAGATGAACTCCTGGAGGCACTGCTTGACCTGCGGGTAGGTCATGCGGTCGTGCCGGATGAACGGGGCGCAGTAGGTGTCGAAGCTGCTCCAGGCCTGCGCCCCGGCCGTCTCGCCCTGCGTCGTGAACGTCGAGTTGACGACCTGACCCAGGAAGCTGCGCAGGTGCCGCGCGGGCTTGGACTCCACCTTGCCCGGCACGCCGCCGAAGCCCTGCAGAAGGAGCTGGCGCAGGTCCCAGCCGGCGCAGTACGGGCCCAGGAACCCCAGGTCGTGGATGTGGGCGTCCCCCGACTCGTGGCAGCGCCGGACCTCCTCCGGGTAGACCTCGTGCAGCCAGTAGTGCTTCGTGAAGAACTCGCGAACGTAGTTGTTCAGCCCGTTGATGGACTTCTGCTGGTTGGCGTTCTCCTTCGTCTGCCAGTCCCGCCCGTCGAGGTAGTCCGAGAACATCCGGATCGTCGCGCCCACCAGGGCGTTGAGCCGCCGGGCGCTGGAGCGCTTCTCGCGGTAGAGGATGAACGCCTTGGCCGTGCGGGCGTGGCCGTTCTCGATCAGGACCTTCTCGATGATGTCCTGGATCTGCTCGACCTCGGGGACGCCCTCGCCGACCCGGCCCGCCGCGACGGCGAGGACCTCGCGGCAGAGCTGCTCGGCGCGCCCGTAGTCGTCTCCCCCGCATGCGGTGGCCGCCCGGAAGATCGCGTCGGTGATCTTCTCCGGCTGGAACGGCACGACCCGCCCGTCGCGCTTCCGAATCCGTTCGACCATCGCTCCGACTCCCTTCGGATGACCGCCGAGCAAAACGGGGCAAGCACGGCATCCGTTCCGTGACTTGCCCGCACGTCAACAGGTCCCACACATACGACCGAGAGATGGTGCCGACCCGTGCGCATCGGCCGCTCTGCCGGGGCCGAAGCCAGGAGGTGAACACACCGCCACGGGCGAGACTTGCACCGCCCGCCCCTGCGCTTCGGCCGTCCCTGTCCGCGAAAGCCCGGCCGAACGCCGCGCCGCCGCCGGCACCAACGCCTGAGCCGTTGGCACGTTTCCGAACCGATGGGCGCTTCGAGCTTCCTCCGGTCGCTCGCGTTCCTACCGGCCGCCGCTTGCCGTCCCGATCGCTCGGGGCAGCACTTCCTCGCGGGCGAGAGGTGCGATTCCCAGCGTTGGCACCTCGGTGGACAGGCCCGGTGGCGGCTTTCGTTCCCAATCGCCGCGGCCAGTCGGCCCCGGCAGCTCGCCGGGGCGGCCTGCTGCGGCTCCCTTGCGGCATCGCCAACGGCAGATGCCCAATATATGGTATAGATATCGGCCGTCAAGCCGAAATGTAGTAGAAAAACCGCCGATCGCCCTTACACCCGTCTGCGAAGGGACTTGGGCAACCCCGGGAGATTGTTCCGGCTCGTTCGGCCGCCCCGAGCAGGCCTCTGTCGGGCCTGCGGCCGGCCTCGGCGCCTGCCTTGCGACCCCCCCCTCGCAAGGCCGCCCGGGCCTGCCTCCTCGCCGACACGCGGCCCTGAGGGCGGAGAAAGAATCTCTATTACAGCAATAGGACTTATGGACGCCTGATTGTCCGAACCTATGGAATCACGATCATAATATAGTAGATTTAACCGTCTTCCTCCCAAGCCTTTACAAGAAATATATGAATGTGTCAATCTGGACAAAAGTCGACACAATCAACGTTTCCCACAAATCCCCTGGCGGACGGGGGAAAGGGGCGCCTGCCCTCCGCCGCCGTGCGCCGGGCCGGAAGGGGCCCGCGGGTCGGGCGGGGCGCGCGACCTCAGCGGTGGCGCTTGCCCTTGGCGCGAGGCGGCTCCTTCTGGGGGCGCGGCTCGGCCCAGGCCTTCTCGAGGATCGCCCTCATTCTCGCGGCGACGTCGGGGTGCTTCTCCGCCAGGTCGTTCGACTCCGAGAGGTCCTGGCTGAGGTCGTAGAGCCGCAGCTTGCCCTTGGCGGCGGGGGGGGCCTTCTCGCCCTTCTTGCCCCTCCGCCGCCGGCCCCCGCCCAGGATGGCCTTCCACTTGCCCATGCGGGCGGCGCGGGTGCCGCCGTGCGCCCAGAAGAGGTACTCGTGGCGCGGCTGCTTCCGCCCGGCGGCGGCCTCGCCGAGCAGCGTGGGCACGACGCTGATGCCGTCGATGCCCTTCGGCACGTGCGCGGACGCCCCGGCCAGCTCGGCCAGCGTGGGCATCACGTCGGGGAAGTACCACGGCAGGTCGCTGACCGCCCCGGCGCGAATGCGCCCGGGGAAGCGGACGACCATCGGCGTGCGGATGCCGCCCTCCTGCATGGACCGCTTGAAGCCCTTCATCCGCCCGCAGGAGTCGTGCACGCCGTCGAAGCGCTTGGCGGCCCCGTTGTCGGAGCAGAAGAAGACGATGGTCTTCTCGTCGAGGCCCAGCTCCTTGAGCAGGTCGAGGATCTGCCCGACGTTGCGGTCGACGAGGCTGTCCATCGCCGCGGCGACCTTCGCGCTGTTGTCCCAGGGCTTGTCCTTGTACATCGCCCAGATGGGGTCGTCGGCGGGGAACTCGTACTTGGCGTGCGGCGGCGTCCAGGGGCAGTAGCAGAAGAACGGGCGGTCCTTGTGCTCGCGGATGAACTTCAGGTTCTCGGCGGCGATGACGTTGTGCGAGTACTGCGTGCGGCGGGAGCCCTCGTTGCCGGGCAGGGGCACGCGTCGGCCGTTGCGCCACAGGTAGGGCGTGTAGTAGGAGTGGGCGTGGACCTGGTGGTAGTAGCCGAAGAAGACGTCGAAGCCCTGCTTCTCCGGCACGCCGGCCGTGCCGACCTCCCCCAGGCCCCACTTGCCGAAGCCGCCGCAGACGTAGCCGGCCTTCTTGAGGACCTCGGCGACGGTGACGTCCTCGTCGACCAGTGGGATGCCGCCGCTGTTGCCGCGGACGGAGGTGTGGCCCATGTGATAGCCGGTCATGAGCGTGCTTCGGGCCGGGGCGCAGACGGTCGCGCCCGAGTAGCAGTCGGTGAAGCGCATGCCCTCGGCGGCCATGCGGTCGATCCGCGGCGTCCGGATCGTCTTGCTGCCGTAGCAGCCGAGGTCGTAGTAGCCCATGTCGTCGACCATGATGAAGACGAGGTTGGGCCTGCCGGCCTTCGGCGCTGCACCGAGCAGCCTGCGCGGGGCGGCGAGGGCCGCGGCGCCGAGGCCGGCGGCCCGGAGGAACTGACGGCGAGTGGGGCGCGGGTGTTTCATCGGTTCCGTCTCCATGAAGGTGTGCGACGGACCGGCCGCCGAAGCGCCCGGCCCTCGAATCCGCGACGTGGATGATACCAGGGGGGCCGGCTCGCGTCCGCCGTTTTCCCGCGCCGGGTCCGGCTCGACGGGCCGGCGCCGGACGGGCTATACTGGGCCCGACCGTTCGACACGCGGGTCCGCTGCCCGCCGAGAGGGAGCCTCGCCGTGAGACGAGCGACGTGCCTGCTGGTGGCGTTGGCTGTGTTGACCGCGGCCGGGGCGCCCGACGGGATCGCCGCGCCCGCCGCCCGGCCGGCGACCGCGCCCGCGCGGGGGCTTCCGGACGTCCTGGGCGTGACGCACGTCGCGGGGTCGTACCACCTCACCGACGGCGACTTCCTCAACGAAGGCGCCGAGAAGGTCCTCGCCCTCGGCTCGAGGGTCATCAAGCTGTACCTGCACAAGCCGCGGCGAAGCTACCCGTTCTCGGGCACGTGGCCCGCCGTCCGCACGCCGACGGAGCTGGCGGCGACGGCCCCCTACCGCGCCGTGTTCCGCAAGCCGTTCACGACGTACGTGCTGACGGTCTACTCGATGGGCCGCCCCGAGCACTACTGGACCAAGGGCATCTCGCCCGAGCAGAAGGCCGAGGAGACGCGGCAGTTCCACGAGCTGACGAGGCACCTGCTGACGACGTACCGCGGCACGGGCAAGACGTTCGTGCTCCAGCACTGGGAGGGGGACTGGGCGATCCGGGGCAGCTTCGACCGCAAGGCCGACCCGACCCCCGTCGCCATCCGCGGCATGATCGACTGGCTCGGCGCCCGCCAGGCGGGTGTGGACAAGGCGCGGGCGGAGGCGCCCCGGCGCGGCGTGCGCGTCTTCCACGCCGCCGAGGTGAACCGGGTCGCGGCGACGATGCGGCAGAAGCGCCCCGGCGTGGTGGACCGCGTGCTGCCGCACACAAGGCTCGACCTGGTGTCGTACTCCGCGTGGGACAGCCAGGGCGACGGCGTCACGTTCCGCAAGGCGCTGGACTTCATCGCCGCCCACATGCCGGACCGCGAGCCGTTCGGCGCCCGTAACGTCTACGTCGGCGAGTTCGGGGCGCCCGAGAACGACTTCGCGCCGGCGAAGGTCCGCGCGACCGTGAGGAACGTCGTCCGGACCGCGCGGGACTGGGGCTGCCCGTACGTCATCTACTGGCAGCTCTACTGCAACGAGCCGCGCCGCCGCCCGGTCCGGAAGAACGACGACTGCCGCGGGTTCTGGCTGATCCGCCCCGACGGCACCCGCGCCTGGACGTGGGGCTACCTCCGCGGCCTGCTCGCCGGCCGCCAGGGGGCCTGACAGGCCGAAGCGCCCCGGTAGCCCCCGGACGACCCCCTCCAGCACGTCGACGCACGTGGGCGTCACCTCGCCGCCTGCTCCTCTGCGGCGGCGAGCCGCGCGACGCGGACCTTCCTCATGGGGCTGGCCAGCACGGCGTCCAGGGCGCGGGCCACCTGGTCCACGCTCAGGGACGGATCGGCCAGCACGGTCACGGGCAGCTCCGGGATGTTGATCTCCGTGAGCTTGCGCCGGATGGCGTCGTAGCCGTTGACGGGCAGCTCGGCCCGCCCGATGGTGATCGCCACGCCCCGCACGGTGTTGCGCAGGACGACGGGGACGGTCCGGGGGAAGTCCTCGGCGGCTGCCCCCGGCGACAGGGCGACCTGCTCGTAGCCCATCGCCACGTCCGCCTCGCGGCTGCGGAACTGCGTGGCGAGGACGAAGAAGCTCAGCAGGATGAAGACGACGTCCACCATGGCCGTCATCTCGACGGTCTCGCCGGCGCGGTCGGACTGGCGGACGGGGAACATCACCGCAGGCGCACCTCCCTGGCCCGGAAGACGATCGTCGCCAGCCCGGCCCGCTTGCAGGCGCCCAGCACGTCGTCGAGCCGGCCGAAGCGCTGCCGCCGGTCGGCGCGGACCACGACCCGGAACGGCTGGCGGCTGCGCAGGGCCTTGGCCCGCTCGGTCCGGAGCAGCCGGGTGAGGCGCTCGACGGCCACCTCGACGCCGTTGACCGTGACGGTCGCGTCGGCGCGGAGGTTGACCACGACCTCGGCGGGCAGTTCCTCCCCGGCGGCGGCGTGCGCCATCGCCGGCAGCGCCACCGTGGGGTCCTTCTGGCTGCGGATCAGCTCCGCCACCAGCAGGTAGAAGCAGATCAGCAGGAAGACGATGTCGATCAGCGGCGCCATCCGGATGGCGACGCGCCGCCGCCGCGGCGGGGGGGCGAAGTCCAAGGTCTCGGAGGTCTCAAGCATCTTCGTCGCCGTCCGGTTCGAGGGCCGACTCGATCGCCCGGTCGAGCTCCTCGACCCGGGCTTCCGTTGGCGCCGCGGCGCGGGCGCCCCGCCCCGACGCGTTGCGCAGCTCGACAATCGCCGTCGTGATCCGCAGCAGCCGCTCGCACAGGGCCGACAGCTCCTGGGCGATCCGCGTGACGCGGTCGCGGAAGTAGCTGTGCAGGAAGATCAGCGGCACGGCGACGACGAGCCCCATGCAGGTCGTCACGAGGGCCTTGGAAATCCCGACGGCCAGCTCGTCCGGCCGGGAGGCGCCCTTGCCCGTGCCCAGCACGTCGAACGAGCCGATCATGCCCACCACCGTGCCCAGCAGGCCCAGCATCGGCGCGACCGACGCCATGAGCCCGATGTAGCCGACGCGCTGCTGGAGGCGCGTCACCTCGCGCGTGCCCTGCTCGCGCATGGCCTCGCGGACGGCCTCCACGCCGAGCTGGCCCTGCGCCAGCCCGCTGCGAAGCACCCGGGCGGCCGCGCTGTCCGAGGCCTGGCAGAGCGTCCGGAGCTCCCCGAACCTGCCGCCCCGCGCGAGGCGCTCGGCCTCGGCGGCCAGGGACGGCGGGATGAGCTTGTCGGCCTGGAGGTGCACGGCCGCGTCGATCACCAGCGCCACGCCGGCGGCGCTGAGGGCGATGATGACGTAGCCCACGATCCCGCCGGCGCGGACGAAGTCGAGCAGGCTCTTGCGTCCGCCGTCCCCGTCGGCGGGGGCGCCTTGGACGTCCGCGGCGGCCAGGCCGCAAACACACACGCTCACGATCAGCAGCCCCAGCAGGGCCGCCCGGCTGTGGTTCCGGAACGGATTCATATCGGGCTGACTCCCTGTCCTACGGCGAACACCTCGTCTCGTCGCTCCACCGCGCCGAGGCGCGGCGGCGGGCCCTCGCGCGCGGCGGGCCCGGTCATCGGCTGCCGACGGCCTTCCTGAGCGATTCTCTCGTGCGGATGAGCTGCGCCCGCAGTTCCGCGCCGCCGAAGTCCGGGTCGAGCGCCTGGGCGACGCGGAGGACGTCCTCGGCGGCCGCCTCGTGGCCGGCGGCTCGCAGTCCCTCGCCCAGGGCCAACGTGAGGCGGCACCACACGCCGCTGCCGCGCCGGGAGAGCTTCCGGCCTTTGCGGAACGCCTCGACGGCCTGCGCGGGGCGGTACAGCTCCATCTGGCAGCGTCCCGCGGCCAGGAAGACCTCCGGCGACCGCGGATGCGAGTCGGCGACCTTCTCGAGCAGTTTGGCCGCCTCGCCGGCCTTGCGATTCTTCCGCAGGGCCTCGGCCAGCAGCAGCGAGCAGCCCAGCAGCAAGTCGCGGTCGACCGGGCGCTTCGGCCCCTCCAGCAAGCGCGACAGGAACAGCTCGGCATCGACGTGGGCGGCGACGTTCATCATGGTCCGCGCGACGCGCGGCGCGGCGCGGTTGTACTTCGTCGCGTCGCCGAGGGCGCCGGCGAGGAACTCGCCGCACAGGCCCAGCACGCGCCGGCGGAGCCTGCCGGCCTCGATCGGCTCCAGCTCCGGGTAGCGCCGCGCCAGCATCTCCGCCAGGCGCAGCGAGACCTCCGTGCGGTCCACGTCGCCGGCCTTGCGGATCTCCGCCAGCGCCGCGTCGGCCCCGTCCAGCATGCCCAGGTGCATCATCATCTCCACGCGGAGCCACGCCGCGGGCATGGTCGTGTCCTTCTGCCCCCGGAGCAGCGCCCATTGCGCATTCAGGCTCGCGAGGGCGCCGCGACGGTCCGCCAGGGGGCTACCGGCGAGCAGTCGCGCGCCCAGCAGGGCGCACCGGGCGGCGAGGGAGGGCATGCGGGCGGCCCGGGCGGCCTCGCCCGCGGCGGCGAGCCGCGCGAGGATCCGCCGCGCGGTCTCGCGGGCCTGGCCGTCGGTGAGCTTCTCCGCGGCGATCCGTTCGGTCAGCCGCGACCAGCGGCGGCCGACGTCGGCGTACAGCAGGTACGCGTCGCCCGCAACCAGGTCCGCGTGGCGGGTGAGCATCTCGCCGACGGGCGCGCCCGCGCCGAGGCGAAGGTCCACCCACTGCCGCAGCGCGTCGCGGCGGACGTCGTCCGCCAGGGCGCTCTCCACGGCCACCGCCAGGGCGCTGGACAGGCGGCTGCGCAGCGCCGCCGGGATCACGTGCCCGCAGCGATCCCGGGCCTTCAGCAGGGCCGCCGCGCGGAGCTGGATGGCCGCGTTCGACCGTTCGTGCGCCGGCGCGAAGCGGCGCAGGAAGACGTCGCATACGTCGGCTACGGCAAGGTAGTCGCGCTGCTGCCAGAGGAGCGATGCGTAGGTGAGCATGTCCCGCGGCGGCAGGGGGCGGCGGGGACGGGCCCACAGGCGGGCGTGGGTGCCTCCGGCCTCGCGTCGCCCGGCGGCGGCAAGAAGCCGCGCCCACGCCAGCAGCTCGTCGGTCGTCAGGCACTTGCCGCCGGCCAGCTCGTCCAGGCGCGCCAGCACCTCCAGGCGCGCGAAGGGCGGCGCGGCGCGAACGACCTCCTCGCCCCTCAGCAGGGCGGCCGCCCGGGCGATCTCCCGCTCGCCGGGCAGCGACGTGCGGGTCGGCGACGTGAGCTCGTCGACGACGAACCGGGCCAGGGCCCACCGGGCGCGGCCGCGCCAGAGCGGCTCGTCCGCCAGCTCCCCGGACGCCAGCCATCGCTGGGCGTACCCGACGGCGCGTTTGGGCCCGGCCAGCCGCCGGACGTGAAGCCGCTCGAGCGCCGCCGCAAGGTACAACTGCCTGGCGGCGGGGTCGCTCTCGCCGGCCGGCTTGCCCGGGACGCACTCGAGCGCGGCGGCGGCGCCCTCGGCGTCGCCCAGCAGGCGACGGGCCTTCGCCTCGCCCAGGTAGCCCATCGCCGCCAGCGGCAGGGCGCGGAACTCGATCCGCAGCCAGCGGCACGTCTCGATCGCCGTCCGGAGGAGCTTGTCGCGGTCGGCGTGCCGGGCGGGAAGCACCTCGCCGGCGGCCGTGCACAGCCGGGCCTTCAACAGCATCAGCCGGCAGCGATGGACGCGAAGCGCCCGCACCGCCGGCGGCTCGCGGGCCGGCGCCGGCGGGCGCTTGGGGTCCTCGGGCGGCTCATTTGCTTCCAGGTGCCGAAGCTGTGCCGTCGCCGCCCGGTCGGCCTCGTCCAGCACCGCGAGCCCGGAGTCCACCACGTGGCGGACGGTTTCGGCCTTCTCGCCGCCCATCGCGCGAAGCCGCTCGAGCTGGCCAAGGCAGGCGTCCGCCTCGCGGAACGCCTTGGCCA
Organism: uncultured Planctomycetaceae bacterium; assembly: GCA_964642165.1. GTDB lineage: Bacteria > Planctomycetota > Phycisphaerae > SM23-33 > SM23-33 > CAYRVX01. The sequence goes on along the minus strand of CAZXOC010000009.1, from coordinate 31,183 downwards.
GTTGCGCGTCGGCCCCGCGCGAGGGCGGCGCCGGCGCGGTGGTCTGGGCAGCCGCTGCCGCGCAGACAGCGGCGCAGGCGGCCACCGCCGGGGCGAGCGATGCCGGGAGGCGATGGCCGCGGCGGGCATTCATCGCCAGTCGTCTCCGAAGGCGGCCAGCAGGTACGTGTAGAGGAACTCGTTGGCCAGGGCGCCGTAGGGGGCCATCCGGTCGTTGCGGACCATGTAGTTGCCGCCGTTGATCAGCAGGGCCAGGCGCTGGGGGCGCCGCGCGGCGAACAGCTCCCCGAGGCACCGCGCCGCGAACGCCCGTGCGAGCGGCCTGGCATGCGTCTGCATCAGCAGGACCAGCTCGCCCGTGGGGTTGTGCGTGCCGATCAGCGCGTAGGCCAGCGCCACCTCGCGCGTCACGTAGTAGTTCAGGTCCCACGACGTGCGGAGGATCGGCAGCGCCTGGGGCTTGCCGAGCAGGCCGAGGCCCAGCACCGCCGCCCGCCGCCCGAGGATGCCCGACATGTCCGTCCGGTCGTTCGCCACGGCCAGGTACTTCGCCGCCGGGGCGAGGATGTTGCCGTCGCCCAGCATGCCTCGCGCCAGCAGCATGTAGCCGATCAGCAGGTCCTCCCCGGCGGCGACGGTCCCCGCGGCGCGCTGGAGGTAGCGCAGGTTCTCCGTCCGCCGGGTCAGGCCCAGGCCCATCGCGGCGGCGGCGCGGACCTCGAGCGTCTCGGTGCGGTCGGCCATCCGCTCGGCCAGGGCGCGGCAGAGCTTGTCGTAGCCCAGTCGATCCGCCGGACCCTGGGGCGACGGCACCGGCCGGGCATACAGGCCCAGCGCCAGCGCGGCGCAGCCTCGCAGCGGGGAGCTCAGCTCGCCGTCGGTCTTCCGGATGCCGTTGAAGTCGTGGAGGCTCAGGATCGCCAGCAGATCGGGCGCGGCCCGGGGATCGCCGAGCCGCCCGAGCGACACGATCGCCATGCCCTTGTAGAGGTCCGCGAGCGCGCCGCCCTCACCGGCCAGCGCCTGGCGCAGCACGCGCCGGCTGGCCGGATGGTCGATCTCGCCCAGCGCGATGGCCGCCGACGCGCGGAGGCGCGCCTGGTAGATCGGCTCGAAGCCGACCATCGGGTCGCCGGTGCGGCTGCGCTGGAGCGGCTTGGGCTTCCTTCGCAGCGGGCTGCGGAGCCAGAGGGCGAAGGCCTCGGCGGCGGCGGGCGCGCCGGCGGCCGCCTTCATCCGCTCCTCGTGCGCCGCCGTCAGCGCGCGGTGGACGGCGAAGCTGCGGCCCTGCGGGGTGGCCAGCAGCACGTCCGCCAGCGGCTGGATGCAGGTCGTCTTGCCCTGGCAGCCCAGGGCGCCGATGCCCTCGGAGACGAGCCACGGGCTGGTGCTCTTGCGGACGAGCCGCCCGAGCAGCTTGACCGTGTTGGGGTCGCCGCGGCGCCGCAGGCCCCGGGCGGCGAGGGACGCGCGCCCGGCGCCGGCAGTGGCGAGGGTCGCCTGGAGGCCCTCGAGGACGTCCGGCCCGCCCTTGTCCGACAGGCCGATGCCCACCAGGGCGGCCTCACGCTCGTCCTCGCCGGTGAAGGTGTGGCCGAGGAGGAACCGTCGGGCCTCGTCGCTGTCCAGCAGCCCCAGGGCCACCAGGGCGACCCGACGGACGGTCAACTCGCCGTCGCTCTTGGCCAGGGCGATGAGCTTGTGGCAGGCGGCGTGCTCTTCCATGCGCCCCAGCGCCAGCGCCGCCGAGGCGCGAAGCGGCCGGTGCTTCGAATCCAGCGCCTCGATGAGGGCATCGACGGCCTGCTTGCGGGCGGCCGCGACGGCCCGAGGGTCGGGCTTCTGGAAGGACCGCCCCTGTCGGAGCGTCTGGAGGTACGGGTCGCGGTTGGCCTCCCACCAGTGCAGCCAGCTCCATCGCTGCGGCGCGGCCCAGACGATCTGCCCCCGGGCGGTCCGGCGCGGCGGTGTGGGCGGCGTGGGGGTCGTCGGGGAATCGCAGTGAGCCGGGCACAGCTCCGGGGCGGCCAGCAGGGCGAGGATCCCTACCGCCAGAGCCGACCTGCGAGAACGCATCGCTCCGATCACGTCACTCCCTCGGGAATCCGTGGCGGCCCGCGCCGGCGGGGCGCGCGTCCATCTTACCCCCGCGCGCCGCCCCGCCGCAAGGCGGGCCAACGCCCACGCACTGCGCTGCGTGGGATCCGCTGCACGGACCTGCTGCTCGCCCCCCGCGCCGACCATTCCCCCATGGCAGCAGCGCCCCGGCGTGAGTATCCTGACCCGCATGGACCCCTCGCACGATCAGGGCCGTCCCCCGGCCGCGCGATCGCGGCGCAGGATGGTGACGGCGCTCGCCGCGGCGGCTGCGGCGGCCGGGCTCGTGGTGGCGTGGGCCGTCTGGTGGTCGCCGGCCGGGCCCGCGGGCGAGATGGCCAATCGGTCGTGGCCGGAGCTGGTCGGCGCCATCGCGGCCGGGGAGCCCGGCGCCGTCGCGGCGGCGAGGCAGCGGATCGAGCGCGACTGGCCCGGCAGCCGGGACGTGGCGGTCACGCTACTGAACGAACGCCATTGGCGCGTGCGGAAGGTGGGCGTCGACGTCGTCGCCGGGCGGGGCGATCCGCGCTGGGTGCCGGTGCTGCTGCCGCGGGCGACGGACGTGGACTGGCGCGTGCGGGCCTCGGCGTTCGGGGCGCTGGGGCGCTTCGCGCCGCTGGACGACGGCGTGCCGCACAGGGACACCACGCCGGCCGAGCGAGACAGGCGGGTGCTGGCCTGGCTGGACGCCTACGACGCCGGGGCCGATCGCCCGCTCGCGCCGGAGTTGTGCGAGCTGTACGCCGGCGTCGGGCACGTCGAGTTCGGCCCGCCGCTGGCCGAGCGATGCCTGCGATGCCACGTCGGGTCGAGCCGCCGGGCCCATGCCTCGGCGCGGACGTGCGCGGCGTGCCACCCGGACATCCATCGCCAGTGGGCCGGCTCGGCCCACGCGCAGAGCCTGTCGCACCTGTTCCTCGTGACCGTCGATCCCGCCACGCGGCGGCCGCAGCGCATGGACTTCTCCCCCCTTCGCGGCATCCACTGCCACGAGTGTCACCCGCCGCGAGGAGGCGCGCCGGCGTCCGCGGCCACCGCGCCCTCGACGAGGCCGGCCGAATGCCCCCTCGCCACGAGGCGAAGCGAACCCGCCGCGGCCCTGTGCGGCCGCTGTCATCACGCGACGGGCGTCCAGTGGCGGGCGTGGCTGGGAGGCAGGCAGCCGCGCCGGGCGGTCTGGCCGCCCGGGCAGGTCGAGCTGGAGGTCCGCGGCGACAGGCGGGGCTGCGTGGCCTGCCACATGGCGCGGGCGCGTTCGCGCCCGGGCGCGACGGCCCGCCAGGATCACGCGTGGTCAGCGCGGCGCAGCGCGCGGCTCCTGACGTCGGGAATCGATCTCCGCGCCGAGTGGATGCGGGGCGCCGACGGCGCCGACAAGGTCCGCCTGCAGTTGGTGAACCTCGCCGGCCACGCCTGCCCGACAGGCACGCGTCGCCGCGCGCTGGAGCTGCGTGTCGGCCGCGCGGGCGACGCGTCCCTCGAGCGACTCACCACGCTCTCGCCGGTCCGCCCGGGGCGGCCCCGCGGCGGTGTGGACCCGGCCCTGGCGCCCGGCGAGGAGAGGACGTGGACGATCGACGCGCCGGCCGACGGCGGGCCCGCGGCGTATCGCCTGATCTATCACCGCAACCTGGGCGCCGCCGGCGCGTATGAGGTAGAGGTGGCCTCCGGCAGCGTCGCGCCCCTGCCGCGGGCGCCCTGAGGGGCCGCCTGTCCGAACGAGAGCGAGGTCGCGTCATGAACACGAACCGCTATCCCCACATGGTCCAGGAATACTACGTCGCGCGCTTCCGCGAGGCCCGCGCGAAGCGCCGCGCGCGGTGGGCGAAGGTCCGCACGCGCAAGGACGCGCTGGTTCTCCAGGACGAATGCCGGCGGCGGATCCGCCGGTCGTTCGGCCCGCTGCCGAAGCGCACGCCGCTGAAGGTCCGCGTCACCGGCAAGGTCGACGGCGAGCGCTACACGATCGAGAAGCTGCTTCTCGAGAGCCGGCCGGGGTTCCTCGTCTCCGCGAACCTCTACGTTCCGCGCGGGCTGGAGGGCAAGGCCCCCTGCGTGCTGGGCACGTGTGGGCACAGCAACGACGGCAAGGCCGCCGATTTCTACCAGTCGTTCTCCGCCGGCCTGGCGTGCAAGGGCTTCGTCGTGCTGATCTACGACCCGATCAGCCAGGGCGAGCGCGTCCAGTACCCGGGCGAGAAGGGCACGCCGAAGCTGGGGCTCTGTGCCGAGCACAACATGATCGGCAACCAGCAGTCGCTGGTGGGGGAGTTCTTCGGCACGTGGCGGGGGTGGGACGGCATCCGGGCGCTGGACTATCTGCTCGCCCGGGAGGAGGTCGACACCCGGCACGTCGGCGTGACGGGCAACTCCGGCGGCGGGACGATGACGACCTGGCTCGTCGGCCTGGAAGACCGCTTCACCATGGCCGCGCCGAGCTGTTTCGTCACGACCTTCCTGAGCAACGTGGAGAACGAGCTGCCCGCCGACGTCGAGCAGATCCCGCCGCGCCTGGTCGAGCTGGGGCTCGACGAGCACGACCTGCTGGTCCCCTTCGCGCCGCGCCCGCTGCTGCTGCTGAGCCAGGCGAACGACTTCTTCGACCAGCGCGGCACGCGGCAGGCGTTCGAGGACCTGCGGCGGATCTACCGGCTGCTGGGCGCCGAGGACCGCGTGCAGATGGTCACCGGCCCGACGTCGCACGGCTTCACGCAGCACCTGCGGGAGCCGATGTACGGCTTCTTCGCCGGGCACGCCGGCCGAAAGGCCTCGCCGCGCGAGCCCAAGCTGCGGCTCCGCAAGCCCGCCGAGCTGTTCGCCACGAAGGACGGCTCGGTCGACAAGGCTGGGTCGAAGCTGGCCTTCGCCTTCACGCGCGCGAAGGCCGACGAGCTGGCGCCCAAGCGCCGGCGATGGACGCCCGAGAAGCTCGCCGCCCACCTCGAGGGCGTGCTGCGCCTGCCGAAGCGCCGCGGCGCGCCGCACCACCGTGTGCTGCGGACGCGCTGGGGCGGCGGGCGCGGCTGGCAGGGCTACGCCGTCGAGGCCGAGCCGGGCATCCAGGCCCTCGTGACCATGCCCCTGCGCAAGGGCGAGCGGGGGCAGTACCGCGTGCCGCCCGGCCCGCGGGGCACGCTGCTCGTGCCGCACCTCGGCGCGCAGGCGGACCTGAGCGACAAGGAGCTGGCCGGCGTGCTGGGCGAGGGGCGCGTCTTCGGCGTCGACCCGCGCGGCATCGGCGAATCCATGTCCGCCGCGTGCAACCAGCAGGACTTCTTCGCGCCCTACGACAATGACTACTTCTACAACGCCTGCGGGCTGCTGCTGGGCGAGCCGTACGTCGGGCGGCGGACCCACGACGTGCTGTGCGTGCTCGACTGGCTCGCGGGCTGCGGCTACCGGGAGATCCACCTGGTCGGCCGCGGGATGGGGGCGGTCCCGGCGCTGTTCGCCGCCGTCATCGGCAGGCAAGCTGCAAAGGTCACGCTCGTCCACGCCCTGCTGAGCTACCACGAACTGACGCAGACGCCGATCCACCGCTGGCCGGCCTCGGCGATGGTGCCCGGGGCGCTGGAGACGTTCGACTTGCCGGACTGCCTTCGCGCCCTCGGCAGGAAGCTCTCGCTCGTCGACCCGTGGGACGCCCACATGCGGCGCATCCCGCAAACGCGGGTGGGCGAGCGGCTGCGACGCCTCGGCCTGGCGCGGTCCGTCCATAGGGCGGGCCCGTAACCCGGAGGACCACCGCGATGGTGCGCTGGCTGTCTCGTTTGGCGTTTGTGCTGTGGGCCGCCTCCTCGGCGCCGGGCGCGGAGAACCTGGTGGCCAACGGCGGCTTCGAGGAGGGCCTGGCCGGCTGGCAGGTGACGTTGCGAGGCGACTGGGCCTCCAAGGCGGACCGCTCGCGCATCGTGGGCGTCACGCGCGACGCGCGGACGGGCGGCAAGGCGCTGTTCGTCGATACCACGGCGCTCAACCCCGGCGCGGCGATCACGGACGAGCTTCGCACGTGGCGCCGGCCGAAGTACGAGATCCTCGTGACGACGAAGATCGCCGCCGACCCCGACGCGTGGTACCTCCTGCGCCTGCACGTCCGCTCGCCCGGCATCGCGATCCACAGCGGGCTGGAGTTCCTGTGCGACATCCAGCCCTGGCCGCTGCGGACGTACGGCAAGAGCCTCGCCGAGTCGCACTGGAAGGCCATCCACGCGTGGGAGAAGCGCCTGTTCCTCCCGCAGGCGCCGCGGACCGACAACGCCTACCACAAGCACGTCCTGCTCAAGCAGACCTACCCCCAGACCGACGCGCTGGAGGTGGGTGTGCGCATCCGCGCGCCGTGGACCGGCCGCATCGTGCTCGACGACGTCGCCGTCACGCGCGTCGATCCCGACCGCGACATGACGCCGATGGCGAGGCTGCTGGCCATGCGCGCGGCCCGGCCGATCGAGAAGGTCCGCGAGCTGGACCGCCGAACGCTGCTGGTGGACGGGGGCAAGGCGGCCGCGGCCATCCTCGTGCCGGCGGGGAAGGAGTACCGGCTGCTGGGCGAGCGGATCCGGTCTCGCGTGCGCGAGCGAACCGGCGCGGCGCTTCCGGTCGTGACGAAGCCGGGCGAGGTCCCGCCCGGGCGGTCGATCGTCGCCATCGGGTCCATGATGGTCAACGACCTCGTCGCGCGGCTGCACTTCAACCGCTACGTGCGCGTGGACGCCGCCTCGCCGGGCCCGGGGGGGTACGTCCTGTGGACGGTGGCCGAGCCGTACGGGCGGAAGCCCAGGCAGAACGTGGTGGTCGTCGCGGGCAGCGACATGGCCGGCGAGCGGGCCGCCGTCGAGGCGTTCTGCGCGCTGCTCGACGCCCACGCGGGAAGGACGATCCGCCTGCCGTACCTGCACACGGTGTTTCCCAAGCGGACGATCCCCCCGGCCGAACGCGAGGTGCCGCGCGGCACGTGGGGCTTCCACTGGGACCGCAACCGCCTGGCGGGCTTCTCGAAGTGGTACGTGCCTCGTTGGCTGGCGACGGGCGACCTGGACGCAGCGCGGCTGGCGCGGAAGGAGATCCTCCGCATCGCCGACAGCTACCTCGAGGACCCGTACTTCCAGACGGCCTGGGATACGTACGAAGTGGGCTGGGCCTGGGACGCGATCGAGGAGGCGCCGGTCTTCTCCGACGCCGACCGGCGGAAGATCACGAACGTGCTGCTGGCGTACCTGCACATGCGCCCGCAGGAGACGAGCGACTGGAGCCGGCTCGTGCCGGATCTGGCCGTCCAGCCGACCTGGAACCACCAGGCCAAGGGCCTCAGCGGCGCCTACACGATGGGGCGGTACTTCGATCGCTACTACGGCCGGCGCGACGCGCGCTGCGCGTACTACCTCTCGTCCGCCCGCAACGCCTTCCGGCAGCAGGCGCGGTGGTCCAAGCCGCAGGAGAACTCCGGCAACTACTGGCTGATCACCATGCGGTTCGCCATCTCGCACTACCTGGGCGAGTGGGACAAGACGTTCTTCGACACGGGCGCCCTTCGGCGCTACGCCGAGTACTTCGCCCACGTCTGCAACAACAAGGGGTGGATCGCCGGCTTCGGCGACACGTACTACTGCTATCACGGCTGCGCGCCGCGGGCCATCTCCGGCACGGGCATCGGCGACCCGTCGCTGGCGCTGTGGCACGACCGCGACGGGCGGATCCTGTGGTGGCTGCGGCACGGCGGCTTCGAGCGCTACCGCGACCTCTACCACCCGGACCTCGAGCCCGTCGAGTGGAAGGAGCTGCTCGGCGTGAAGCGCGTGCCGCTGGAGCGCGGACTGTTCGACACGCGAGAGAAGCTGCCGCTCTGGGGCTCGGGCGGCGAGGGGACCGACGGCCCGACCGGCGGCGTCCGCTACGACGAGACGTTCGACAAAATCGCCTTCCGCAGCTCATGGGACCCCAACGGCGAGTATCTGCTGCTCGAGGGCAACGGCCGAGGCATCCACTCCGGGCGGGCCACCAACCAGATCTGCAAGCTCAGCCTGCTCGGGGAGGACCTGCTCATCGGGAGCTGCTACCGCAACAACAACATCCGGACGAACGATTCGCTCATCGTCGTCAAGGACGCCCGGATCGACGACCCGGCCGTGAAGGGCACGAGCAAGTGGGCCTTCGGCCGGTGGCGGCCGCTGGAGGCGACGTACCCGGTCTACGCGGCGGTCGAGGCCCTGGCCGACCTGCCGCATGCGGGCTTCACGCGGACGGCCCTTCGCGGCTACCAGGGCACGGACTGGCACCGCAACGTCTTCTGGCGGAAGGGCGAGTACTTCGCGCTGATCGACGAGGTCGTCGCGCGCGAGCCCGGCACGTACTACGTCGAGTCCAACCTGAAGACGTGCCCCGCCGCGCAGAAGAGCTATCCGAAGCTCACGCCGCGGACGTGGGACCTGCTGCCCGGCCGGCGCGGCGTGCGGCAGACGTTCCGGACGAAGCCGTCGCCGATCGACCTCTTCCTGCTGACGGACGGCACGGCCGCGATCGTCACCGAGCAGGTCACGCACCACTACATCACCGCGCGGATGGTCCGGCAGGTGCGCGATCGCGTGCGCCTGGCGCCGGGCGAGAAGGTGACGTTCATCAACCTGTTCTGCGGGGCGCCCGGCGGCGCGAAGGCGGCCTGGCGCCTGGATCGCCTCGGGCCGACGGAGGCGCTGATCTTCCGGGGCGCCGAGCCCGTCGCCTACTTCGGTTGCGGCCAGGGCGAGCGAGGCCGGGCCGTCCTGCCCATCCGGGCCCGAATGTTCCTCCTGACGCCGCAGGCGCTCGCCGTGGTGGACGCCACGGCCGCGGGGCCGTACCTGCGAAGCGCCGAGCCCGTCTCGCGCGAGCTCGCCGTCCCCACGCGCGACGCGAGGGCAATCCTGGTGAAACTCGCTGCAACGAGGTGATTCCATGCGATGGCAAGGCGTGCTGCCGATCCTGCTGTTGCTGCCCGTGGCGCGCGCCGCGAGCGGCGCCGAGCCGACGGCCAAGGCCGAGGCGTGGCGGAAGATTGCGCCCTTCTTCCGGCCGCCGAAGCAGTTCGCCGGCGACTTCGGGGCGTACAAGTCGCCGCTGGCCTTCGCCGACGGACGCATGGTCAAGACGCCCGCCGACTGGCGCAAGCGCCGGGCGGAGATCCTCGCGGCCTGGCACGGGGAGATGGGCCGCTGGCCGCCGCTGCTCGAGAAGCCCGGGATGCAGGTGCTCGAGACGAAGCGGCGCGACGGCCTCACGCAGAAGAAGGTCCGCCTCCAGGTCGCCGCGAAGCAGACGGCCGAGGCGTACCTGCTCGCCCCCCCGGGCACGGGGCCGCTGCCTGCCGCGCTCGTGGTCTACTACGACGCCGAGGCCGGCGCGGGGCTCAACCCCAAGGCGGCCCTGCGCGACTTCGGCTACCAGCTCACGCGGCGGGGGTTCGTGTCGCTGTCGATCGGCTGGCCGAGGAGCTACACGGACGGGCACGGAGGCGTTCGCCAGCCGCTGTCGTCGCTGGCCTACGTCGCGGCGAACTGCCACACGGCCCTGGCGAGGCTGCCGCAGGTGGACGGCGAGCGCATCGGCGTGGTCGGTCACTCCTTCGGTGGCAAGTGGGCCATGTTCGCCGCCTGCCTCTACGAGAAGTTCGCCTGCGGGGCGTGGTCGGACCCCGGCGTGGCCTTCGACGAGAAACGCCCCAACGTCAACTACTGGGAGCGGTGGTATCTCGGCGCCGAGCCCGCCCGCAAGCGCAAGCCCGGCCTCCCCGGCAAGGCCAACCCGCGAACCGGCGCGTACAAGCGGCTGGTGGCGGCCGGGCGCGACCTCCACGAGCTCCAGGCGTTGATGGCGCCGCGGCCGTTCCTCGTCTCCGGCGGCGCGGAGGACGGACCCGAGCGGTGGCGTGCGCTGAACCACGCCGTCGCCGTCAATCGCCTGCTGGGCTTCGAGAACCGCGTCGCCATGACGAACCGCCGGGGCCACTCCCCGACGGGCGAGTCCAACGAGCAGCTCTACGCGTTCTTGGAGCACTTCCTGAAGCACGGCGGCGCGAAGCCGCAAGCGGCGCCCGCGTCGCAGGGCGTGGACCAGAACGACCACAGGATCGCCGGCGCCGAGTACGGGGAGTTCCTGCGCAGGATCGGGCAGGTCATCGACGCCGCGGACGCGGCCGGCAAGCCGGCCCGCTAAACGGGG
>CAZXOC010000009.1:0-20796 GCA_964642165.1 uncultured Planctomycetaceae bacterium | reverse complement strand
CGGGCAGGTCATCGACGCCGCGGACGCGGCCGGCAAGCCGGCCCGCTAAACGGGGAGAACGGCAAGCGGACCCGCTGCACTTCGCGCGTTTCTCGTTGGAGCAGGGGGAATCTCGCCGCGCCTGGCGCGACGTACGTAGTGGACCGATACCGCGGGCCTTCGAGAATAGGCAAGGTGTTGCGGAGCGAGAGGAGTTGTTTGTCGATAGAATGTACAGGGGAGGGAGGACGAGACGCGATGAATCAGCACCGCTGTTCACGTTGCGGGCTTGCGGCGATGCCGGCGCCGAACGCGGTCGGGCCGCAGACCTGCCGGTACTGCGGCTCGCCGGTGCTGCCGGTGCTGGCGCCGACGCGCCCGCGGGCCTACGGCGCCGGCTCGTCGTCGTGGCTGCGGCAGTACGGCTGGATTCTCGGGCTGGTGCTCGTCCTGGCCGTCGCGGGGTATGCGGTGGTCAAGCTCGGCGTGCCGTTCGCTGGGGGCGAGCCGCAAGTGCTGCTGCGGACCGGGGGCTGGGTGCCCGTCGAGAAGGCCGCCACGCCGATCCGCGTCCAGCCGGTCCTCAGGCAGCAGGGGCGTCGCGTCCTGGTCACGGTCCACATGACCGACGCCAACGGCGGCGCGGTCCGCGCGATCCGGGGACGCGGCGGGCGCCGGCCGGACGCGCCGCGCGTGTCGATCTACGACGCCGAAGGCAGCCTGATCTATCGCTGCCGGCTGTCCTACGGCTGAGGGGGCACGTGCTCGCACTCATGGCGAGTGCCTTCCCACCTGCGGGGGACCTTCCTGGCGAAGGTCGACTACGACACGGGCCCCGTGCCGAGCGAGGCCGTCGACGCGACCTTCGCCATCCGGTGACGCGCCGCAGATCCGCCAGGTCGCGGGTCGCCGCGGCGTCAAGGTGCGGCGGGGCGGACGGCCGAGGCCCGGATGCCTGCCAGGACCGTCCTCAGCACCCCGGCCAGCTCCGCGGCGTCCGGCTTCTGGGTCTCGTCCATGACCGTCACCTCCAGCCATCGCTTGGGGTCGGCGCCCATCGGGGCCGCGGCGTGAAGGAACAGCACGGAGACCCACCCCCGCTGGCGGTGCGGGTAGGTGAGCGAACCGATCTTGAGCCGCCACGCGCGCCGGCCGGCCTGGACGCGGCCGCTGTGGTAGACCTGGTACAGCAGCCCGCGCCGGCGGGTCTGGTCCTCCTCGGCCTGGAGGACGTCGCCCATGGGCAGCTTGGCCCTGCGGGCGTCGCAGCGGACGTAGACGGGCCATTTCTTGTGCTCGACGCGGACCTGGGTGATGGGCCGGTCGGCGGCGTCGGCCTTGTCCTCCTTCTTCGACCGCTCGAAGTCCGCCGGGGCGGCGATGGTCAGCCGGTGGATCTCGCCGTCCTTGGTGATGGTCTGCGTGTTGGCGGCCGGGTTGGCGGCGGCGACGGCCTTCGGCAGGGCGGCGACGCACGGGGCGAACATCTTCGCGACGGCGGCCTGCTGCGGGTCGGGCAGCGGCTTGGGATGCTTGCCGGCCAGCACCGTGTCCAGCCACCCGCCCAGCTCCTTCGGCGGCGGCTGGTAGTGCGCCACCGGGCCGAGCACCGGCAGGATGGAGAGGCTCGCCCCGGCCGGGGCACGCTTGGCGCGCACTTGCCTCCAGTACTGCAACGCCGCGCCCTGCGTGATGTGGTTGATCACGAGATAGGGGCAGGTCTTGGCCGTTTTGAGGTCGGGGTAGAACCACTCGTGCCGCCGCCCGCGCACCACCACGGGGTTGGTGGAGACGGCGATGACGGCGCGGAACCGCTCGGGCGCGTGGTCCACGAGGAACAGGGCCGTCTGCCCCCCGCCGGAGACGCCCATGATCACGACGCGTTTCGGGTCGGTCTTGTGGCGCTTCCGGACGTCGTCGATGACGTCCAGGATGTCCTTGGCGTCGCCGTAGCGCCACATGAGCTTGCCGGAGGCCTTCGGCAGGGCGACCACGCAGCGCCGCTTCCAGAGGATGGGCCAGTACTCGGCCTTGAAGCGATCGAGGTTCGGCTTGCCCGGGGCGTGGAGGAAGACCACGAGGGGCCGGCCGTTCGGATCGGCCGCCGGCAGCAGCACGTCGTAGGATCGCTGCGTCCCGGGCAGCGTGTGGGTGACCGTGCCCTTCCCGCCGGCCGTCGCGGCCGACGGCCAGACCGCCGCCGTCGCCAGGGCCAGGGCCACGCCCCGCCCCCGGACCCGCCGCGCCGGCCGTGCTTCCCTTCTCATCATGGCCGCGCATTCTACCGGGAATTCGTTGTTGGCACCACGAGCCGGAGGGGTAAAGTGAGGTTTGTGTCCGGCCGCGCTTCCCGGGACGGCGCGGCAGAGGCATAGCGCCCATGCAGATCCGAATCACGTGCGACTGCGGACATGTGATCCAGGCGGACACGGCGACGTCCGGCCTGAACGTGTGGTGCCCGGCGTGCGGACGGGAGCTGGCGGTGCCGACGGTCCAGTCCCCGGCAGGGGGGGCGGCGCTGCCTCCGCCGATCCCCGTTTCGCCGCAAGTGGCTTTACCTTCGCCGATTGTGCCGGCGCGGGCGGGCGGCAGCGGGCTGGCGATCGCCTCGCTGGTCTGCGGCATCGCCGGCATGCCGTTGTGCTGCCTCTGGATGGTGTCGCTGCCGGTGGCCACGGCCGCCGTGATCATGGGCGCGATCTCGCTGGCCAAGAAGAAGCCGGGCAAGGGGATGGCCATCGCGGGGGTCGTCGTCGGCGCCGCGGGCGTGGTGCTGGGGCTCGCGGTGCTGGCCCTCCTGCTACTGGCCTCCGGGACACTGGGCCGGGGCAGGCGTCGGGTTGCTGCCGCGCCGCCGTCCGTCGTGACCGACATGGTGGAAGACGCCTCGGGTGACGCCCCGCCGCCCGTGCTGACGGGCGACCAGATCGCCGAAGAGCTGACCGGCCCCCTCCAGCGCAGCCGCGACGACCGCCGCGCCGCCACCGAGCTTCGCCGTGCCCTGGCCGCCTACCAGCGGCGCCGGACCCACCCCCGCTACCTCTACGAGTGCGTCCAGCAGTTCCGGTCGCACCTTGCCTACAGCGGCCGGACGGAGCCGGCGGACCCCGAGCACGCTCGCATCTTCGAGGCGGCCAGCGGCGAGCTGGTGGACCTCGTCCTGGAGAAGTACCGCCAGGCCGGCGAGTACCAGCAGGACGGGCAGTGGGCCGAGGCCCGCGAGAAATACATGGAGCTGATGCGGCTCTTGCCGGACCCGAGCAGCGCCATCTTGCGCAACGCCAGGCAGCAGCGCGACTACTGCCGGAGCCGGCAGGAGGCTGAGGAACGGGGAGACGATTGAGGCGCGCGGCCGGGGTTTGGGGGGAGGTTCGAGGCGAGGCGTGAAAGTCGAGTTCACATGCCAGTGCGGTCAGGCGATCCGGACGGAGATCGGCTCGGGCGAGCGGCGCGTGCCGTGCCCGGCGTGCGGGCGCGTGGTGACGCTGTCGCCCGGGGTCGCGGCCCCGCCGCCGGTGGTGCCTCGAGTGGCGGCGGCCGGCCCCGGCAGCCAGCCCATCGGCGGCAAGGCCGTCGCGGCGCTGGTGTTCGGCGTGTGCGGCTTCATTCCCGGCCTGGGGCTGCTGTGCGCCCCGGTCGGGATCGGGCTCGGGATCGCCGTGCTGGTCCGGAAGCTCCGCGGCAGGGGGTTCGGCATCGCGGGCATCGCGACGGGGGCGGCGGGGCTGCTCGTCGTCCAGACCATGTTCGGGATGTACATCTTCATGATGGTCTCGTTCTTCCGGACGGTGCGCGGCATGACGGCGAGGGCCGCGGTGTCGGCGGCGCCGACGACCCTGGCGGCGGCGGCGGACCTGACCGACGACGACATCGCCGGCGCGCTGGGCGAGGAGCTGGTCAGGGTGGAGGACATGGTCGGCCCGCGCCGCCCCCTGGCGGAGGCCCGGGCCGCCTATGCCCGCCGCGACGCGCAGGCGGGCAGCCTCTATGAGTGCGTCAAGTGCTTCCGCGTGTACCTCGCCCAGCGAGGGCTGGAGAAGCTGGAAGAACCGAGCGACCGGCAGATGCTCGATGCGGCCCAGGACGAGCTGTGCGAGGAGGTTCGCCGCACGTACCGCCAGGCCGAAGAGCTGGAGACAAGCGGAATGTGGAGCCAGGCCGCCGAGGCCTTCGGGCAGGTGGCCGAGATGGTCCCGGATGAAGGTAACGAGATCCACCGGAGCGCCGCGGCGCGCCAGGAGAGCTGCCGCGACCTGGCCGAGCGGATGGAGGCGGACTCGTGATCGAGCCGTCCGGCGCCGCGGGCCCCCGCGGCGCGACGGGGCGTTGACAAGTCGACGCCGCACGCAGCACAATCGGGCCTGTCTTCCGGGCTGGTGGCAAGGAGCCGAACGATGCTGGCATACTTCCGCATCCGCGAGCGGCAGAGCACGGTGGGCCGGGAAGTTCTCGGGGGCCTGACCACGTTCATGGCCATGAGCTACATCCTGTTCGTCCAGCCGGCCGTGCTGGGCAAGGCGGGGATGGACAAGGGCGGCGTGTTCATGGCCACGTGCATCGCCTCGGCGCTGGCGTGCTTCCTGATGGGTCTGCTGGCGAACTACCCGATCGCCCTGGCGCCGGGCATGGGGGAGAACATCTTCTTCGTCTTCACGCTGTGCGGGGGCGTGGCGTACGTCGCGACGACGGCGCCGGCGACCTCGTCGGCCCCGACCGGGGCGTTCCACCTGATCTGGCCCGAGGCGCTCGCCCTGACGGCGGCGGTCGGCATCCTCTTCCTGCTGCTGTCGACCGTCGGCCTGCGCTCGATGCTCCTCAACGCCATTCCCGACGCGCTGAAGAGCGGGATCGCCGCCGGCATCGGCCTGTTCATCGCGCTGATCGGCTTTGAGATGGGCAACCTGATCCAGGGGCATCCTGCCACGTACGTCGCCCTGGCGAACATCCACGGGAACTACGTAGCCGGGCTGACGCTGCTGGGGCTGGGGATCACGCTGGCGCTGCTGGCGTTCGAGGTGCGCGGGGCGATCCTGATCGGCCTGCTGGCCACGACGCTGGCCACGTGGCTGGTCGGGGCGATCTGGGACGTGCCGAGCGTGGCATACCACGGCATGGTGGGCGTGCCGCACGGCCTGGGCGCGACGGCCGGGGCGTTCTGGGGCGGCTTCGCGTCCCTCGGCGGCAAGCTCTTCGGCCCGCACGCCCTGGAGGTGATCGGCTTCGCCTTCGTGCTGCTGTTCATGGACCTGTTCGACACGGTCGGCACGCTGGTGGGGGTGGCCAACCGCGCGAACCTAATGCGCGGCCGCAACCTTCCTCGGGCCCAGCACGCCCTGGCCGCCGACGCGGGGGGCACGGTGATCGGCGGGATGCTCGGGACGAGCACGGTCACCAGCTACATCGAGTCGATCACGGGCGTGGCCTCGGGCGCGAGGACGGGCTTGGCAGCGATCGTCGCGGGCCTGTGCATGCTGGCGGCGCTGCTGTTCCAGCCGCTGGTGGAGATGATCGGCGGCGGGGTGAACATTGCCCCGGCCGGGGCGCCGAAGCTGCTCCGCTACCCGATGATCGCCCCCGCGCTGATCGTGGTCGGCGCGATGATGATGCGGGCGATGAAGCAGGTCGAGTGGGATGATATCACCGAGAGCCTGCCGGCCTTCCTGGCGCTGGTGAGCATCCCGTTCACGTACTCCATCGCGACGGGCATCGCCATCGGGTTCATCAGCTACGCCTTCGGGAAGCTCATCAGCGGGCGCGCGAGGCAGTGCCCCGTCGTCGTCTACGTCTTCGCCGCCCTGTTCGTCCTGCAGTACGTCGTGGGGGCCGTCACGCACGCGATCCACTGAGCGGCGGCGCCCGGGATCGCCCGTCCGTCCCGGGCCTACCGCTGGGCGGCGAGGCGCGCCGAGGGGATGCCCAGCGGCTGCGCCACGGTCATCGTTCGCCCGCCGCGGCGAAGGCGGACCTTGACGGTCCGCAGCGCCCCGGCCGAACGGATCGCGCCGATCAGCTCGCCGGGGTTGGTGATCTCGTGGCCGTTGAAGGTCTCGATGATGTCGTTGACGCGGATCCGCCCGGCGATTTCGGCGGCGCTGCCGGGCACGAGGCCGACCACCTTCACGCCCGCCGTGCCCTTCTTCACCTCGAGCCCGAGCCGCCCCTGTTGGACGCGGCGCTCGTATGACGGTACGCGAAGCTGGAGCACCCACTGCTTCCACTGGGGCTCGATCTGGAACAGGCGGCCGCCCAACGTCGCCTCCAACGCCTTGAGGCCGTTGCGGTCGCGGAGGAACGCGGCCTTGTACCGCTTGTACCAGTCGGCCAGGCACCCGCGGGCGTAGAGGTAGTACATGACGTAGCGGGCCTCCGCGTAGGCCAGCTCCGCGTCCTTCCGGAACGCCTCGCTGTCCATGGCCAGCAGGTGCCGCAGGGGGATGGCCTTGTTGTCCTTGAGCGCCCGCTGCAGCGCGGGCAGGCGCCGGTCCACCTGCGGCACCAGGCCGGCCGGGGTGATCCGGCTCGCCTCGAACAGCGTGGCCAAGCCTTCGCAGACCCAGACGGGATGGACCTGTTTCGCCGCGGCCGTGTCGGCGTGGTGCAGGGCGTGGGTGAACTCGTGGACGAGCGTTCGCCCGCGGTCGATGCTGACGAGGCGACGCTCGGCGGGGCTGTAGAAGCCCGCGCAGCGCTTGAAAGGGAGCTTGCCCTTGCGGTAGTCCTCCACGGTCGGCAGGACGACGGTGACGTTCCAGGCCGGCGTGACCGCCGGCAGCGTTCGCCGGTACGCGTCGGTGAAGGCCGTCAGCAGTCGCAGCGTCTTGTCCAAGTGCTTGCCGTCCAAGGCGCTGACGTAGACGATGTGCCGCTGGCCGTCGATGCGGGCCGTGTACCCTTCGCCAAGGCGGCGGACCTCTTTCCGCGCGATGCGCCCGGCCTGGGCGGCGAGATCGTCGGCCGCGGCGCGCGGGGCGGGCGGCAGGCAGCAGGCCAGGGCCAGGGCGGCTGCGGCCGCCTGCTTGTGTCTTCGTGTCAGCCGAGCCATCTGCTTCACCTCCGCGCAGGGTTATCGTCGCGCCGGCGGCCGGGCCTTAGCAGCGCCGCACGGCGTCGGGGCCGAGGGGACCGCCCGTCGACAGGGCGGTGGGCGGAAGGTGGACAGTCCGTGGAAACCTCGTGCACTTGGATCCCGCGCACTGGGGCGTCCCGCCCGGCCGCGAGACCCCAGCGGTTTTGCTTGACACCCAAGATATGGCGGCTTACACTCTGCGTCGTCCTATATGTTGGCGCAGGTGATCTACGCTGAGGCGCGGCCGATGCAGTGCCCATTCTGTGGACAAGATCACGACCGGGTCGTGGACTCCCGCAGCAGCGAAGGGGGGAAGGTGGTCCGCCGGCGCCGGGAGTGTCTGGCCTGCAAGCGCCGGTTCACGACGTACGAGCGGCCGGAGGAGACCATCCGCCTGACGGTGATCAAGAAGGACGGCTCGCGGCAGCCGTACGAGCGTCAGAAGGTGATCACCGGCCTGGATCGGGCGTGTTACAAGCGGCGCGTCAGCGACGGGCAGATCCGGGCGATCGTCGAGGCGGTGGAGGAGCGGATCTTCCAGAACTTCGAGAAGGACGTGCCCTCCCGCTTCATCGGCGACACGGTCGGGGAGCTGCTTCAGGAGGTGGACAAGATCGCCTACATGCGCTTCGCCTGCGTCTACCGGGACTTCGACGACGTGGGCGAGTTGATCCAGGAGGCCACCGAGGTGAGGGATCGCCCCGTCGTGGGCGCCGAGCAAAAGGAGTTGTTCGAGAAGACGTAGGGCACCGGGCGGCGTGCCTGTCCGGCAAGGAAAGGGCCCAAGCCGTGAACGGATCAGGGACGGTCCGGGTTGTCAAGCGGGACGGAACGGAGGAGGCCTTCGACGTCCACAAGCTGGCGGCGGCGCTGTTCCGCGCCATGCGCGCGTCGGGCGGCCGCTTCCGGGACGCCGACCAGCTCGCCCAGGCCATCGGCATCCACCTTCGGCGCTGCGGCTGGAGTCGCGTCTCCAGCGCCGCGATCTTCGAGATGGCCATCAAGGTGCTGCGGCGGTGCCGCCTGATGCGGGCGGCCGAGTCGCTGCAATCCTGCCGCACCGAACGCCGGCTCCGACGAAGCCGGCTGCGCGTCCGCCACGACGACGGCCGGACCACCCTCTGGGACAAGAGCTGGCTCGGCGAGCTGGCCCAGCGGAGCTGGTTCCTCTCGCCGAGGACCGGGCGCCTCCTCGCCGGCGAAGTCGAGGGGGCCCTGCTGGGGGCCGAGGCCACCGTCGTCTCCCGACAGGACGTCCTGGACATGCTCAACGAGCGCGTCGCCCAGTACGGGCTGGCCGATGCCGTGCCGGTGCGCCTGTCGGCGGGGGCCGACGCGTCCGCGGCGCGGGGCGGCTGAACCGCAGGCCGGGGTGCGTGCGCGTCTTGCCTCCTCGCGCAGGCGACCGAGGGGCACGTCGCGACGTGCACAGGCGAGGAGCGGATCGGCGAAGGTTGACGGCCGATCATCACCGTGGAAGGACCATCATGCCCGACAGCGACCCCGACGTCGTTGCGAAGATCCGCGACGAGGCCCAGACCGTCTACCGGCGGATCCGGCGCAAGCAGAAGCCCCAGATGAAGCTGCCCATACGGGCGTTGTCGAACGTCCGCTACCGCCCCAGGCCGGGCTACTTCCAGCTCCGCGGCCGCCACAAGGTCCGCACGCTGACGGTCGGGACGGTCAAGACCTTCGCGCAGACGCTGAAGATGCTGGCGATGAGCAAGGAGCTGATCGGCAGCGGCCGGCACTCGACGAAGCGAGAGGCGTACTACCAGGCGTACAACTGGGGGGAGGCGGCGTTCGCCTCGCAGGACGAGTCGGACACGGTGATGGACGACGTGGAGGCGATGCTGACGGTCAACCGCGAGCGGCTGCACTTCCGCGCCGACGAGCACGGCGGGGAGGTGGCGGGCGAGCTGGTGGTGGTGGATCGCGACCGCCGGACGGGGCGGCGGGTCGAGATCGACTGCACGCGGTTCGGCAGCGGCGCCTACAGCGTGCCGACGGTCGTGGAGGAGCTGGGCTTCCGCACGAAGGCGAAGTTCATCCTGGCCATCGAGACGAAGGGCATGTTCGAGCGGCTGGTGGAGGAGAACTTCTTCGACGAGCGGCACTGCATCCTGGTCTCGATGGGGGGCGTGCCGAGCCGCGCGTGCCGCCGCTTCATTCGCCGGCTGAGCGACGCCAGGAAGCTGCCGGTCTACGTCTTCACCGACGGCGACCCATACGGGTACTTCAACATCTATCGCACGCTGAAGGTCGGCAGCGGCAACGCCGCGCACCTCAACGAGTTTTTCTGCGTCCCGCAGGCGCGCTTCCTCGGCGTAACGCCCGATGATATAGTACAGTACAAGCTGCCGACCCACCCGCTCAAAGAGGTGGACCGCAAACGGGCCCTCGACGCGATGAGGAACGACCCCTTCATCCAGCATCACCGGTCCTGGCAGGACGCCGTCCAGCGGATGCTCGAGATGGGCGTCCGTGTCGAGCAGCAGGCCCTGGCCAAGCACGGGCTGGCCTACGTCGCCAAGACCTATCTGCCGCGAAAACTCGACCAGGTCCGGGCCTTCCTGCCGTAGCGGCGCAGCGCGAGACGAGGAGACGATGGGCACGAACGCCGAACTGACGCCCGCCGGGCCGGAACGTCCGACCGGGCGGTTTCTTGCGATCCTGGTCGGGCTGATGGTCGTCGTGCTGGCGGTGCTGACCGTCTGGACCGTGCCGCGACCGACGGGCGACCTGTACGTGGCCCTGGCCGCCGGACGCGACATCCTCAACGGCAAGCTCGGCTCGGTCGACGACTGGTCCTACAACACCCAAGGCCGCGTCTGGGTCAACCAGAACTGGGGCACCCACCTGCTGTACTACCTCTTCTACAAGGCCGCCGGCGGGAAGGACGGCCACGTCGCCGCCGACGAGGGCAGCGGCGAGATCGGCCTGCTGGTCCTCAAGCTCCTGCTGCTGCTGACCGGCGCGACGTTCCTGGCCCTGGCCTGCCGGCGCCGCGGGGCCGGCTGGCCCGTCGCCCTGATCGTGGCGGGCGGGGTGATGGCCGCCGGGCGGAGCTTCATCGACCTGCGCCCGAACCTCACCACGCTGATGTTCGTCCCGGTCATGCTGCACCTGCTGTACCGCACGGCCGAGAAGCCCTCCCGGAGCTGGCTGGTGATGATCGTCTTCGGGCTGGTCTGGGCGAACCTGCACGGCGGGTTCTTCCTGGGGCTGGTGACGATGGGCCTCTGGTGCGTCTGCCTGATCGCGCCGCAGGCGTTCGTCTGGTACGACAGCGGGCAGGCGGCCCTCCACCATCCGGCGCAGGAGACGCTGCGCGCCGGTCGCCGGATGCTGCGGCGGCAACTGCTGGGCTTCGTGTGGGCCGCCGCGGCGGGCCTGGTCACCTGGGTGTTCGCGACGGAGGGCGGGTGGTCCAAGTCGGCCTTTCCGGCCGCCACGGTTGCCGCCCTGGTAGTGCTGGCGGCGTGTGTCCTGCTCCGCCGGCGGCGCGATCTCGCCGCGGGCGACCCCGAGGAAGTCAAGGCCGCCTACCGCGCGGCCTTGGGGGCCTGGTTCGCCGGCCGCTGGCAGTTCATCGCGGCGACCGTCGGGGCATGGATCCTCGCCGGCGTCGTCACGCCCTTCGGCGTGCACAACCTCTCCCGCGACTACTCCAAACTGAGCATGTCGTTCGGGGAGATCTGGAACCTCACGCACCCGTTTGTCGTGATGGCCGGGCGGGACAGCGAGCTGTGGCGGAGCGTCATCGAGTGGCACTCGCCGTTCTCCGCCGAGATCCGCACGTTCGGCACGACGTGGGAGTTCTTCGGGATCGTCGCCTTGTTCTGCGTCCTGGTGCCCCTGCACGTGAGCGTGAAGCTCGCCCGCCGCAAGCCGCTGACCCCCGGCGATCTGGTCCTCCTGGTGGGCATCGTCGGCCTGACGATCGCGGTGTTTGCCCAGGCCCTGCCCACCTGGGGCGGGTTCGGGCGCATCGTGTTGCGGATCGCCAATCGCCCGGGCGCGGCCTCGCAGATGCCGGGGGTGCTGCGGCAGAAGGCCGGCTGGCTGGCCGCGGTCATCGCCTACCTGGCCATCGGGGTGGTGACGATCGGCGTGGGCGTCGCCGCCGTCTACTGCCTGATCGTTCGTCGCGTCGCGGTCGAGCGCTGGTCGGCTCGGCGAGTCGGGACGTTCGCGTTCGACGTGATCATGGCGGCCCTGGGCATCGCGTATTTCGCGTTCGGCGCGAGGCGGTTCATCCCGCTGAGCCTGCTGCTGCTGGCCCCGCTGCTGGCGCCGCGCGTGCAGTGGCTGGTCACGGCGATGGGGGACGCGCTGGCGTGGCTGGTCTTCCCGCGGCCGCGCGGGCCGAAGGCGGCCGACGCGCCCGCGCGCCGGGCGATCGGGGCGTCCGTCCTGCGCATCGCCCCGACGGTCCTCGTCGGTGCGGCCGTCTTCCTCACCATCGCCATGCAGGCGCGGCGCAACTTGGCGCGCTACCTGCCCTACAGCCCCACCGTGCGCTACAAGAGCATGCTGCGCAACATGATCGTCTACCAGATGTTCCCGCCGAACTGCAAGGACTTCCTGGTGGACAACGACCTGGGCGGGCGGGTCTTCAACGAGTGGCGCTGGGAGGGGTACCTGCGGTGGTATTGCCCGCAGTGCACGATGTTCCTGGGCGGGCGGGCGCAGCAGGCCTACCATCTCAAGACCTACAAGCTCCAGCGGCGAATCCTCGCCGGGGAGGAGCCGCTGGCCACGCTCGACGACCGCGGCGTCCGCTGGATCGTGGTGCCCATGAACCCCGGGTACAACCGCCTGCTGACCAATGCCGTCTACGTCCCCCGGGCCACGTGGGTGCCGATCTTCTGCGACGGCGAGAACGTCGTCCTGGCCAACTCCCGCCGGCCGGAGTGCCGGGAGGTGATCAGGCGCTGCCTCGCCGGCGAGCTGAAGTACCGCGAGCCGGCCCTGGCGTTCGTCAGCCGGGGCTTCTGCCTCAGCTCGCGCGCCGTCGGCGACGTGTACGTGGCCCGCGCGCCCGGCGGGAAGGACGAGAAGCTCGTCCGCGAGCAGGTCCGCAAGAGTGCCGTGGCGGCGCTGAAGGAGTCGCACAAGCACCGGCCGATCTACATGGCCTACGGCGCGCTGTCGGACCTGTACCGCACGACGCGCGTGCAGCCCAAGGACGAGATCGCCCACCTCGAGAAGCAGTACGAGCGGCTGGTGGCGATGGAGTACGAGCGCCTCGGCGGCTTCGAGATCCTCCGCTGCCGCCGGTGGGTGGCGCACACGCTGGCGCTGCTGTACAAGGGGACGGAGCAGATGGACAAGCATGCCTGGGCCGCCGACCAGACCCGGCGGACCGACGAGCTCATGCTGGCCGTCGCAAAGCAGTGGCGGTAGGTGCGGCTTCGGGGCCCCGGCCTGCCCGGCGGCTCCGCGGGGCTACGGGCTGCCGGCGGGCTCGCCCGCGCGGTAGTCGATCATCGGCACGGGAGAGACCACGCTGGAGGCGATGTTGCCCAGGTGCGCGGCGACGCGCTTGTAGAACCGCGCCAGCAGCACGTACGCGACGGCCTCGTCGGCGGGCAGCGTTTTGCCGCTGCTGAGGAGCTGGCGGATGAGCACGTCGCACGTCCTGGTGAGGCTGCCGGCCTTGTCGAGCACGCGCCGGGCCAGGTCGCGATCGGCGTCGACAAAGGCCGTTTCGGCCTGATCGAACAGGGGCGCGACGCCCTGCCGGATCTCCTCCAGCGGGCGGGCGAACTGTGGGCTGCGGTACTCGTGCTCGTAGAACTTGCCCACCTCGAAGATGTTCTTGCAGTAGTCGCCGATCCGCTCGGCGTCCTTGACCACGCTCATGAGGATGAGGCAGGCGGACAGATCGGCCTTGTTGCCCATCGCCAGGTGCGTCAGGACCTGCTCGCGGACCGTCTGCTCCACGCGATTGATCTCCTGGTCGCGGGCGTAGAGCTCCTGGGCCTGGTCGTGCCAGTCGGCCTGTCGGAGCAGGACTTCGCAGGCCCTCTGGAACATCCACCGCCCGGCCTGGAGCATCTGCCCGACCTCGCCGATCATGTCGCCGAGCTTGTCCGTTCCCTTCAGTGCGTTGAGGATCTCACGCAGCATCACATCGCTCCCGTCCCGCCGGGACGTGGGTTCATCTCGGGCCGCCCCCGGGCCCGAACAGCGCCAGGAATCCCTCGCTGTTGGCCAGGATGATCGCCAGGATCGGCAGCACGAAGAAGATCACGACGATGTACACCGCCGCGAGGATCCGCCGCTGCGAGGCGAGCTTGGCATATCCCTTGGCCAGCGAGATGGGAATCCATTGTAGCGGCCAGAATACCACCGTGCCATAGATGTTGAACAGCAGGTGCCCGAAGGCCACCGCCAGGCCGAACGCGGCGGCCGCCTGCGTCGTGCTGCTCTCCCCCGCCGCCGTCGCCGCCAACGCCAGCCCGCCGATGATGGCCGTCACGGTCGTGCCGATATTCGCACCGAGCGTGTAG
Source organism: uncultured Planctomycetaceae bacterium (assembly GCA_964642165.1). Taxonomy (GTDB): domain Bacteria; phylum Planctomycetota; class Phycisphaerae; order SM23-33; family SM23-33; genus CAYRVX01. The sequence goes on along the minus strand of CAZXOC010000009.1, from coordinate 7,233 downwards.
GGGTAGATCTGCCGGATCTTCAGCACGCCCGCCCCGACCAGCGGCACCACGAGGGAGGTGGTGACCGACGAGCTCTGCACCGTCGCCGTCGTGAAGATACCCACGACGAAGCTCAGCGCCGGGTGGGCGAAGAGGGTCCGGCTGAACAGCCCCGCCAGGCGCTCCTTCATCAGCCCGCGGAGGACCTTGACCAGGAAGAACAGCGCCACGAACAGCAGCACGACGGCCAGGGCCGCTGTGACCAGCCCGCGCGCGGTCGGGTCGAGGCCGACCACGCTGCCCAGCAGCCAGTCCACGCCGTCGCTGAGCGGCCGCACCGCCGCCTTCACCAGGTTGTACTGCCCCGGGTGCCGCGCGAAGAACGCCGCGCCGCTGAGCCACTCGGCAAAGGCCCGCGCCGGCCGCGAAACAATCTGAAACCGCCATTCCAGCGGCATGACCAGCGCCACGCTCAGCACGTTGAACAGGTCGTGCACGATCGCCCCCCCCAGCGACCGCCGAAACTCCACCCGCCGACGAAGGTGGGCCAGCGAGACGAGGATGTTCGTCACCGACGTGCCGATGTTCGCGCCCATGATGATCGGAATGGCGGTGGACAGCTCGATCTGCCCGGCCGCCACCAGGCCGACGGTGAACGTCGTCGTGAAGCTGCTGGACTGCACCAGCGAGGTGATGAGAATCCCCACCGACAGGCCCGCCAGCGGGTTGTTGGCCAGTTGGAAGATGCCGTCCATCGCCGCCTTGGCACCGGGCTCGTGCGCGACCGTCTTGAGCCCATGGCCCATGAGGTGGATCGCGGCGATGAAGAAGTACACCGCGACCACGGCGCCCAAGGCGCCCAGCCACGTGTGCCAGGCCGGCCCGCGCCGCGTGGCTTGGGCAACGGCATGGCCCTGGTCCAGGGCTTCCGTCGGCTCGATGGTGAGGGTGGCTTCTGCCATAAGCTGGATCCCGCGAGGGCCTCTGCTTGCCGGCTGTCGGGTCGTTTCCTCGGGATCTGTTGTGGACGGCGCCAAGAACCGGCCGCTCCCTCTATGCTACAGGAGCCGGCGCGAGGCTGTGGTTAAGATTGGGTTAATGATCCACCGGGCCGGCAGACGGGGACCGCCGGGGGCCGTGGGCGCTCGCCCGGGGCAGACCGCCATGGGAGGGGCCCCGACCTGCACCGTGCCGCGCCGAAATTCTCGGCCGGGTGTTGTCGGACGGCGCGCAAGACATTAAGAAAGAGTTGCGATTTCGTTGAGGGACGGATCAGGCGCTCCGTCTCGAGATGGCCGGTTTTCGGAAGGCCGTGCAGCAAGCCGTCATGCGTGGCGTATTTGCTGCCTTCCCCGCGTGGGCGCGAAAGGAACTTGCACATGTTTGACCCGAGGAAGCTCTTCGGCCGTTCGCCGTTTGGCCCCCTCGTCGAGCACGCCCGGAAGGTGCATGAGTGCGTCGCCTTGATCCATCCGCTGGCGGAGGCCGTGCTCGTCGGGGACGCCGAGACGATCCGGCAGCTCCAGCACACGATGTCGAGGACCGAGTTCGAGGCGGACCAGTTGAAGGACCGCATTCGGCAGCACCTGCCGAAACGCTACTTCCTGCCGGTGCGCCGGGAGGACCTGGCCAAGTTCCTGGCGCAGATGGATAAGATCGCCGACTCGGCCGAGGACTTCGCCGTGGCGGCGACGTTCCGGACGCTGGACCTGCCGCCCGAGCTGCACGAGGACTTCCGGCGCCTGGTGGCCAAGGTCGTGCAGGTCAGCGAGTCCCTGCTCGGTGTCGCGGAACACCTGGCCGAGCTCCAGAAGGAGTCGTTTGCCGGCCCCGAGGCCGACGACGTGCTGGCGAAGATCCAGCAGGTCTGCCACATGGAGTGGGAGGCCGACAAGCTCAACCGCGAGCTCGCGCGGCACGCCTACGGGATCCTCGACCTCGAGCCCGTGATGCTGATGCTCCTCGAGAAGCTCAGCCACACGTTGAGCAAGCTGGCCGACCATGCCGAGAACGTGGGCAAGAACCTCCGCCTGATGATCACCCGGCGATGACCTCGCCCTGGCAAGGAAGCGCAGCTTGACACTGACCGTGATCCTGGTTATGGCGATCGTTGTCGGGCTGTACATGGCCTGGAACATCGGTGCGAACGACGTGGCGAACGCGATGGGCACGTCGGTGGGCTCGGGCGCGCTGACGCTGAGACAGGCGGTGATCCTGGCGGGCATCTTCGAGTTCCTCGGCGCGCTGATTGTCGGGGGCGGCGTGGCGCAGACCATCCGCAAAGGGATCGTGGATGTCGAGAAGCTGCGCGGGCCCGTCCCGGCGACGGCACCGGCCTCCACTCGACCAGGGGGCCGCGAGGCCGCCGTTGGCCCGCCCGGTGCCCGGGCCGCCGAGCAGAGGCTCCGGGACCCCCTTCGCATGAAGCTCATCGTGGGGATGTTGTCGGCCTTGCTGGCGGCCGCCCTCTGGCTCAATGTCGCGACGTTCTTCAGCCAGCCCGTCTCCACAACCCATGCCATCATCGGCGCCGTGGTGGGCTTTGCCGTGATCGAGGCCGGCCCCGCCTGCGTCGTGTGGCGGAAGATGGGCATGATCGCCGCAAGTTGGATCATCTCCCCGGTCGTCGGCGGGGCGATGGCCTTCCTGATCTATCGCTGCATCCAGAAGTGGGTCCTGAAGAGCCGCGACCCCGTCCAGATGGCGATGCGGGCCGTCCCCTTGTGCTTCGGGCTCGTGGCCTTCGTGCTGTCCCTGTCCATCCTCTACAAAGTCTGCCATCTCAGGCTGGGCTTGCAGGAGTTGTGCCTGGCGCTGCCCTTGTCGTTCGTGTTCGCGACGACCGTCTCGCTCATCGCGCGGCTGGTCCTGGTCCGCAGCGCCTCGAGACGCACCGTCCCGCCGCAACAGCGCTACCAGGTCGTCGAGAGGTGGTTCGCGCGGATCCAGCCCGTCAACGCGTGCTACAAGGCCTTTGCCCACGGCGCGAACGACGTGGCCAACGCCATCGGTCCGCTGGCTGCCGTTGTGCACCTGGCCACCGGCGGGGCCATCGAGAGCAAGGCGCCCGTGCCTTTATGGCTGCTGGCCCTGGGCGGGATCGGGATCGTCGTCGGACTGGGAACGTACGGGTACAAGGTCATGGCGGCCATCGGCAAGCGGATCACCGAGATCACCCCCACACGCGGCTTCGGCGCGGAATTCGGCACGGCGTCGACGGTGCTGGTCTGCTCCATCATGGGCCTGCCCATCTCGACGACCTTCGTGCTGGTCGGGGCCGTCATGGGCGTCGGCCTGGCGCGCGGCTTCGCGGCGATCGACCTGCGGGTCGTCCGGCGGATCTTCGCATCCTGGCTGATCACCATTCCCGTCTCCGCCGTCTTCGCCGCCGTGATCTACAAGGCGATCATGATGTTCCTGTGACCGCCCCGGCGGGCGCAGGGGCTCATCACTTGGCCGCCATCCAGTTGCGCCCCATGCCGACGTCCACCTTCAGCGGCACCCGCAGCTCGATGGCCCCGGTCATCTCCTCGACGATCACGTCCGTTTCGGCCCGGACGGCCTCGGCGGGCACCTCGAAGAGCAGCTCGTCGTGGATCTGGAGAAGCATGCGGCTGGGGCGGCCCTCGCGCTCGATCCGCCGGGCGAGGTTCACCATCGCCTGCTTGATCAGGTCGGCGGCCGAGCCTTGCACCACGGAGTTGATCGCCAGCCGCTCCGCCGCGGCGCGTCGCTGCGGGTTGCGGGCGTCGATCTCGGCAATCCGCCGCCGGCGCCCGAAGATCGTCTCCACGTAGCCTTGCTGCTTCGCCGCCCGGACACATTGGTTGAGGAACTCCCCGATCTGGGGAAAGCGGCTGCGGTAGCGCGTGATGAACTCGGCGGCCTTCTTCCGCGGGATGCGGAGCGAGACGCTCAGCCCGTAGGCGGTCTGCCCGTAGATGATGCCGAAGTTGACCGTCTTGGCGCGCCCGCGCTGCTCGGGGGTGACCTCCTCCGGCGCGACGGAGAAGACCTCCGCCGCGACCGCGCGGTGGATGTCCTCCCCGGCCGCGAACGCCGCGCACAGCGTCTCGTCCCCGCACAGGTGCGCCAGGACCCGCAGCTCCACCTGCGAGTAGTCCGCCGACAGCAGCACGCAGCCCTTCGGCGCGACGAACGCCGCGCGGATCTTCCGCCCGAGGTCCGTGCGAATGGGGATGTTCTGGAGGTTCGGGTCGCTGCTGCTCAGCCGCCCCGTCGCCGTGCCCGCCTGGTGGAAGCTCGTGTGCACCCGGTTGGTCCGCGGGTGGATGTGCTGGCCCAACGCCTTGAGGTAGGTCCCCAGCAGCTTGGTCAGCTTGCGGTAGTCCAGCACGAGCGCCGGCAGCCGGTGCGTGACGGCCAGCTCCTGGAGCACCGACGAGTTCGTGCTGGGCCCGGTCTTGGTGCGCCTCCGCACCGGCAGCTTCATCTCGTCGAACAGCACGACGGCCAGCTGCTTGGGGGAGTCCACGTTGAGGGGATGTCCGGCCTGGTCGATGATCTGCTCTCGCAGCGCCTCGGCCTCGCCGGACAGGGCGCCGGCCTGGCGGTTCAGCTCCTCGGGATCCACGATGATGCCGGTCCGCTCCATCTCCGTCAGCACGGGCACCAGGGGCATCTCGAGCTTCGCGAACAGGTCGGTGAGGCCTTCCCGGGCGAGCTGCTCGGCGAGCACGTCGGCCAGGCGCAGCGCCACGTCGGCGTCCTCGGCGGCGTACGGCACCACGACGTCGACGGGCACGGCGTTCATGGTCACCTGATCGCGTCCCCGGCCGATCACGTCCTCGATGGGAATGCAGCGGTGGTGCAGCAGTTCCGCGGCCAGGGCGTCCAGCTTGTAGGTCAGCCGCGTCGAGTCCAGCACGTGCGCGGCGACCATCGTGTCGAAGACCGGCCCGGCGATCGGCATGCCCGCCTCGGCGAGCACGATCATGTCGTACTTGATGTTGTGCCCGATCTTCTCGATGCCCTCGTCGGCCAGGACCGGCGCCAGCGCCTCGCGCACCAGATCGCGTTCCAGCGTGGTCGCGCCGAGCGGGCCGTCCACGGGCACGTAGAGGGCCTCGCCCGGTGTCCAGGCCAGCGAGACGCCCACCAGCTCCGCCCGCATCGGCTGCGTCGACGTCGTCTCCGTGTCGACCGCCAGACGCTTGACCTTCGCGGCCTGCTCGACGACGGCCGCCAGTCCCTCGGCCGTGTCGATGCACTCGTACCGGAAGTCACCCGCGGCGGTCTGCCCCCTGGCCGTCGGCGCCGCGACGGTCGGGGAAAGCGCGTCGGGCGCCGGCAAGGCGCCGGGGGCTTGCGGAAGCTCGCCGATCCTCCCCAGGAGGCTCTGGAAGCCGATCTCCTCGAAGAGGGCCCGCAGGGCGGCCGCGCCGGCGCCGCCGAACCTCATCGCATCGAGATCCAGCTCGATGTCGACGTCGCGATCGAGGGTCACCAGTCGGCGGGTGAGCGGGATGCTGTCCGCGAAGGCGAGCACGTTCTCCCGGAGCTTCGGGGTCAGGTCGTCGGCGTGCGCGACGACCTCCTCGGCCGTGCCGTAGTCGGCGACGAGCCTGGCGGCCCTCTTGGGCCCCACCCCTGGGATGCCGGGGATGTTGTCGGTCGAGTCGCCCATCAGCGTCTGGACCTCGGTGGCCTTGGCGGGGGGGTATCCCTTGGCGGCCTCGATGGCGGCGGCGTCGAGCACTTCGTCCTTGGCCGGGTCATAGAGCACGACGTGCTCGCCGACGAGCTGGTCGAGGTCCTTGTCGCGGCTGACGAGGACGACGCGCAGGTCGTCGCCGGCGAGCCGCGCGGCGGCCGTCGCCATCACGTCGTCCGCCTCCTGCCCGGGAGCCCGCAGGATGGGAATGGCCATCGCGTCGATGATCTGGAAGATCCGCTTCTCCTGGGGCGGCAGGTCGTCGGGCATGGGGGGGCGGTTGGCCTTGTACTCCGGGAAGGCCCTGGTTCGTTCCAGCTCCGCCTTCGGGCCGTCCACCGCCACGGCGAGGTAGTCGGGGCGCTTCTCGTTGACGATCCGCAGCAGCATGGTCGTGAAGACGTACGTCGCCCAGGTGGGCTCGCCGCCGGGGCCGGTCATGCTGCCGGGGCGCAGCGCGTGGTACGCCCGGTAGATCTGCGAGTGCCCGTCGAGGATGTAGAGCGTCTTGGCCATCGTGCCGTCCTCCCGCCTGGTCGGCCCACGCTACCCGAGGCCGGCAAGGCGGTCAACCACGGGCGCCGCGAGGTTCAGGGAAGGGCGTACAGCAGCACGTAGGCGACCGGGGCGGCCAGGAGCGGCGAGTCCAGCACGTCCAGGACGCCGCCGAACTCGGGCACGAGCGCGCCGCTGTCCTTGACCTGGGCGGACCGCTTCAGCAGGCTCTCGCAGAGGTCGGCGAACTGCCCGGCCAGGCCGACGACCGCGCCGAAGATGCCCGCCTTCCACAGCGGCAGGTGCAGGTCCAGCCCCGGGCGCAGGCGGCAGAGGGCGACGACGAGCACGCTCGCCCCCGCCGCGACGGCCAGCCCGCCGAGAAGCCCCTCCCACGTCTTGCCGGGCGAGAGCCACCCGATGAGCTTGTGCCGCCCGATCGCCACGCCGGTGAAATACGCGCCGATGTCGGCGGACTTGACCGCCGCGAGGAACAGCACGATCACCGGCACGCCCAGGTCCAGGCGGATCAACAGCACGATCGCGGTCCCGACGGCGAGGTACAGCACGGCCAGCAGCGTCGCGCCGACCTGGGGGATCGCCGCCTCGACGCGATAGCGGACCATCTGTTCGAGGAAGACGGCCACGACGACGACGCCCAGCACGGCCCACACGTCATCGCCCCCGATGAAGAACGGGGAGAGCTGCCGCCAGAAGGGCATCGTCCCGAGGAGGACCGCGCCGCCCATGCCGCTGACCGGCAGCAGGTGGATGCCCGCGGCGTCGGCGAGGCGGCGCAGCTCGCGGAACGCCAGCACGCCGAGGACGACGAAGACGGCGGCGAGGACGGCCCCGCGGACGTCCGCCAGCTCGCTGGCGACGACGTCGAGATGCTCCACGATCAGCACGCCGCCGGTGACGGCGACCATCGCCGTGCCCAGCACGACCCGCGTGAGGATGCTCTTTCCCGTCGGCATGGGCGTATGATGCCTGCCCGCCGGCGTGATTGCCAGCCCCTACCCGCCACCGGCGGCGAGGGCTACCATGGGGGCATGTTCCAGCAGGTCGGCAAGGTGATGCTGGTC
>CAZXOC010000008.1:54825-56169 GCA_964642165.1 uncultured Planctomycetaceae bacterium | reverse complement strand
GCCCGGAGTCACTCAAACCGGATGCGGCTGATGTCGTGACAGTCAGGACGCGGCCGGACGAGGTCCTGCTGTTCACGAGAGAATGATGTGCCCGTCCTGTGAAGCCCGCCTTCGCGCGGGGTCGACTGACCGTGTAGAGGCGGCATGGCCTACAGAGGAGCTGCGCCATGCCCGAGCGAAGCAAGAGCCCCAGGCGATCGGGGCGAGGGCGGCAGGGCCAGGCTACCCTCGAGCGCTTGCCAACCGCGGCAGAGGTGGTGAGCCTGCCGGGCGGCCGAGGGGCCTCGGGCGCGCCCGCGCCATGGGCAAGCTGCCTTCCGTTGCAGGGCAAGGCTTCACTCCAGGTCCGGCAGCGCTTCCCGCGGCAGCAGCAGGCGGATGGACCGGTTCTGTCCAGGCGTCCGCTGAATCAGGCCTCGCCTGCCCAACGTGACGACCATCTGGTGGACGGCCGGCGGGGAGACGCCGAAGTACCGCGCCATGTCGGCCTCGGCCGGCGGCTGCCCGTTCAGCTTCGTGTAGTAGTAGATGAACGCAAGGAACTGCCCCTGCCTTGGCGTGTAGCGAGCCATGTCGCCCGGTTCGATCCCACCGCCGGCCATTTCCCATCTCCCATCACGCCCGCCTCACAGGGAAGCGAGACTCCCGGCGCCAGATCGCCCGCGCGCATCTGGTGGCCGGCTAGTGCTCTGGCTCCTCCTCGTCCCAGCATTCGCAGTAAGGGCGAGTCTTGTCGAGCAACCGATCGCACATGGTGCACCATAGCTGACCGCAGTCGAAGCACCGCCCGACAAGGATGTTGTCGATCTCCGGGTCGTCCTCGCAGTCGCCCGTGTTCTCGCCGGCGCAGTTGGGGCAGTCGCCCACGAAGATCCGGTTGACGAACTCATCGGCCGTGTTGCTGCGGCGGAAGGCGTCCTCAAGTTCCCTGTGGGTTCGCGGGTCCATCTGTTCGAGAATCTCACCGACGACCTGCACCTCTTCCGGCGTGGGTTCCGGCTCGACGCGCGCCTCGCAGAACTGACACATCTTGGCGCCGTCAGGGATGTCCTTGCCGCAGTTGGCACATTTCATGGCCTTCTCCCTTGGCGAGGGGCTCTCGCCGACGGCGAACTCCGGCCGCGCCGCCCGTGTCATGCTCTTGCTCTTCCTCGCCATTCTCTCGGGCCGTCTGGCGACCGGCAGGCTCATGGTACCAGCCGTGGGCAGCCGCCGACAAGCCGGCGTTCTGGTAGCCGAAGGCTTTTGGCCCAAGCCATGTCCGGCCGGCTCAGGTCCGGCGAATCCCTTCCATTACGCGGTTGTCCCGCTACAATGCCCCTCCCTATGACCTGGACACCATGG
>CAZXOC010000008.1:17199-54725 GCA_964642165.1 uncultured Planctomycetaceae bacterium | reverse complement strand
GTGTCCGCTGCCCGAGGAGATCAACGCCATGACCCGCACACGATCCGCCCGCGCGGCTTGCCTGCCCCGAAGGGCCCTGATGCTGCTGACGGTTGCTCTTGTGCTGACCGGCCCGGCCGCCGCGGCGCCACGGCAGGATTCCACGGACCTGAGGCTCCGGTCGGAGAACCTGCTCGAGCTCCAGGATCGCTTCGCCAAGCTGTCGGACGATCTGCCCGAGGCGCCGAAGATGGGCTTGAAGCGCATCACCGCGTACGAGGAGAACGCCCAGTTCGTGTACGTGGCCGGCCTGGTGCGCTCGTGGACGCGGCGGGTGGTGTTCCTCAAGCCCGGCGTGTTCGTGGTGGACGACCTGGGCGAGCCCTCGGGCGAGCCCGTGCCGTGGAAGGTCCGTACCCGCGCCGCGCCCAAGATCCAGGGCACGAAGGTGACCTACACCGGGCCGGACGCCAGGCTCCGCAGTATGACCATCCTGCCGGCCAAGGCGAAGCTGTCCAGCGCGCCCGAGGCGTACGGCGACTACGAGCAGGCCCACGCGGTCTCCGTCGGTCCGGTCGCCGCCGGCCGGGGGCGGTACGTGCACGTGTTCTACACCGCCGGCGAGAAGGAGACGCAGATCCGCGTCGACATGGCGTCCACGAAGGGCCCCGTGCAGTTGACGGTCACGCAGGTCGAGACGACGTTCGAGTTGTCCCTGCCGCCTCAGGCCGACGCGGCCGGGACGATCGCGACCTCCTCCCGCGGCAAGGGGCAACTGGCCAAGCGACTGCTGCCGTCCGGCGTGATGCCGCACGGGACCACGGGCGTGAGGCTGTTGGAACGCTGGGACAGGGCCTATCGCGGCACGCGCGTGCCCGGCTGGGACGCCGGCCGGGTGGCGAACCAGTTGACCAAGGCCGTCGAGGAGGGCAAGGTCAAGCCGGGCAAGGCGCTGGTCCTGGGCTGCGGGACGGGCACCAACGCGGTCTTCCTGGCCCGGAAGGGCTTCGAGGTGACGGGGCTGGAGGTGGCGCCCACGGCGCTGACGATCGCCGAGGCCAAGGCCCGCAAGGCCGGCGTGAAGGTCCGCTGGATCGTTGCCGACGCGGCCGATCCGCCGCACATGGAACCGTTCGACTTCATCTTCGACCGCGGCTGCTACCACCACGTGCGCTGGGTCAACCGCGAGGGCTTCGTGTCGGCGGTTCGCAGGCTGACCCGGCCGGGGGGACAGTTCCTCCTGCTGTCCTTCCGCGCCACGAGCGACCGACAGGGCAAACCGCGCGTCAAGGAAAGCCAGATCCGCGAGGACTTCTCGGCCGCATTCGAGTTCGAATGGCTCAAGGAGATGCGGTTCGACAGCCGCAGCGGCGTCGAGAGGAGCGCCGCAGCCTGGACCGTGCTCATGAAGCGCAAAGCGCCCCGCACGCCGAAGCCGGGGTGAATCCCGGGGATTCGGGGGGCACGTGCCACGCGTGGTTGCTGCCGCCACCGCCGGTGACCAGTGCGTCGCCGCTGGAGAGCCAGGGAGGTACTTGCCGACCACGCGGCAGATGGTAGGATCGTCAGGACGGTCGACGGCGGCCCTCGACCGGAGTGTCCGGGAGGCCCCGGCTGGGTGGAAGGAAGCGATATGACGAAGCCACGACGTCAAGTCACCCGCCGCCGGTTCCTGGGCGGCGCGGCGGCCATCGGCGGCGGGATGCTGGCGTCCAAGGCGCGTCGGATCGCCGCGGAACGGGCCGACGCGCCCGCCGACTGCGCCTCGACGGACCACTTCTGGTACCGCCTTCAGCCGGAAGGGCCGTACGTCGACTCGCAGCGTGCAAATAAGGCGTTCGGGTACACGGACGGGAAGATCCACCTGTCCGAGGATAACGGCCGCACCTGGCCCCACGCCGCCGCGTTCGCCGACGCCCGTGATATCCTGTTCAGCCACATCTTCCAGTGCGGCCACGTCCTGTTCGCCACCCGGGCGCAGCTCTACCTCGGCACGGACAACCTCAAGACGGTCAAGCCGATCACGGTGACCGACGCGCGGGGCGCCGACTACCTTCCGCACAAGCCGAAGGACCCCTCCCGCCCCGGCTGGTACTTCCACAGCCTCACGGGCGTCAGCTCGTGGGAGGTCGGCGGCCGGGAGATGCTCGTCTGGGGCAACTACTGCAACGTGATCGGCGGCGCCGCCCCGGTGAACATCTACTACTCGGCCGACAACGGCCGGACGGTGAAGATCGCGTACTCCTTCGGGCGGAACCCCCATTACCGCGACAACGGCAGCCCGGGCGGAGGCCCCGCGGGAGCGCTGCTTGGCGATCCCGACAACGCGGTCATCTGTCGCCACGTCCACTGCGTGGCGTACAACCCCGTCGAGAACGCGTTCTACGCCTGCACGGGCGACCACACCCAGCGGGAGGGGCGCGAGTGCCACTGGCTCCGGGGCGTCTATGCCGCCGGGAAGGACGAGTGGCGCTGGGAGGTCATCGTGTCGGGCGAGTCGAACTCGCGGTACAAGTGCGGCGGGATCAACTTCGTCGACGGCAAGGTCTACTGGATCGCCGACGCCAACGGCCCCAAGCCGCACGATCGGGGGATCTTCCGCTGCGACCCCGCCGACATCGCCGACCGCAACGCGCACACGATGCTGTTCAACCCGCAGTACGAGTCCGCGAACATGATCATCCAGGACGGCGTCATCCTGGCGTCGCACTACGCCACCGCGTCGCCCTACGCGACGGGGCTCATCATCTCTCCGGACATGGGGCGGACGTGGGCGCAGTACGATCTCAAGGAGTTCGGCAGAAGATCGCCCGTCCGCTTCAGCCGGAAGAACAGCGACGGGTGGTTCCGGAGCGACCTGAGAACGGGGTGGATCAAGCGAGACGGTGTGCTGTTCATCAAGCCAAAGGCGCGTTGAAGGTCGCGACGGGGTGGAGCGGGGTCAGGCAACTTCTCCAGGAAAGTGTTCCAGGGAAGCAGCCTGACGCCGTTTCTCCCTCCATCCAGCGGGAGACGTGCTTGCGGATGTTGGGATGGGCGGTAGAATCGTCAGAGAGGCCGACGATGGTCGTCGGCCAGAGGCGATCCGGGAGATTCCATTCCGCACCGCGTCCGGCCTGAGGCGGCGCGGCTCTCACACGGCGACGAGCGTATCCATTCGCGGGCGTTCCTCCGGGCGGGAGACGTTCCTGATCTGCCCGGAGGGGAAGAGGAAGACGAAGCGGGTGCCGGGGGCCGGACGTCGGCGCCGCGGGAGCCTCAACCATGGGACGAAGCCAAGGCATCACGCGGGGGGAGCTGCTCGTGGTCGTCGGCGTCGTGTTCCTGCTCGTGCTGTTCCTGGCGGCGATGCTGATCCCGACGGACGCAACGGTTCACGAGCTGACCGGCAGGAAGTACTGCATGAGCAACCTGTCGAGCATCGGCAAGGCCATCACGCTGTACGGGGGCAGCAACGACAACCGCTGGCCGTGGATCCCGAACGTGACGTCGGACTGGTCGGCCGTGCCGACGGGCACCAACCGCGCCAAGGACCCCTTCGCCGACCCGAACCATCCCGGGGACCGGGCAATCACGTCGCTGATGTTCCTGCTGATCCGCGAGAACCAGCCCGCCAAGCTGTTCGTCTGCCCGGGCACCGACGATCGGAAGGACATGCACATCCGCGATGACGCCAACGCCAGGGAGGGCGAGGAGCCCGAGTACCTCTGGGACTTCTCCCACTCGTGGAACGTCAGCTACTCGTGGCAGGCGCCCATCTGGAACGGCAGCGCCTGCGTCGACGGCGTCTCGCAGTGGTGGAACGACACGGTCATCGTCGCCGACCAGACGCCTGCCGTGGCTGGTCGGCCCTGGGACAACACAGCGTGGGACCCGCATCTCAAGGACAAGCAGGTCCGGCCGCACATGAGCCAGAATCACGCGCGCGGCAAGCACGTCAACGTGCTGTACGTCGGGATGAACATCAGCAAGGCGGACCGGCCGGACATCGGGGACCATAACGACATGATCTACACGGCCTCGGGCAAGGCCGACGGCGGCTCCCGGTCCGCCACGAGCCTCAGGCTGATCGACCACCTGTCTGCGCGGGACACGTTCCTGATCGGCCCGGTGCCGAGGGAGGGCGACGAGCGCCCGGCCCCGGAGAGGGACGGGCCGCCGTGAGACGGACCTTCCGCACCCTGACCAACCGGCGGGCTGGCGCTCGATCTCCCTTCATCCGCGTTCGTCCCTCTCCAGGAAGCCGCGTGTTTCCCCTGCCACCCGCGCCATCGGTGGTGGAATCGCCAGTAAGGTCGGCGGCCGTCGTCGCCCGGGGGCCATCCGAGGGGATCCCGGTTGAGCTGCGCGAACGGCTGCAGGTATACTCTGGCTCTCTCGTCGCCAGCGTCCGAAGGAGATGCGATGAATCGTCGGATGGTCCTACTCACGGGTATATGGGTTGTGTTGTGCATGGCCGTTCCGGCAGGCGCCGTCGAGGTGGAGGGCGGACTGGTTGTCTGTATCGGAGCGGATGCGCTGGAGAGCGTCTCGGCGGACTGGAAGAGGCCGGGCTGTGTCTTCCAGTGCCTGGAGACGTCGGAGGCCAAGGTGGCCGCCCTTCGCCAGAAGATCCTGGCCGCGGGATGCCATGGGAAGGTCTCGGCCGTTCGCTTCGACGGGAAGCACCTTCCGTATATCGACAACCTGGTGAACCTCATGCTGGTGAAGGGTTCCCCGTTCCAGGTTCCGCGGCGCGAGATCCTGCGGGTGCTGGCTCCCTTCGGCACGGCGATCGTCGACGGCAAGAAGACGGTCAAGCCCTATCCGGAGAACATGGACGAATGGCCGCAGTACCTCCACGGAAGCGACAACAACTGCGTGGCGCAGGACACGGTGGTGGGCCCGCCGCGGCACGTGCAGTGGGTGTCGGGGCCGGCCTGGACGCGCGCGCACATCGGGGCGGCGACCATCAGCAGCATGGTGTCCTCCGGCGGCCGGCTGTTCACGATCGAAGACCGCGAGACGGCCGAGAATCCGCTCCTGCCGGCCAGGTGGAAGCTCATCGCCCGCAGTGCCTTCAACGGCCTGGTGCTCTGGTCGCTGGAGTACCCGCAGTGGGAGCAGGTGACGGTCTACATCAAGGACTTCCACGCCCAGATGCAGCGGCGGCTGGTGGCCATCGGCAACACCGTCTACTGCACGCCGGGACTCCACGCGCCGCTGACCGCGCTGGACGCGGCGACGGGGAAGACCATCCGCCAGTACAAGGGAACGAAGGACACGCAGGAGTTCGTCTACCACAAGGGACGGCTGTACGCCATGGTCGGCGACCGCATGCACTTCTTCTCCTACAGAGGCGTGGGGTCGGCCGCCAGGAGGAGGGGCAAGGGCAGGAAGAAGATCAGGAGGAAGCCGCCGGATACCGCCAAGCCCGCGCCCGGCATTACGTTCGGCGGCAGCGGATTCCCCCTGAAGGCCTACAACCCGCAGACGCCAAACGCCGAGGACCCCACCTGTGTCATCGTGGCCCTGGACGCCGGGAGCGGCAAGCAGCTCTGGCGAAGCCGGGACCTCGTGCGCTATACCGGCTGCACGATGGCGCTGCGGGGAGACAGGCTGGTCTACCAGACGGCGGAGGGCGTTTTCTGCCTCGACGCGACGACGGGCAGGGAGATCTGGGCGGTCAGGAAGACGATCCCCTACGGGCGAGGAAACGCGCCCCACTCGCTGGTGCTCTCCGCCGAGGCGGTCTACTCCGAGGAAGGCAGGAGCGTGTACGCCTACTCCCTGGCCGACGGCAGCGCCTACTGGCCGAGACCCATCCCGGCGCGCAAGGGCTACCAGGCGTCCACGGATCTCCTGATCGCCGCGGGCGCCCTGTGGATGTGCGGCTCGTGCAACAATCCCAAAGGAACGGTCCTGAAGAAGCCGACCGGCTACGACCTGAAGACGGGCGAGCAGATTCGGACGATCGACCAGATCCTCTCCAAGCCGATGGGGCACGACCGCTGCTACCGGAACTTCATCACGAAGCGCTTCTTCATCAACAGCAAGACCGGCGGCCCGGACTGCATGGACCTCAAGACCGGCACGGAGTACCCCGTCCCCTTCACGCGCCCCACGTGCAGCATGGGGCCGCTGCCCTGCAACGGACTGATCTACTGCGGGCCCTGGTCCTGCCAGTGCCACCTTCCCGCCGCCCTGCACAACTTCAATGCCTTCTACACCGACGAAGCGTCGCTGACGACCAAGGGGCAGGTCGTGAAGGTCGAGCGGTCGGTTCGCCTGGAGAGGGGGCCGGCCTATGGCACGATCGGCCGATCCGCCGACGCGCCCTGGCCGACCTACCGGCAGGACGGCCGCCGGTATGCGGGCACCGCGGAGAGCGTGTCGGCCGAGGGCCTCAAGCCCCTGTGGAAGTCCCGATTCAAGGCTCCCGCCAGCGCCCCGGTGATTGCCGAAGGCAAGGTGTTCGTCGCCGAGGTCGATACGCACGTCCTGCGCGCGCTGGATGCGGCCGGCGGCAAGGTGCTGTGGGAGTACATCGCCGGCGGGCGGATCGATTCGCCCCCGACCTACTATCGAGGCCTGCTGCTGCTGGGCAGCCGCGACGGATGGGTGCACTGCCTCCGCGCCTCCGACGGCGCGCTGTCGTGGCGGTTCCGCGACCTGCCCGACAGGATGATCTGCGTCTTCGACCAGTTGGAGTCCGCCTGGCCGATCCACGGCAGCGTGCTGGTCAAGAACGACACGGCCTACTTCTGTGCCGGGCGCAGCTCGTACCTGGACGGCGGGCTGTTCCTCTACGGGCTGGACCCCGCCACGGGCAAGGTCCGTCATCAGCGGGAGTTCTACGGTCCCTACGGGCCGGACGGCTTCCCCCGCTTCGTCGGAAAGGGCAACCGGTCGGAGACGGAGGTGATCCTGGGAACGACCGCCGATGTCATGAGCAGCGAGGGCGACACGCTCTACGTGCGGCACCAGGCGTTCGGTCTCGACCTGACCGACGCCGTGCCCGGCAGGCATCTGCTCGCGTCATCCGGAATGTTGGAATCCCGGCGCAATCACCGCGAATACAAGCTGGTCAAGGAGAACTTCAACCATCGAAAGACGTGGACGACCCTCAAGACGGAGTACCCCACGGGGGACATCATCGTGTCCGACGGCCGCGACTACTACTCCGTGTTCGGCCATCCGGTCAACCGCGGGACGAGTTGGAATCCGCGCGGCGGCTGCGCGCTGATGGCCAAGACCCTCTCCGCCGGCACGTGGTCGCGAAAATGGCAGGTCACGATCCCGATCACCGGCAAGGCGATGGCCCTGGCCGGCGAGACCGTGTTCGTGGCCGGCGCGCCGCTGGTGTTCGAGGCCGGCGACTTCGGCGCCACCTACGCGGGCCGCCGCGGCGGCGTTCTCCTGGCGATGTCCGCGAAGGACGGCGCGAAGCGGGCTGAGTACAAGCTCGGCGTGCTCTCCGCCTGGGACGGCCTGGCCGCCGCCTACGGCAAGCTCTTCCTCGTCAATCAGGACGGCGGCATCGAATGCTGGGGCACGAAGTGAGCACGGAGCGGGGTCAGGCTGCTTTCCGACGCCGATTCCGCTCGTCCTACGGCATTCTGGCCTGACCTCGTTTGTCCTCAGGGACTGCTGCGGGCGGCGTTGGCTGGCGCACCGGGCGAGGCGTTCGGCGCGTCGGCGGGCTTCGTCGCCGGCGGGCGCGCGGCCGAAAGGGGGGCCGGGATCTTCCTGTCCAGCGGGAATCGCCAGCACCACCGGCCGGGCCACCGCGGCGTGAACGACCCATCCGCGTTCTTGATGATCTTCTGGCCCTCCTTGCGGCGGTAGGCCGCCCGGATCCGGTCGCCGACGATCTGGATGACGAAGAATCCCGAGGTCGTCTGGCCGTCGTTGATGCAGGTCCACTTTTTCGTTCGCCCCTCGGGGGCCCAGTCGCGCACGCCCGTGCCCGAGTGCCCGTAGAGGTAGAGGACCACGTTGTAGGCCTTGGCTGCGTCGTAGGCGGCCTTCCAGTCGTCCGCGTGCCACCAGTCGGTATCGAAGCCGCAGTGGCTCATCAGCACGACCGGCCGCCCGCCGGCGCCCACGCACCGCGCCAGGTCCCGCTTCAGGAACGACAGGGCGCCCTGCGGGTCGTGCCATCTGGGGTTGTAGCGGACCTTCGGGTTCTGCCGATCGGCCGGGTAGATGTTCAACTGCACGAAGTGGACGTCATCCCAGTCCCACGAGTAGTGCAGGCCGTTGTCCGACAGCCCGGCGAGCCAGCCCCTGGCCTTGCGGACGGCGTTGCGCTTCTTGAGCTCGGCCCGGAAGGAGACGCTGCTTCGGCCCGTGCCGGCCGGGGGACCGTCGTGGTTGCCCCATCCCTCGAAGACGCGGTACTTCAGCAGGCCGTCCGTCCCGTCGAGCCCGAAGTCCGCGACGAACGCCTTGTACTGGGCGGCCGTGTAGTCCCTGCCGCCGCGCACCCGGTCGCCGTCGTCGATGCAGTCTCCCAGCACGACCGCGCCCCACGGGCGCTCGATGGCGTCCCCGCCCAGCCGGGCCGGCCAGCGCAGCGAGGCGACGCGGTTCATCTCCTCGATGGTCTGGCGGTCGGCGAGGTTCCAGTCCTGGGCCTCGAACGCCTTGTAGTGCGGGTCCGAGGTGGACAGGAACGTGACGTTCCGCCGGCGCGCCGGCTGGGAGGCCGCCGGCCGCGCCGCCGCGACCTGCCCCGCGCTCAGGACCGCGGCCACGCACAGCCGCCAAACCGCCCAGTGCACCATCCTGCTCATTCGTCGCTCTCCCTGGCTCGACGTTCGGTCGCCGCTTCCGCCCGCCCCGTGGAGCGGCGCTTCCGGCACGACGTCTCCAGCCGCACGGAGGCGGTCCCCAGCGGGTCGAAGCTCATCACGTTGAACCGGTCAGCGGCCGGGGCGTACCCGCCGCCGTTTCCCATTTCCCGCCCCGCCTCGCCGACCCCATCTGCGGCTTTCCCGTCAAATGCTCCGTTCACGAACGGCGGTTCGTGGTTTCCTGGCGGCAGCCCGCGCGGTAGAATGCATGGGTTGTGCACGTCGGCGCGGTTCGCCGGGCCACGGTTCAACGGAGGAGACAGGGCGGGGTCTCGCTCACCCGTCTGCCAGAGGTCGTTGTGTGTCCGCGGCGGGCCTCCCGGGCGGCGCCGCGGCCCGAAGCCCTTCCGCCCGACGGCTTCGGGGAACGGGTGGGCGAGACAGAGGGACACGAGCATGACGCAAGACCCCAAGGGAGCCCCGAGAATGCTGCTGGTTGTGCTGCTGCTCTGGCCTGCCGCGGCGCCGGCCCAGCGGAGCTGGAAACTCAGCGCGCCGCTGCCGGACGGCGCGGAGGTGATGGGCGGCGGGCAGATCTCTCCCGACGGGCGGCACGTGGCGTACCGGGCCAACCGGGACGACCCCGACGTCTACGAGGTGTTCAGCGTGCCCATCGCGGGCGGGACATCCGTGAAGCTCCATCCCCCGGTGCCGTCGGGCTACGGCGACGGCATGTTCACGCCCGACGGCGAGGAGTTCCTTTCCTTCGCGGACTCCGACGGCGACGGCGCCCGGAAGCTGTACGCCGCGTCCGCCGCGGGCGGGACGTGGCGGCTGCTGGTCGACCCGCCGCCGGGCGGCTTGTGGTACGGCTGCCGGGTCTCGCCGGACAGCCGGCGGATCGTCTACTGCGGCCCGTTCGGCCCGGGGGGGCGCAAGGAGCTGTTCAGCATGCCGATCGACGGCAGCGCCGCGACGGTGGTGCTCAACGGGCCGATGGGCAGCTCGGGCAGCATCTACTCCAGCAGGTTCGAGATCACGCCCGACGGGCAGCGCGTCATCTACCAGGCCACGCAGGAGACCGACCTGACCCCCACGCTCTTCAGCGTGCCCATCGACGGATCGGACCCCGCCTTCCGCCTCCACACGTTCCTGGGCGGAGACGAGTGGGTTGCCGGCTGGGCCGTCGCGCCGGACAGCGGGCGCGTCGTCTACCGGGCCCGCCTGGGCGACCACGATCCGTACGAGCTCTACAGCGTGCCGGTGGCGGGGGGCACGCCGTGGAAGATCAGCGGCCCGCTGGTCGACGGCGGGCGGGTCCAGTCGATGCTCGTCACGCCGGACAGCGGTACCGTGGTCTACCGGGCGGACGAGGAGGTCGCCGGCAAGTACGAGCTCTACAGCGCGCACATCGACGGGGGCACGGTGGAGAAGGTCGGCGGCCCGTTCGAGTCCGGCGGGGGCGTCGGCTACGAGTACGAGGCCACCCCCGACGGCCGGTTCATCGTCTACCGCGGCCGCCGCCGCGCGGGGCAGCCGTGGGCCCTGTGGGCCGCGTCGCCCGGGGGCGGCGTCGGGCGCCTCCTCAGCGATCCGTGCAGCCTCGCCGACGTCTGGCCGTTCGCCATCACCCCCGACAGCCAATGGCTGGTGTACGGCGTGGGCGGCCACGGCGGGTCGGCGACGAACGGGCTGTACGCCGCGTGGCTCGACGGGGGCGCGATCCTGCCCCTCTGCGTCCCGCCCGGCGGCGAGGACGGCCAGGTCGTGCGGGAGGACTTCCGCATCACCGCGGACGGGCGCCACGTCGTCTTCGGCGTCGGGTCGCAGTACGGCGAGGGCGCCTACGACGACGACATCATCCTGGACGCGCTGTACGCCGTGCCCGTGACCGGCGGCGAGGCGATGCTCCTGAACGACCCGCTGCCGGCCGGCGCGTTCATCTACGAGTTCGAGCTCAGCCCCGACGGCTCGACGGTGGTCTTCCTGTCGGACGTCGGCCCGGCCGGTGCGATGGAGCTGTACGCCGCACGCGTCCCCGAACCCGCCACGCTGCTCCTGCTGGCGGCGGGCGGTCTGGTCGGCGTGCTCCGCAGGAGGGCCCGCGGCACGTAAGGCGCGTCGGCCCCCCCGCCTTTGCGCCGGCGTTCGGGACGGCTATCATGGCCGGGCGTGAAAGCGAGGTGGGACATGGCAGCACTTCGAAGGGCGATGCTGGCGGCCCTGGCGATGGTGGCGGGCGGCTGCGCGCTGCCGCCGGCGCGAACGGCGCATCCCGCGGCGCCGACCGTCGAGACGTACCGGCGGTTGGCCGACGACGTCGAGGGGCACCTGCTGAGCAACGTCCTGCCGGCGTGGTTTCCGCGGTGCGTGGACCCGGCCGGGGGCTTCTACGCGAACTTCGGTCGCCGGTGGCGGCGCGGCAGGGAGAACCCCAAGTCCGTCGTCTACCAGGCCCGGCAGACGTGGGTGGCGGCGACGATCGCGGTCGAGCATCCCAAGCTGGCGAAGACGTACCTGCCGATCGTCCGCCACGGCGTGCACTACCTGGGCGCGAAGCTGTGGGACGGCGAGCACGGCGGGTTCTACTGGGCCCTGCCGGAGACGTTCGCCCAGCCGATGCCGGACGCCCGGCAGAAGCTGCTCTACGGCAACGCGTTCGGCATCTACGCCCTGGCGAGGGCCTACCGCGCCACGCGCGACGAGAGCACGGTGCTGCTGGCCGTCAAGGCCTACCGGTGGTGGGAGCAGCACGCCCACGACGTCGCCCACGGGGGGTACTTCGAGTCGCTGACGCGTGACGGGCGGCCGATCCTGGCCGATCCGGACCGCCCCGTCGCCCGGCGCCGCAGCGCGATCGGCACGCTGTACGGGTACAAGTCGATGAACGCCCACATCCACATGCTCGAGGCGCTGACGGAGCTGTACGGCGTCTGGCCGGACGCGCAGCTCCGGGCGCGTCTGGCGGAGATGCTGTCGGTGGTTCGCGACCGGATCGCGGTCGAGCCGGGATGCCTGAACCAGTACTTCACGCCGGACTGGCGCCCGCTGCCGTACGGCGACTCGTTCGGGCACGACGTGGAGACGGCCTTCCTGCTGCTGGAGGCGGCGGAGGCCCTCGGCGAGGCGGCCGACCCGCGGACGCTGGCGGTGATCAGCAACCTGGTGGACCACTCGCTGGAATACGGCTGGGACACCGAGCACGGCGGGTTCTTCTACGAGGGCACGGCGACGTCGGCGGACCACGACCGCCGGAAGTCCTGGTGGGTGCAGGCCGAGGGGCTCCACGTCCTGCTGCTGATGCACGAGCACTTCGGCGACGAGACGAGCCGCTACTGGCGGGCGTTCGTCCAGCAGTGGCGGTTCATCGACGAGCACATGGTGGATCACCGCCACGGCGGGTGGCACGCCACGACCACGCCGGACGGGCGGGTCCTCAGCGACGGCAAGGCGAACGTCTGGAAGGCGGCCTACCACAACGTCCGGGCGCTGGTCGCCACGGCGAGGCGCCTGCGGCGGCTGGCGGCGGCGCCGGGCCGCGCGCCCGGCGGTTGAGTCCCGCGGTTGCCGGACGGCGCGTGCCCGGCTACGATGGACCGGTGGCCCGAGGTGCTCCGGCGAGACGTGCGCCGGGCCGGGCCCGGTGCAAGGAGAAGGTCGATGCGGATTCGCTGCTGGGGCGCTCGAGGCTCGATACCCGTCTCGGGACCGGAGTACCTGCGCTACGGCGGGGACACGACGTGCCTGGAGCTGTGGAACCGCTCCGGCGACGTGATCGTCGTCGACGCCGGCTCGGGGATCCGCAGGCTGGGCAAGCAGCTCCTGACGGAGGAGACCCGCCGGGTGCGGATGCTCTTCACCCACGCGCACTGGGACCACCTGCTGGGGTTCCCGTTCTTCGGGCCCTTGTACCGCGACTCCTGGCGCATCGAGGTATTCGGCTGCCCGTGCGCCCAGTCCTCGATCAAGGAGATGATCTCCCAGACGATGTCGCCGCCGAACTTCCCCGTGCCGCTGGAGGACGTGCACGCGGAGGTGGTGTTCCACGCCGACTGCGAGGAGACGTTCTCGGTGGGCGGGCTGTCGATCACCCCGACGCACGCGAGCCATCCCAACAAGGCGCTCGGGTACCGCTTCGAGGAGGACGGGCGGTCGCTGGTCTTCCTGACGGACAACGAGCTGCGGTACCGCCACGAGGACGGGGGCACGTTCGACGACTACGTGCGGTTCTGCCGGGCGGCGGACCTGCTGATCCACGACGCGGAGTTCACGCCGGAGGAGTACCGGCACACGCGAGCGTGGGGGCACTCCACGTACGCCGACGCGGCGGAGCTGGCGCTGGCGGCCGAGGTCCGGGCGCTGGGGCTGTTCCACCACAACCAGGACCGGTCGGACGACCAGGTGGACGAGATCGTCGCCGCCTGCGGCGAGCTGCTCGCCGCGCGGGACGCCGGCACGGAGTGCTTCGCCGTCCATCAGGGCATGGAACGCCGGCTGTGAGCGTCCGCGCCGATTGACGGATTCGCCGGCCCGTGGTACAAAAGGGGTTGCAGTCGACCTCGATGACAGGAGGGAACGGCCTCGTGGGAGGCGTGACGGAGGGAGCAGGCGTGTTCCGCACACCGGTTGGCGTTCGGCGCGTGGTGTTCCTCGCGGCGGCGGGCGCCGCGCTGGCGGCGGCGGCGCGGTGGTGCGCCTCGCCCTGGGGCATCGTGCACATGACGGCGGCGCCGGTCGTCCTCGCGTACGCGGTCCTGCTGCGACCGGCGCTGCTGAGCCGCCTGCGGCTGCGCCACATCGTCTACCTGGCCGCGCCGTCGGCGCTGGTGGTCGCCTGCCAGGTCGCCCTGACGCGGACGAGCCCGCACCTGCGCTTCCACTGGACCGAAGTTCCCGTGGCGACCTGCTTCCTGGCGTCGATGGGGCTGATCGTCGCGCTGCTGGATCACGGGGTGAAGAAGCTGGTTTCGATCGGGCTGGGGCTGAGCGGACCCGCCTCGGCGCCGCGGCGGCTGTACGTGCTGCGGGCCCTGCTGCGCATGGCCGTCGTGCTGGCCGTTGCGGCGCCGTACATGGCGGGGACGCTCCTGACCCACTCGCTGCGGGTCCTCGACGACACCGATCCGAACGTGCAGTTGGGCCCGGCGTGCCGGGCCGTCCGGTTCACGGGCGCCGACGGCGGCGCCGTTTCGGGCTGGTACGTGCCGGCCGCGGGGGGCGACTCCGACGCCACGGTGGTCCTGGTGCCCGGGCGCATGCAGTGGCGGGCCTCGACGCTCGGGTACGTCGAGATGGTCCGGCGCGCCGGATACAACGTGCTGTTCTTCGATTTCCTGGGCCCGACGGGCACCCGGGGGCGGGTGCGCGGCCTGGGCAGCACGGAAGCCCAAGCCGTCCTCGGCGCGGCGCGGTACCTGAAGTGGTGCCGGCCGAGGCAGAGCCGACACGTCTTCGCACTCGGCGTGGCGGAGGGGGCGGGGGCCGTCGCCTTCGCCGCCGCGAGGGACCGGCGCATCGAGGCCGTCATCCTCGACAACCCGTTCTCGGGCGAGGGCTGCATCCTGAGGCGGGGCATCGCCCGGCTGCCGGGCCTCCTGGGCCCCTACGTCCGCCGGGCCTCGCTGCTGTTCGCCTCGATGGCGATCGGGCGCGACCTGTTCGGCGCCGGGCTCGAGGCGACGGTGGACGGCTTCGCGCCGCGCCCGTTCCTGCTGGTCCAGGGCGAGAGCGATTCGGCGTGCTCGATCGAGCAGGCGCGGCGTTTCTGCGAATCGCGGGAGGCGCAGGGCGACCTCTGGCTGGCGCCGGAGGCCCGCCGGGACGACGCGCGGCTGCGCGTGTGGGGCACGTACTCCGCCCGAGTGCGGTACCTGTTCCAGTTGGCGCGGCGGGCACCGCGCGTGGGGCGGGTCGGCAGCGGCTGATCCCGTCGCCCGCAGGCCGGGGCGCCCTCCTCACGTCCCGAAGGAGTTCGGGGCGAGGGGGTAGTCGACGTAGTTCGGGTCCTTCAGCTCGATGTCGAGGACGTAGGTCAGCGGGTCGCCGGCCGTCCGCAGGTAGGTCACGAGGTAGGTCTGCCCGTCGAGGACCACGCGGCATCGGTGCGACAGGCCGGGCGTCAGCGGCGGCTCGCCCGTCTCCAGCAGGTCCAGGCTCCAGGCGGCGGCCTTCTTGACCCGGTCGGCGCGCTCCGTGCGGAGCCGCAGGGCGCTCTCCACGCGAAGCTGAGAGGCGGCCTGCTGGTACGACGCCGTCCACAGGAGCATGCTCAGCACGAGGAAGATCATCGTGCCGACGAGGGCGTGGCCGGTGCGTCGGGGTCGCGCGGTCACGGCTTGCTCCACAGCAGCGTCACCTGCCGGGAGATGTCGTCCCGGGTGACGGTGACGGTCATCTGGCGAAGCGACTCGGTGAGGTCCTGGGCGGTGAAGTCCGCGACGTGGTCGGCCACGACGACCACCGTGCCCGCCGAGGCGTCCTGGCGAACGAGCTGCCCCCCCACCAGGGCGTAGGTCACGAGCGTGTCGGGGTCGCCCCACTCGGCCGTGCCGTTGGGCACGTCGCCCCCGTCCAGACAGAGGAGCATCTGGTCGGTATCGACGGCCGTGGCGCCGACGGCCGGGCCCATGTCCCGGCGGATGCTGTTGACGGCGAGGCGGAGTTCCTGGGCCACCCGGGCGCGGGCGTTCAGGTCGGTCAACTGCCTGGAGAAGTAGCTCCAGAAGTGCGCGGTGATCAGGGTCAGGACCACGGAGAGGGTCGCCGCGATAAGCAGCTCCAACAAGGTGAAGCCGGATTGCCCACGGCTCCGCGCCGCGATCATGTCAACTCCCTGCGTCCTGAAGCAGGACGTCGAGCGTCATGCTGTTGCCGTCGTCCTCGGTGCACGTCTGGACGAGGACGTCGTACTGCTTCGTCCCCGAGACGGGCGGCGTCCAGGGCTCCTGGCCGGGTTCGCTCTTCAGTTCGGCGGCGGCCTCGAACTTGCGCAGCCACATGCTCGTGTGACTGACGACGTAGTAGGTCGGATCGGGCCGGCACCACGCCTCGGCGCGGCCCATCTGGCGGCTCTGGACGGTCAGCAGCCAGACCATGCTGAACAGCCCGGCCATCAGGACCGTCAGCGCCACCTGGAGCTCCAGGAAGGTGAAGCCCGCGCGCGGGCGCCGCCGGCCGGAAAACGGCCTGTCGCCGGGCGCGTCCTTCCCGAAGCCACTGTCCACAGCGCTGCCCTCCCGCGTTGTCGGCGCCCCGACTCACGGCGTCGGGGCGAGCTGCTGGCCGTTCGGGCCGTTGACGAGGCCCGTCATGCTGCCGACCTCGTCGATCTCGATCTGCCCGGTCCAACTGGTGCTGCCGTTGCGGGCAGCGCGGGCCAGGAAGGAATCCTCGTCGGCGTAGATCAACTGGTAGACGTAGACGGCGTCCGGCGAGCCCTGGCTGGCGACGACGGAGGGATCGAGCAGGTCCATGGCATCGAGAGGCCCCAGCCCCCCGGCGTAGCTGCGGTGCTCCAGCCAGTAGACCCGCTGGGCGGACCAGATCGTCCGGAGCTTGGCCGAGGCCACGTCGAGGCGGGACTGCTCCACCGCCCGCGTGTAGAGGGGGATGCCCATGGTGACCAGCAGGCAGATGACGGTCATGGCGATGCACGCCTCGATGAGGGTGAACCCGCCGCGGCGCCCGCCGACGAGGTCCGTGCGCTTCTCCATGTAGCGCTCGAAGTCCTCGTAGTCGCCGGCGTCCTCCGCCACGACGAACTCGATGCCGAGCACGTTGCCTTCCGGCTGGACCTTCGCGTGCCGGATCGTCCCGTAGAGCATGAACGCGCGCCGGCGTCCCGCGCCGGTCGGCAGGTTCAGCTCCACGCCGACGATCTCGCCGGGCGTGAAGTGCCGCCGGCTGAAGACCGCCGCGCCGGACTTGGAGATGTTGAACATCTCCGCCGCAAAACGCTGCGGGCGCTTGTCGTTGGGCTGGACGGCGACGTCCGCCAACAGGTAGATCCGCTCATGTCGACGCGGCTTCTGCATCCCGAACACCTCCGGCGGGCAGCGGGGCCACCTACACGCTGCACAACGCCTCGTACAACTGCGGCTGGAACGCGTTGCTGAGGGCCTGGGTGAACTCGGCGCCCATGACGGCCCCGTCGGCCTCGACGCGCGACCACTGGACGGTGGCCTCGACGGGCGTCGCGGGTCCGTCCCGCGAGCCGGGCAGGCGGGCCAGGATCGCGATGCGCGAGCCCGCCTGGAGGAAGCGCTCGGCGAAGAAGCTCATCCCCCCGAGGCTCAGGTCGATGCTCCAGCCCTTGTACCGCCTTCGATCCCTCGCGTCGATCACGGTCAGCTCCGTCGAGAAGGGCACGCGTTCGTACCGCCGTCGTTCGCTTGGCAACATGGTTCTGTCCCCGCAATTCGTCCGGCGCGGGCCTCAGCGCGGCCCGGAGGCGATCTGGAACATGGGCAGGTAGATGGACATCAGGATCACGGCCACCGTCACGCCCATGAGCAGGATGACCAGCGGCTCGACGATCCCCGTCAGGCGCGAGACGAGCGCCTGGACCCGGCTGCGGTAGTAGGCGGCCACCTCCTCCAACACGTCGGCCAACTGCCCCGATTCCTCTCCCACGCGCACCATGCTGACCATCAGGGGCGTGAAGAGCCCGGACTCCTCCAGCGCCGCCGCGAGCCCGCCGCCGCCCGCGACGCGCTGCTCGACGCGCCTCAGCCCGTCGCGATAGACCGTGTTGTTCTGGAAGACGCCCTTGAGCGAGACGATCGCCTCCAGCAGGGGCAGCCCGCTGCGCAGCAGCAGCACCAGGTTCGTGGCGAACCGCTCCATGGCGGTCTGCACCATGCACTCGCCGATCATGGGCGTCGTCAGCCCGACCTGCGCGAAGAGGCGTTTGCCGCCCTCCGTCCGGAGGTAGTAGCGCAGGGCCACGACGGCGGCGACGGCCCCGCCCAGCAGGAACAGGCCGTTCGCCTGGAGGAAGTCGGACAGGTCGATGACGGCCTGGGTGATTTCCGGCAGCTCGGAGCCGAACTCCTTGAAGAAGTCGGCGAAGGTCGGCACGACCTTCCAGAGCATCACGACGACGGCCAGCACGGCGACCACCACCAGGATGCACGGGTAGATCATCGCCGAGATGAGCTTGGCGCGCATCTGGCGGGCCGCCGTGATGTAGCCGGTCAGGCTGGTGAGCACCTCGCCGAGCTGGCCGCTGATCTCGCCGGTCTTGATGACCTCGATCCACTGGCGGTCGAAGACCTTCGGGAAGTCGGCGGCGGCCTGGTTGAGCGACAGCCCGCCGGCGACGCGATCGGCGATGGTGCGGACGACGGCCTGCATCTTCTGGCTCTGGGCCTGCGCCGCGACGATCCGCAAGGCGTCCAGCAGCGGCGTGCCGGCCGTCAGCAAGGTCGTGAGCTGCTGGAAGAACAGCAGCTTGTCCTCGCCCTTGACGCGGGAGTGCATCTTGGCCGAGGTGCGGATGTGCCGCTGGATCCACGTGGTTCCCCGGCCCGTCAGCGAAGTTGTCGCGGCTTGGGTCACGCTCACTCCTCGCCGGATTCCGTCAGGCAGACGCTCAGGACCTCCTCCAGGCTCGTGACGCCCTCCCGGACCTTGTCGAGGCCGGAATCGGCCAGCAGCTTGACGTCCCGCTGGCGCACGGCGCTTTGCAGCTCCGGCAGGGAGGCGCCGCGCCCGATCAGGTCGCGGACGGCCGGGGCGATGCGGATGACCTCGAAGAGCCCGACGCGCCCGGCGTAGCCGCTGTCGCGGCAGGCGGGGCACCCGGCGGCGCGGTAGTACGGGCGTTGGAGGTCCAGCCCCCACTTGACGGCCGTCTCCCCGTCCAGCGTGTACGCCTCCTTGCACTGGTCGCAGAGCTTGCGGACGAGGCGCTGGGCCTCCAGGCAGCGAAGCGCCGAGGCCAGCAGGAACCGCTCGGCCCCCATGTCCACGAGCCGGTTGACCGCCGCCAGCGCGTCGTTCGTGTGCAGGGTGGACAGGACGAGGTGGCCCGTCAGGGCCGCCCGGAGGCAGATCTGGGCCGTCTCCTGGTCGCGGACCTCGCCGACCATGATGATGTCGGGGTCCTGCCGGAGGAACGCGCGGAGCGCCGAGGCGAACGTCAGCCCCACCTGCGGGCGCACGTGCACCTGGTTGAGCCCCTCGAACTTGTACTCGACGGGGTCCTCGACGGTCACGATGTTGAGGTCGGGCTTGTTGAGCATGTTCAGCACGGCGTAGAGGGTGGTGGACTTTCCGCTGCCGGTGGGCCCGGTGACCAGCAGCAGCCCGTGCGGGCTGGCGGCGGCGAGCTCGAAATCCTCGCCCTGCTTCGCGCTGAAGCCCAGCTTGGTCAGCTTCAGGGGGATCTCGCCCTTGGAGAGGATCCGCATGACCATCTTCTCCCCGTAGACGGTGGGGATGGTGTTCACGCGGATGTCCACGCGCTTGGACCCGACGCTCAGGGCGATCGCGCCGTCCTGCGGCACGCGTCGCTCGGCGATGTCCATTCGGGCGAGGATCTTCAGCCGACTGATCATCGGCACGTACATGCTCT
This sequence comes from uncultured Planctomycetaceae bacterium, assembly GCA_964642165.1. Taxonomy (GTDB): domain Bacteria; phylum Planctomycetota; class Phycisphaerae; order SM23-33; family SM23-33; genus CAYRVX01. Next base: position 35,393 of record CAZXOC010000008.1, on the reverse strand, counting down.
TCGGCGGGGGCGAGATCTCCTGAAGGCGCCCGTCGATCCGCACGCGGACCTTCATGCTGTTCTCGAACGGCTCGACGTGGATGTCACTGGCGCGGCTCTTCACCGCCGTCGAGAGGACGTGATTGACCAGCCGGATCACGTGCCCGTCGCGCCCCTTGGGGATGGGGCGGTCGAGGTCCACGACCTCTTCCACGACGTCCTCGGGCTCGGGCGCGGGGGCCCGCTGCTGCTCGGTCCGCGCCTCGGTGGTGATCTCCTTGACGAAGTCGCGCTTGCCGAACAGGTCGCCGACGGCCGTCTCGATCATCCCCTGGGGCGCCACGACGGGGCGGATCACCAGCCCGGTGAGCAGTTGGATCTGCTCCAGCGTGTTCAGGTCGGTGGGGTTGGCGAAGGCCACCTCCAGCGTCCCCTCGTCGCGCGAGAGGGGCACGACGAGCTTCTCGCGGCAGATCCGCTCGCCGACGAGTTCGGCCAGCTCCCGGGCGGGGGCCAGCGGCGTCTCCTCGTGGATCACCGGCAGGCGGAGGTGGTCGGCGTAGACCTGGGCGATGTCCGCCTCGGCGGCAAGCTGGGCCTGGATGAGCGCCGTCTCGACGGGGCCGGTCGACTGGCTGAGAGCCTTATGCACCTCCCGCAGGTCCTCTTCCGCCAGCAGCCCGCGGTCCAGCAGCAGTTGGACCAGCAGCGGCTGATCGGCGACGAAGGTCTCGCTCATGCCGTCTCCTCCCGTCAGGGACCTCCGCGGGGTGCGGGCGACGCGCCGCGGTCCTCCGAAATGGTCAACGTCCGCCGAAGGTCCCCGAAGCGCAGCGTGACGCGGCTGCGCTCGATGGTCTCCACCCGCCAGCAGCGCTGGGGATCGTCCCCGCCGACCAGCATGCCGGGCTTGTAGAGGAAGTCGTCGATGATGGCCATCTGGAACTGGTTGGCCGTGATGACGGCGGTGAATCGCTTGGGCAGCGCCGGGGGCTCCTGCTCGACCGGCTGGGTCGCCGGCGCCGTCGCCGGCTGGGACGCCGGCTGGGACGCCGGCGCCCGCGGTTTCGGCTTCGGCTTCGGCTTCGGCGGCGCCGGCGCGCGCCCGCGGTAGCTCGCCCACTCGACCTCGAAGGGGTCTCGTCCGACCGGGCTGGCCCCGGCCACGGGCTCCGTCAGCGTCGGCTCCAGCAGCGTCTTGCCCACCACCGGCGCCTGCTTGCTGCCGGCGGCGCGGAGGCCCCGCTCCGTGGTCGTCGAGTACGCCAGGTACCCGAACAGCAGCATCGCCAGGTAGGGCGCGAGTTTGTCAAGTCGGCTTACCATTCTTGTGCGCCAGTCCCAGCAGGACCACCCTCATGACGAGACAGTCGGACTGCTTCTCCAGCCGCGCCGAGTCCACGCGCAGCAGTCGGTCCGACTGCTCCAGCCATTCCATGAACTGCTTCAGTTCCTCGTACGTCCCCTCGACCTCGACCGACAGGGTCACCGTGCGGTAGCACCCGACCCGGTACGGGGGCTTGGAGGCCATGTCCCGGAGCTTCACGCGAGCCTCCCGCAGGCCGCCCAGGACGTACCGGACCCAGTCGTTCGTGTCGGCGCCCTTGGGGATCCGCCCCCGGAAGGAGTTGACCTCGCTGCGGAGGGCCTCCACCTCGCGGATGGCGTCGAGCCGCCGTTTCTTCTCGGCCAGGCGGGCGCGGCGCTCGGTGATCCGCCCCGAAAGCGGCACGTAGGCGCCCGCCATCGACAGCAGCACCAACCCGCAGACCACCACCAGGCGCAGCTTCGACGGCTCGCCCAGGTGCTTCAGGACGAGGGCCTTGTAGTGGAGCAGCTTTTCCTTGTCGAGTCCGGTTTCCATCGCGTGCCTTGGCCGAGCGTCCGCGGCGGCGCGGGCGCTACTTGCCCTTGTTTCCCTGTTTGGGCTGGGCGAGAATGGTGAACATGGCGATCTCGCTTTTCCCTTCCTTGCGCCACTTGATCTCGGCGAGCCGGACCAGGGGGAAGTCGTGCTGGAGCAGTTCCATGTGTCGCAGCGATTCGAGCAGCATGTCGATGTCCCGGGGGGTCTGCGTGCGCTCCGAGTAGCGCGCCATGCCGCGGAGCGTCATGGACTGGTTGGCCTTTCGCTTCTGTTTCTTCTTGCCCATGTCCGCCAGCTCGCAGCAGGCGTTCAGGCTGGACAGACACGTGTTGGGGGGCAGGCGCGTCGGCATGTCCCGAAGGTAGTCGCTCCAGATGATGCGCGTGGCGAGGAACTTCCGCACCGCGCCGACCTCCGCCGCCAGAACCTTGCGCTCGTTGCGGATGGCCTGGGTCGACAGGGGCCGGGCCCACGCGCGCGAGACGTCCTGCCGCTCGAGCCGCTCGCACTGGGTGGCCAGACCGGCCGCTTCGCTCCAGAGCAGGAAGGTCATGCACCCGCCCAGGAACAGGATCAACGTCGCCAGCTTCCACGGGAGGATCTCCCGGATGCTCGGCGGCGGACGAAGCTCCCGCAACAGGTCCAGCTCGTCGTCCTTGCCCTCCTTGGCCGACAGGGCCAACGCCAGGCTGTACTGCCCGTCGGTGGGGCCCTCGCCGCCGGCGCCCAGCACCTCCATCCCGGTCTCGTCCCGGACGCGCTCGACGAGACCCTCCCGGAGCGATCCCTGGAGGAACACGCCCGAGAAGGCGCGGGTGTGGAAGGCCTGGCGGGCGTAGATCTGGAGGGCGCGGATCGCCGACGTGACCGACAGGGCGGCGGCCCGCTCGTCCACGGCAAAGCGGCGCCACAGCACCGGGCGGTCCGCAACGACCAGCATGGCCAGCCCGTCGGCCTCGTCCAGCAGGACGCGGACCGTCAGCTTCCATCGCTTGGGGGGCTTGGCGTGGCGATCGGCGGCCCGCAGCAGCGACCACGGGGCCGGCTCCAACCGCGCCGAGCGGACCCCCGCCTCCCGCAGGACGCCGAGGAGCTCGTCGGCCAGCTCCCGCCGGACCGCCGCGACGCTGCACGCCACGCCGCCGGGGAGCTTGGTCTTGGTGCAGTCGGCCGCCGCGTCGTCCTTGTTCCAGGCGTGCAGCGCGCCGCACGCCTCCAGCACCGAATAGGGCGAGACCTGCCCCTTGCGCTGCTCGTCGTCGAGGAACCGGGTCGTGAACAGCACGCGCTCGGCGCCGATGCCGATGCAGACCGGCACGTGCCGCCGCTGCCTGGGCGTCAGATGGGTCTCCAGCCATTGCCGCAGTGACTGGGCTGGCCCATCGCTGTTGACCGTCTGGACGTGCCGGCGCAGTACGGCCGTCCCCGCCGGTGTGCTGCCCACCTCCGTCAGGACGATCCGGTCCTGCCGGAGGTAGGCCCCCACGGCGTGGCCCCAATGGAGTTTTGCCTGACTGCCCGACACCTTGGCGTCTCCGGCCGGGCCCGAGGCCCGGCACGCCGTCGCGTCTGCCCTTTCGTACCCTCCGCCGCACCCCGTGTCCGGTTCGCTGCGCTGTGAGGGACCCGCTGCCCGGACCTGCGTCGGTTCGATGTCGTTATGGCTCAAGGTCGTGCCGTCCGCGGCGTCAACCTGATGTCCCGTTCGGCGACGCCGCCGCCCCGGGTTCCCTGCCCGGCGTGGCCGCGCTGTGGCGCGGCCCGACCGGCGGAGGGCAAGCCGAGGATCACCGCAAGCTCGGTGAGCGTGAAGCCCCGCCCCTGCCTCTCCATTGTCCTGCTCCTGCCTGCCGGGAAGGCCGTGCGTCTCCGTCTCGTATCATCGGTCCGACCGGGTCGGCGGTTGAGCACCATACGGCGCTTTCGCCGGGATCGGACGCACGGATTCGTCCATGCCGCCGGCGGGGCCCCAGGCACAGCGGCGGCCCCGTTGGGACCGCCGCCTTCGCATTCGATGTCGTGTCCTGTCCTGGGAGGCGCTTCCACAGAGCGCCGGCCTCGAGACAGAACCCTAGGTCTGCATCGGGTTGATATCCGCGTGGCCCGAAATCGTGCTGTTGACCGAGTCGTAGCCTTCCTCGGTGAAGGTCACCGTGTAGGCGCCGTAGCCTGCGGACGCGCCCTGGCGGGTCAGCGTGGCCGACCAGGAGTCCTCCAGGTCGCCCGTGCTGCCCGGCAGGACCAGGCCCACCGTGAAGTACTTCGGTGCGGTCATCTTGATGTCGAGCTTAACCGTGTCGTCGGCGTAGGTGCCCTGGCGCGCGTGGTACCGCTCCTGGGCCGCCTGGACCGAGGAGAGGTAGTTGAACGCCTCGGCCGCCTTGGACCGTTCCACAGAGGCCAAAAACCTCGGCACCGCAAAGGCTGCCAGGACGCCGATGATCACTACGACCACCGCCAGCTCGACCAGCGTGAATCCTCGTGTGTTCCTCTGCATTGCCGTGCTCCCCGTACGTCCCCGTCAAGGGCGCCAGCCGCGATGCTACGTCTGCATCGGGTTGATGTCGTCGTGCCCGGAGATCGTACTGCCGTTCGGATCGTACCCCTCCTCGGTGAACGTGACGGTGTACTGCCCGTAGCCGGCCGACGCCCCGCTGCGCGTCAGCGTCAGCGACCAGGAGTCCTCCAGGCTCGCCGTGCTGCCGGGCGCGACCGCCCCGGCCGTGAAGTACTTGCTCGCGCTCATCATGATGTCGAGCTTAACCGTGTCGTCGGCGTAGGTGCCCTGGCGCGCGTGGTACCGCTCCTGGGCCGCCTGGATGGCCGAGAGGTAGTTGAAGGCCTCCGCCGCCTTGGATCGCTCTACGGAGGACAGGAACCTCGGCACGGCGAACGCCGCCAGTACGCCGATGATCACGACCACTACCGCCAACTCGACCAGTGTAAAGCCGTGCCTTCCTCGCTGCATGGTGCTTCTCCTTTCCCGTTGCTCTGGGTGGTTCCCCCACGATGCGTGACGTTACGTCTGCATCGGGTTGATGTCATCGTGCCCGGAAATCGTGCTGCTATTGGGGTCGTATCCCTCTTCGGTGAACGTCACGGTGTAGGCCCCGTAGCCGGCCGACGCCCCGGTGCGCGTCAGCGTCAGCGACCAGGAGTCCTCCAGGTCCAATGTGCTGCCGGGCGCAACCGCACCCACCGTGTAGTACTTCGGGGCGGTCATCCTGATGTCCAGATCGGTCACCAGGGCCGCATACGTGCCCTGGCGCGCGTGGTAGCGCTCCTGGGCCGCCTGGACCGACGCAAGGTAATTGAAGGCCTCCGCCGCCTTCGAACGCTCGACCGACGCCAGGAACCTGGGAACGGCAAAAGCCGCCAGCACCCCTATAATCACCACGACCACGGCCAGCTCAACCAGTGTGAAGCCGTTCCTCCCACGCTCCATGGCGCTTCTCCTTCCCAACTGCTGTCAGTCTCCTCCCGCGCCGATCCGCCGTGTCACGTCTGCATCGGGTTGATGTCGTCGTGGCCGGAGATCGTGCTGCCGTTGGGATCGTACCCTTCTTCGGTGAAGGTCACGGTGTAGGCCCCGTAGCCGGCCGACGCCCCCGTGCGCGTCAGCGTCAGCGACCAGGAGTCCTCCAGGCTCAGCGTGCTGCCGGCTGCGACCACCCCGGTGGTGAAGTACTTGCTCGCCGCCATCTTGATGTCGAGGTCTGTCACCAGGGCCGCATAGGTGCCTTGGCGCGCGTGGTACCGCTCCTGGGCGGCCTGGATGGCGGAGAGGTAGTTGAAGGCCTCGGCCGCTTTGGACCGCTCCACGGACGACAAGAACCTCGGCACGGCGAAGGCCGCCAGCACTCCGATGATGACCACCACGACAGCCAGCTCGACAAGCGTAAAGCCCTGTTTCTTTTTCCCGTCCATCACAAAGCTCCTCGTTTGGGTCTGCTCCTGCGCTCAACGACGGCATGGCGGTGTAACCCCGCGCAATATGTCCATCGTCAATCCAGCACCCAACTTTAGGAAGGTGGGGGATTTTCTTCCCGACGTTCCCGGATTCCAAGGCAACATACGATATGGTCCGCTCCCCGGCCAAAAGGCCCCCGCCCTACTCAAGAGCGCCCCCCGCCGGGCCGATACGGTCATAGGCCGTGGCACGTGTCGCATGGGGAGCCAGCCCGGACGGGAACACCCGATCGCCCTGCGTCGCGGGGCTCATGGGGCGCCGTCACGGCCGCCACCAACCGGCAGGACGACGTCGGAGGATACGGCAGGCGGATGAGCCAGAGGGGCGAACGATGCAGGAGCTGACACGGCGCAGGCGGAGAGGCGATTCCCTCATCGCGCGGGGGATCTTCGTCGCACTGCTGCTATGGCTGATCGAGGCCCTCGTCTACCTGTTCGCCTTTCAGGACGAGGGCCTGTTCCATCACCTCTTCGGGCGCAATCCCCAGGAGATCACAAGCCGATTCGCCTTCCTCGCCGCCCTGATCGGGTTCGCGGTCTATGCCCAGATCATGATCCGCCGGAGCCAGCGGGCGCAGGACGAGCTGCGCGCGGCGATGGAGGCCGCCGACAACGCCAGCCGCGCCAAGAGCGAGTTCCTCGCTCGGATGAGCCACGAGATCCGCACGCCCATGAACGGCGTGATCGGCATGCTGGACCTCCTGCGCGGCACGGTGCTGGACAAGAAGCAGCGCCGCTACGTCCGCGTGGCGAAGTCGTCCGCCAACGCGCTGCTGTGCCTGATCAACGACATCCTCGACTTCTCGAAGATCGAGGCCGGACGCATGGAGCTCGCCGTCGACGACTTCGAGCTCTGGGCCACCGTCGAGGACGCGGCGGAGCTGCTCAGCCAGAGGGCCGCCGACAAGGACGTGGAGCTGGCCTGCCACGTCGCCGCCGACGTGCCCAAGCGTCTCCGCGGCGACGCCGACCGGCTTCGCCAGGTCCTCATCAACCTCATCGCCAACGCCGTCAAGTTCACCGAGAAGGGCGAGGTCTCCATCGAGGTCAACGTGGCGGAGTTCGCCGACGACCGCGTCGTCGTCCGCTTCGCCGTGCGCGACACCGGCATCGGGATCCCCGAGCAGCGCCTGGACGCGCTGTTCGAGGAGTTCTCCCAGGTCGACTCCTCGCACACGCGCCGCTACGGCGGCACGGGCCTGGGGCTGGCCATCGCCAAGCGCCTCACGAAGATGATGGACGGGCGCATCGGCGTCCGCTCCGAAGTGGGCAAGGGCTCCACGTTCTGGTTCACGGCGTCCTTCGCGAAGCCCGAGGCACCGGGCTCGCGCCCGCGGGAGGACCTGCCCCCCTCGCGCTTCCGGGGCGTCCGCGTCCTCGCCGTCGACGACAACGCCACCAACCGCGAGATCCTCACCTCCCAGTTGGCCAACTGGGGCTTCGCCGTGGCGACCGCCACCAGCGGCGAGGAGGCCCTGAAGCAGTTGTACCGGGCCGCGGCCGACAACGCCCCCTTCGCCCTGGCGATCCTGGACATGTGCATGCCCGGCATGGACGGCCTGGAGCTGGCCCGCCAGATCAAGTGCAGCAGCAGGCTGCGCGACACCGCGCTGATCATGCTCACGTCCATGTCGCTGGAGCCCAGCGCGGTGGAGATGAGCGAGTACGGCCTGGCGGGGTGCCTGACGAAGCCCGCCCGGCAGTCGAAGCTGCTGAAGGTCCTGGCGTCGGCCGTGCCGTCGGAGGCGCGTTCGCCGGCGGAACAGGACGAGGAGGAGGCCGGGGCCAGCGCCGCCGCCGAGGCGGCCGCCGGGCTCCAGAAGATCCAGCCCAGGGTCCTCCTGGCCGAGGACAACGAGGTGAACCAGGAGGTGGCCCTGGAGGCCCTCTCGAACGCCGGGTGCCGCTGCGAGGTGGTGGAGAACGGGCGGCTCGCCGTCGAGGCCCTCCTCCGCGAGCCCTACGACCTGGTCCTCATGGACTGCCAGATGCCCAAGATGGACGGGTTCGAGGCGACCCGCCGCATCCGGGAGCACGAGCGGCGCGGCGAGATCCGCGGCGACCGGACCGGGCGCCTGCCGATCGTGGCGCTGACGGCCAACGCCGTCAACGGCGACCGCCAACGCTGCCTGGAAGCCGGAATGGACGACTACCTCGCCAAGCCGTTTGCGCTCGAAGAGCTCTTGGAGATGATCGGTCGGCAGGTCGCGCCCGACGGCGCGGCGCCCGAACCGGCGCAGCCGTCCGACCACGACGAGACGCGCGCCGCGGCCCGGGCCGCGCCGCCGCCCGCGAGGCCCGATCCCGCGGCCAGCAGCCCACAGCAGCAAGGCGCCCACGGCGCGTCCGCGCCGCCGGAGAGCGACGAGGCCGAGATCGACCCGCCCGAGCAGCCCGACGAGTCCTGGCCCTTTAACGTCGAGGACCTGGCGCGGCGGGGCATGGCCCAGGCGAACCTGCTCGTGAGGGTCCTGGACAAGTTCAACGACAAGGCCCGGCGCGACCTCGACGCCATCGAGCACAGCGCCCGCGCCCGCGACGCCGAGCAGCTCGCCTTCGCCGCCCACAGCCTCAAGGGCGCCGCGGCGAACCTCGCCGCCGAGGCCCTCCGCGCCGCGGCCGAACGCCTCGAGCACGCGGCCCGGTCCGGCGACCTGACCGGCTGCGAAGAGCACGTGGAGACGATCCGAAATGAACTCGCCCGCTGCCTGGCCTTCGCGCCGAAGGTCAAGGCCTGGGCGATCCACAGGGCCGCGACAGCGGCTGGGGAAGCGGAGGCACACCATGCGCATCCTCTTCGTTGACGACGACGAGACCTGGCAGGAAACGGTCGACCAGTTCCTCACCCAGGCCGGCCACGAGGTCCAGTGCGCCAACAACGGGCGCGAGGCCCTCGAGATGCTTCGCGGGAACGTCTGCCGGCTGGTGATCACCGACTGGGAGATGCCGGAGATGAACGGCCTGGACCTCTGCCGCGCCATCCGCGCCGAGCAGTTCCCGGGCTACGTGTACATCATCCTGCTGACGTGTCACAGCACGCCGGAGGAGACGGTGGAGGGCCTGTCCGCCGGGGCGGACGACTTCATGGCCAAGCCGTTCCATCCCGGCGAGCTGGCCATGCGCGTCCGCGCCGGAGAACGCGTCCTGGCGCTGGAGACGCGTGACCTGGCCATGTTCTCGATGGCCAAGCTGGCCGAGTCGCGCGATCCCGAGACCGGCGCGCACCTGGAGCGCGTGCGCAGCTACTGCCACGCCCTCGTCGAGCAGCTCGCCCGCCGCGGCAAGAGCGGCTACACCCGCGAGGGAAGCTACGCCGGCACGATCTACCTGACCAGCCCACTGCACGACATCGGGAAGATCGGCATCCCCGACGGCGTGCTGCTGAAGCCCGGCCGCCTCAGCGACCGGGAGTTCGAGATCATGAAGGCCCACACGCGGATCGGGGCCGACTCCCTCGACGCCGCCCTTGAGCAGTTCCCCGACGCCACCTTCCTCCGCATGGCCAGGAACATCGCCGCCACCCACCACGAGCGATTCGACGGCACGGGCTACCCCGACGGACTGGCCGGCGACCGGATCCCCCTCTGCGGGCGGATCGTGGCGCTGGCCGACGTCTACGATGCCCTGACCACCCGGCGCGTCTACAAGAGCGCCTTCGGGCACGAGGTCTCCAAGTCCATCATCGTCGAGGAGTCCGGCAGCCACTTCGACCCGGAGATCGTCGCCGCCTTCCTCGACATCGAGGAGCAGTTCATCGACACCCGGACTCGCTTCGTGGATGCCGAGGCCGCCGCCGTGGCCGTCTGAGCCGCTCTGCCCGTCGCTCGCGAGCCGGCGCCCTACACCTCCGCTCTGCGCGCCCCCGTCGACGTGCGCCAGCGGCGCTCGACCTCTCCCGGCCGGCCCGCCTCCGCGCCATTCTCGCACAAGAGGCAATGCGCCCCCCGCCGCCGGTGTTAGACTAACGAGCAGGCACGAACCGAACGTAACCGCCCGACGAGGACAGGAGACCGGCGGCATGACTGGCTCGAGACACACAGGGCGTCCTTGGCTGTTTCTGGCTCTGGCAGCGCTGGCCGCCTGGGCCGGCGCGGCGCTGGCGCAGCCCGCGCAGCGCCCCGCGCGCGATCGCCGGCCGCGGGGCCCGCAACTTCAGGCCGGCCAGCCTGCGCCGGACTTCGAGCTGCCCCCCCTCACGTTCACCCGCAACGAGAAGGGCGAACAGGTCGGGCAGATCGGCAAGGAGAAAGTCAAGCTCTCCGACTTCAAGGGCAAGGCGCCGGTCTGCATCTTCTCCTCGAGCTACACCTGACCCCCCTTCCGCCGCCAGGTCCCGGCGGTGGAAGCCTTGTACAAGGCGTACAAGGGCAAGGTGCAGTTCCTGCTGGTCTACATCCGCGAAGCGCATCCCTCCCGCGGGTCGTCCGCGGGCGGGCGCTCCCGGTTCGGGCGGGTGGCCATCACCCAGCACAAGACGCTCCAGGAGCGTGTGATCGCGGCCGACAAGTGCATGAAGGGGTTGAAGCTCACCATCCCCATCGTCCTGGACACCATGGAGGGGACGTTCCTGAAGACCTACGGCGGCTTCCCTGCCGGCACGGCGGTCGTCGCCCGCGACGGCAAGATCGCCTACTGGAACCGCGGCGCCCCCTGGGGGTGCCGGCCGAAGGAGGCCGAGGCCGCCATCCGGAAGCTCCTCGCCGACGGCGGCGGGGCCATCCCCGAGAAGTGGGCCGAGGTCAAGATCCCGCCCGATCGGCCCAAGGCCGCCCCCAAGGCCGGGAGCCCCAAGCAGACGAAGCCGCCCGGGCCGACCGTCGGCAAGGCCGCGCCCAGCTCGCCCGCCCCGAAGGACGCGCCGAAGCCGCAGGGCCGTTGAAATGCCGGCCGGTGGCGCTGTATGATCGGTGCCAGATGGAGGCGACTGGCGGCCTGGTGGCGCCCCTGGTCTTCAAAACCAGTGTGGGGCTTAACAAAGTCCCGGGTGGGTTCGATTCCCATTCGCCTCCGTGCCCCCTCGGGGCCTTGCGTGCCACCCGAGGAAGGCGGATGCCGGCGCGGGTGACCGGCCGCCCCGCCGGTGCCGGCCGGGTGTACCAAGAGATCCCCCGCGAGCGACACGAACTCCGCCCCCCACCGCCCTGAGATGCGAAGCCGTGAGAAAGCCACAAGCCCCCGCAACCCGAGCAGGAAGAGCCCCATGAAATCGCCTGTCTGCCTTCCGGCGAGCCTGTGCCTGCTGACGGCCGCCCTGGCCGCGCCCGCCCGCGCCGCCGACGACCACCTGTACGAACGCATCGCCAACGCCTACATGACCGGCAAGTTCGACGACCTGAGCCAGGCCCTGCGCGAGGCCCCCAAGCGGATGGGCGAGCTCAGCGCGGAGCAGAAGGCCGACGTCCTGTACGTGCGTCAAGCCCTGGGCGAGTGCCGGCCGGCCTGGTGGGGCCTCTGCAAGAAGGGACAGAAGAAGGTGCGTATCCGCCAGAAGCTCTGGGGCAGGACGCTCCGGACGGTCTACGATCCGCAGGGCGACGGCGGCATCAAGGTGACCCCCATGCGCATCGGCGTGGACATCACCGTCTCGTGGAAGCCCGAGGATATGGACAGCACCGCCGCTGGCAAATACGGCTACCTCCAGGGCGACATGACCTGCGTCGGCGTCTGGTCCAACCTGATGCTGGCGGGGATCTATGCGAGCTTTCCCATGCAGACGCTTGCCCGCATGGACGAGCGCGGCAAGCTGCGGTTCAATCGCTACTCGTCCTTCCGGTCGAACCTTACGACCCTCTACCACAGCACCCCGCCCGCTCGGCGCTACGCGCTGCACATCTACTTCGCCTCCTTCTACTACGACAAGTGGGGCAGCAGCCCGGTCTCCGGCGCCCGCCGGGCCGTCTGCGCCATGGCCATGGGCGAGATCCTCAAGGACCCCTCGCTGTATCCGAGCCTCCGGCTGCCCAGCCGCCTTCCCGCCGAGAACGCCGAGGAGGCCCTCGGCCAGCACTACAAGCACGCCATCAAGCGGGGCTCGACCTGGACGATCGCCGAGGACCGCCGCTTCCGCGAGGCCCTGAAGCCCTTCGCCGCCGCTAACGACAAGGCGGTCTACCAGAGCGAGAAGGTGACCCTCCCCAGCAAGCTCGTCTTCGCCATCGACGTGGACGTCGACAAGCCCTACCGCGCCAAGCGCGACGCCTGGATCAAGCAGCAGTTCGACAAGGCCCGGGCCGCCGGCGAGTAGCCGACAGGCCGACAGACCGACCCCCTCAGCAGCAGCTTCGCCCCTCCTTGGCGGCCTGGTCCAGCATGTCGTCGTAGAAGAGCTTGACGGGCGCGCCGCCCATGGCGACGGCGCACCAGGCGGCCTCGGCCAGCTCGTCGGGCGTGATGCCCATCTTCAGCGCCTTGCCGTAGTGCGCCGCGAAGCACGGATCGCACCGCGCCATCACCACCAGGGCGAAGTTGATCAGCTCCTTGGTCTTCTCGTCGAGCAGCCCGGCCTGCCCGGCCGACCGCATGAGCGCGCCCCAGGCCTGGAGCGACCCGGCGGCCGTGGATTCGCCCTCGGCGACGCCGGCTGGGGGGGCCTCGTCGGAGGCCGGGGCGCAGCACGGCTCTGAGCGGCCGTCTCGCTCGAAGGGATCGTGTCCGTTGGGCATGTCGTCGGTCTCCTGGACGGGCGCGGCGGAGGCGTCCTGCCCGGCGAGCGTCACGGCGATCTTCCCGCCCGATTCGGCGACGATCTCGCCGACGGTGGCGGCCGGCACGCCGCGCTTCGCCAGCGCGTCGAGCAACGGCTGGTATCTCGCTGCCGGCACGGCCATCAGCAGCCCGCCGGAGGTCTGGGCGTCGAAGCCCAGGTGCACGCGGGCCTCGTCGACGTCCTGGGCGGCGCTGATGTCCTCGCCGACGTACTCGCGGTTGCGTTCGACGGCCCCGGGCACGACGCCGTCGGCCAGCGCCTTCAGCACCCCGGCGAAGGCCGGCAGGCGATCGGCGTAGACCTGGGCCGTCACGCCCGAGTGCCGGCACATGCTGATGAGGTGCCCGAAGAGCCCGAAGCCCGTCACGTCGGTGCAGGCGGAGACGCCCACCTCGTTCATGGCCTCGGCCGCGGCGCGGTTCAGCGTGGCCATGGACTCGGCGACGGCCTGCCCGTCGCCCCCGGGGCGCCCGATCTGCCGGCAGAAGTTCAGCACCCCCGCCCCCAGCGCCTTGGTCAGCACCAGCCGGTCGCCGACCCGCGCGGTCTCGTGGGAGACGGCCTTGTCCGGCGGAATCGTCCCCGTGATGGAGAAGCCCAGCTTGATCTCCTCGTCCTTGATGCTGTGCCCGCCGATGAGCGCGACGTCGGCCTCGGCGAAGACGGCCATCGCGCCCTTCATCATCTGGTACATGATCGAGCCGTCGAGCCGCTCGGAGGGAAAGCCCAGGATGCTGAGGGCCGTCCTCGGCACGCCCCCCATGGCGTAGACGTCGGAGAGGCAGTTGGCCGCGCAGATCCGCCCGAACGTGTAGGCGTCGTCCACGCACGGGGTCATCACGTCGACGGTCTGGACGAGGCACGTGCCGTCGGACAGGCGGTAGATCCCCGCGTCGTCGCCGGCGGGCATGCCGCTCAGCACGCCCGGGTCCGTCACCGCCGGCAGCCGGTTCAGCACCGTCTCCAGGTCGCCGGGGGCGATCTTCGACGCGCAGCCGGCGTTGTGAACCAGATCGGTGAGCCGAACGGTCTCGCCCGGCTGCGGGTGGGGCCTTTCGCCGGCACACATGCAGATGCCGTCCTCTTTGAACACGTCACACGGGCAGGGCCGCCGCGGGTCGCAGATGCAGTGCCCCAGCTTGATGGACCGCTGCATGATCCGCCGGCGCTTGGCCAGGTCGACTTCGGGCATACTCCGTCCTTTCACTGCGTCGGACGCCCTCACGTGCCGGAGCGTTCCCCGAGAAGCCGTCTCGCCTCGGCGCCCGGGCGGCGGCGGTTGCCGCTGCGAACGGTGAGCTTGACCGTGTCGAAGTAGTCCAGCAGCGGGACGGCGTACTTGCGGCTGACGCCGAGGGCGTCTCGGAACTGGACCGTCTCGAAGGTGTTCGCCTTGGCGAACAAATCCAGCAGGACCTGCCTGGCGGCCGCCACGGCGTCGCGGTGCATGGCCACCTTCCGATCCAGCCGGATGACCGTGCCGGCGTCTACCAACAGGCGGAGCATCTTCTCGATCCGCTCCATGGGCTCGGCGAGGCGCCCGGCGAGGCTCTCCGGCAGCGGCGGCTCGAGGCGCGCCTCGGCCAGGGCCGCCTCGATCCGCTCGAAGAGCCCCCGGTCCTCCGGTGACATGCTCGCCCCGCGCCCGGGCACGCCCAGCACCTCGCCGTGGCGCTCCAGCTTTCCGGCGGCCAGCAGGCCTTCGACGGCCTTCTCGACCAGGGGCTCCTGCGCGCCCACCTGCGAGGCGAGCTGCGCCTGCTCGATGCCCAGGCGCATCGGATTGGCGTCGTGGAACTCGATGACGGCGGCCACCATCGCCTCCTGCGTGCGCATCAGTACGTCGCCGTGCAGGAGCGCGCCCGTCCCCAGCTCGAGAACGGCGCCGTCGGCCTTCAGCTCCTCCAGGATGGGCGCGAGCTTGGGCGTCGGCACCTGGGCGCGCCGCGCCAGCTCGGACGCCGACAGCGGCCGCCCCGCCTCCTTCAGGCACAGGGCCGACCACGCCTTGGGCGAGTCGAGGGCGCCGCGCCGCTCGGCGAGCATCTGGAGCGTCCAGGGCCGCCGGCGGCGCAGGCGGACGTTGCTGGTGCCGAGGATGCGCCCGCCGCCGATGGTCGTGACGCGTCCGCCGGCAAGCCCCGCCACGCTCCCGCGGACCGCGAACCGTTCGCCCGCCGCGATCCCGAGCGGCTCGCGAAGCCGGAGCTGCACGAGCTGTGACTGGCCGGGGATAAGCTCCTGGCCCTCCAGCAGGGCCACGTTGGCCATCGCCTCGGCCGTCCCGATGTGCACGTGCACCTCGACGTAGTCCCTCAGCGACTGCGGCACGCTGTCCAGCAGGCACAGCTCCGCCTCGACCATGGTGACCGGCTCGCAGGCATCCGGCTCGCAGAGCACCTTGCCGCGACCCAGCAGGGCGGCGTCGATGTCGGCCACGTTCACGGCGACGCACTCGCCGGCCCGCCCGATCTCGGCGTCCTCGCCGTAGACCTCCATGCCGCGCACGCGCCCGGTCGCGCCGTCCGGCAGCAGGCGCAGGCGGTCGCCGACGTGCACCTCCCCGCTGCTGGGGATGCCGGAGACGACGGTCCCGAAGCCGCGGATCTGGAAGCGCCGCTCGATCCACAGCCGGAACGTGCCGATCTGCTCCCGCGCCTCGCAGGCGTCCACCGCGGCGTTCAGGGCCGCGAAGAAGCCGTCGAAACCCGCCCCCGTGACGTTCGAGATCGGGCAGACCGCCGCGCCTTCCAGGAACGTGCCCTGCACGAACTCGCCGATCTCCTCCACGACCAGCCCACGCAGCTCCGGGTCCACCAGGTCGATCTTCGTCACCGCCACCAGCCCGTTCCGCACGCCCATCAGCGTCAGGATGTCCAGGTGCTCGCGTGTCTGCGGCATGATGCCGTCGTCCGCCGCCACGACCAGGACCACCACGTCGATGCCGTGCGCCCCGGCGGTCATGTTCCGGATGAAGTCCACGTGCCCCGGCACGTCGATGATGCCGACGATCCGCTCGTCGGCCATCCGGCACGGCGCGAAGCCCAGCTCGATGGTCAGCCCGCGCTGCTTCTCGACGGCCAGGCGGTCCGTGTCGCAGCCGGTCAGCAGCTTGACCAGGGCGGTCTTGCCGTGATCGACGTGCCCGGCCGTGCCGAGCATGACGTTCTTGCGGCGGGTCGTCATGGCGTCGCCCTTCCGACGGCCGCGGCCACCAGGGGCACCTGCGCGTCGGTCATCGTTCGGACGTCCAGGACGACCTGATCGTTCTCGATGCGCGAGAAGACGCACGCCTCGTCCATGCGAAGGCGTTCGGCCAGCTCCTGGGCCGTCATCCCCGGCACGGTGACCGTCACGAGGACCGTCGGCAGCTCCTCCATCGGCAGCGACCCGCTGCCGAGGAACCCGACGCCCTCGGCGACGTTCGCTTCGGCCTGCGGCGCCGCGGCGGCGACGGCCTCGGCCAGGGCCTCGGCGCGCTGCCGCAGCGCCTCGAGGGGCGCCGCGAGCATGCGGTACGTCGGATGGTCCCGCACCAGCCGGTCCGGGTCGCGGAACAGGTGCAGCGTCCGCTCCAGGGCCATCAGGCACGTCTTGTCCACGCGCAGGGCCCTCGCCAGCGGGTGCTTCCGGATTCGCTCGACGGGCTCGAGCCTGCCGACGATCACGCCGCCCTGGCTGGCGCCGATGAGCTTGTCCGCGCTGGAGATCACCGCGTCCGCCCCGGCGGCGATCGACTCCTGCATCGTCGGCTCGTGCGGCAGGCCGAACCGCTCCAGGCCCACCAGCGCCCCGGCGCCCAGGTCGTCGATCAGCACCAGCCCGCGCGCGTGCGCCAACTCCACCAGCTCGGCCAGCTCCGGCTGCTTCGTGAAGCCCAGGATGCGGTAGTTGCTGGGGTGCGCCCGGAAGATGGCGGCCGTCTGATCCGTGATCGCCCGCTCGTAGTCGCGCAGGTGCGTGCGGTTGGTCGTGCCGACCTCGACCATCCTCACGCCACTTTGGGCCATCACGTCCGGCAGGCGGAACGCCCCGCCGATCTCGATGAGCTGCCCGCGGGAGACGACGACTTCCCTGCCCGCCGCCAGGGCGGCCAGGACGATCAGCGTCGCGCCGGCGTTGTTGTTGACGACGGTGGCCGCCTCGGCGCCGGTCAGCTCCTTCAGGATGTACTCGACGCGGACGTGGCGCTCGGAGCGCTTGCCGGTCTTGCGGTCGGTCGCCAGCGTGACGTAGCCCTTCAGGCCCTCGACCATGGAGTCCACGACGCACTCCGGCCAGACCGCCCGGCCGAGGGCGGTGTGCAGGATGATGCCCGTGGCGTTGATGGCGGCGCGGATGTGCGGCCGCGTGCGCTCCAGCAGCCCCTGCCGGGCCAGGTCCAGCAGGTATTCCTCGCCCGCGTGCACGGGCGCGCATCGCCCGGACGTGTCGGCGAGGATCTGCCGGCGGACGTCTTCGACGGCGTCCCGGATGCACTCGGTCACCAAGGGGCGCGGGTGCTCGGCAAGCCACTCCGCGGCCGCCTCGGTGTCCAGCAGCGCCGAGACGGAAGGCAGCTTGCGGAGCAGCTCCTGCTTGGTCGTGGTGGTCATGGCCAACTCCTGGGCACAATGGATTCCGGATTATAGCACGGGGCGGACGGCCCGGACAGCGGCCCACGCGGTCACAGCCCGCCCGCGGCGTGCCTGGCGGCGAGGATGGCCGCGCCGATCGCCCCGGTCATCTGCGGATTCGGCGCGATGCGGACCTCCCGGCCGAGCACGTCCGCCAGCGCCGCGTCCATGCCGCCGATGAGCGCCACGCCGCCGGTGAAGACGACCGGCCGGATCAGATCGCCGCCGGCCATGGCTGCCACGCGAGACGCGATGGCGTTCTGGACGCCGGCGACGATGTCCTCCGGCTCGGTGCCGGCGGCCAGCAGGCCGATGATCTCCGTCTCGGCGAAGACGACACACATGCTGCTGATGGCGGCGGGGCGGCGGCTGCGGCACGCCAGCTCGCCCAGCTCCTCCAGGTTCACGTCCAGGCGGTCGGCGACCACCTCGAGGAACCGGCCGGTCCCGGCGGCACATCGGTCGTTCATCGCGAAGTCCCGCACGACCCCGCCGTCGGTCATGCGGATGAGCTTGCTGTCCTGCCCGCCGATCTCGACGACGGTGCGGGTCTCGGGCGCGACGCGCCGCACGCCCCGGGCGTGGCAGGTGATCTCCGTGATCGTCGTGTCGGCGAAGTCCACGTTGTTCCGCGCCGTGCCCGTCGCGACCGTCGCGGCGATGCTCGCGCGGGCCAGGCCCGCCCCGGCCAGCACCCGCTCGAAGACCTCCCGGGCCAGCTCCGACTGGCGGACGCCCTGGTCGGCCGTGCCCGTGCCGAGCACCTCGCCGCTTTCGGCGTCCACCAGGGCGACCTTGATCGCTCGCGAGCCGGCATCGATTCCCGCACAGATCATGTCTTTCGGCACTCCCTGGCCGTCTCGATGACGGCCTCCAGGCGCGTTCGCAGCGCCGTCTCCACCGCGTCGGCAAGCGGCGGCACTTCGATTTCAACCACCGGGACAGGCCGTTCCGACCGCACGGCCTCGGCGATGACCGCGCCCTCGAAGGCGCAGTGGCTGGCGCCGGGGATGCGGCTGATGACGACGGCCTCGGCGCCGAACGTGCGGGCGTCGCG
>CAZXOC010000008.1:0-17099 GCA_964642165.1 uncultured Planctomycetaceae bacterium | reverse complement strand
CCGGCTCCCGCCCGGACGCGGCGATCGACCTCCGCCAGCAGCTCCCGAAGCACGGCGATGCTCTCCTCGCGATCGGAGCAGAAGTGGATCGCCAGCATCTCGGCAATCAGCAGCTCCAGGGCCGGCAGCGGACCCGGCTCGGCCGTGAACGTCCGCTCGCGGAGCCTCGACAGCAGCCGGCGGAACTCGTTGGCCCGGCGAATGCCGGCGATCAGCTCCCGCTCGCCGAGCGGCGCGCCGGCCAGGTCGGCCAGGGCCCGCCGCACGCGCTCGAGCTGCGTCCGGACGAACGCGACCTGGCTCGCCGGCGCGGCCGTCCCGCCGGGCAGCGGCACGCCCGTCTCGCCGGGCTCGGGGGGCCGGCGGTGTGGGATCTCCCACCACAGGATCGAATGCCCCAGGGCTTCGAGGCGTTGGGCGATCGCGGAGAAGTCGTCGCACGTGGCGCCCACGCTGCACGTCAGCAGGTCGGGGATCGGGAAGTGCGCGGCGGTGACGAACGCCCCGAGCATCGCCCGGACGGGGCAGAACGACTCGTCGATGCCGAGCGAATCGGCCACGCGCAGCAGCCCGGCGCCCTGCTCCATCACGCAGGGGATCCACCACGCTCCGTCCGGGTAGAACGCCACCACGTTCGCCAGCGAGTAGGCCATCACGGGCACCGTGCCGAGGTCCTTCATCGCGCCGACGATCTTCCTCCCGCCGGCCCGCGCCTCGTGGAGGCGGTCCTCCTCGGTCAGGAGGAAGTTCCACAGGCGAAGGGCGGCGGCGGAGTCGTCGTACAGGAGCTTCGCCAGTCGCCGGTCGCCGTCGGCGACGTGCCGCCGCAGCGGGCCCCCGTAGCTCGGCTCGCGGAGCCCCCCCGCGCGCAGGGCCTCGTAGCGACGGTCCCACTCCTCCAGGGGGATTCTCCGAGGCGGCGCGCTCACGACAGGGCCTCCAGCATGGCCTGGACCCTCGTCGCCCAGCGATCGGGGACCCCCGCCTCGGTGCCGATGTCCAGCTCGAAGACGGGCACGTCCAGGCGGTCCCTCAGTCGCCACAGCTCGGCGTTCCAGGTGTCGCACCACGGGTAGCGCCGGAACAGGACCGCGCGGGCGCCCCGCACGTGCAGCTCGCGGATCATGTACTGGAAGAAGCCCTCGTTCGGCCGCCGGAACACGTGCGGGATGGCCCCGAAATAGGCATCGACGAGGGCCCCCAAGGGGTCCCGCGCCAGCCGCCGCCGGTCGAACGGAGCCGGCAGCGTGCGCTCACCGGTATCGGTGGCATCCAGCACGACGCGCCCGCCGCTGCGCTCCAGCAGGTCGAAGAGGCCCAGGTCGCACCGCCGCAGCGCCCCGCCCACCAGCGCGACGGGCACGCCGCCGCGACGCGACGGCGCGACGTCCCCGCCTTCCGACGGCTCGCCCGACGCGGCCGCCAGGACCCGCTCGGCAAACCGCCGCGCCGGGAGCCGCGGGCGCGCGGCGCGAAGCTCGCCGCGCAGGTCGTCGTACCTGCACATGACGGCGGCCAGCTCATCCGCCGAAGGCGGCCTGCCGCCCAGCCTCTGGAGGAAGCGCCCCAGTCGTCGGACCTCGTCCGTGTAGAGCCGTCGAGGTTCCCGGCCCTGCCAGGTCGCCGGCACGTTGAGGCGGAAGACGCGCCGGTCGGAGCTCCGGGCGATCCACTCGGCGGCGCGGCGCATCTGGTCGCACAGCGTCGTGACGACGACCGCCTCGGCCCGCGCGTCGCCGCCGGCGGCATGGACGAACGCCTGGACGTAGGGGCAGAGGCCCTCCGAGGGCCCCGCGGGCGGGCCGGGCGGCGGCCCGGGCGAGATGCGCCGCGGGCGCAGACCGTGCGCCGCGATCCACTCGCAGGGCACGAACGGGCAACTGTACGCGACCGTCTTCATTCGCCGCAGGCCGGCTGCGCCGGCTCCGAAGCGGCCCGCACGGTCTCGAACAGGGCCTCGACACGAACCGAGATCCGCGCCGAGTCCGACGGCGAGTAGTCGGTCTCGATGCGGAGGTATGGCAGGTGCAGCTCGCTCTCGGCCAGCCGGCGAACGCGGTAGGACTCCACGTCGTACGTCAGGCACGCCTGCCAGATCAACTCGACGACGCACTGGGGCCGGTACTCGTCGGCGAGCCGGCGCAGCACGTCCAGCCGCCGGTCGTTGGGCGTCATGACCGAGCAGTGCAGGTGGTAGTACTTTTCGGCCAAGGCGCCGATGGGATCGGCGGCGGAGGCGTCCACGTCCTCCAGGATGGGCTTCAGGCCGGTGCAGTTCTCCATGCACACGACCAGCCCGCCGCTTGCCTCGACGATGTCCAGCACGCGCTCGGCGCCGTGCACCAGCGGGACCCCCGTCATCAGCACGCGAACGCGCGAGGCCCGCTCCGCGTCCCCCCGGCGCCCGCGGAACATCTCCAGGGCCTTGTCGTACTGGGCCAGGTCGTCGGGGATCGCCGAGATGATGCTCTTGAGCTCGAGGAGCTCCCGGCCGGTCAGCGGCGGGCAGTCGGACTTCATCAAGCCCGCCAGCTCGCGCCGCAAGGCACGCTCGCGGTTCATCGCGTCGATGGCCCGGCGCAGCTTCTCGTCGGTGATCTCGACGCCGAATCGCTCCTGCAGCACGTCCCGGAGGCGCCGCAGCTCGGCCGTCCACCGCTCCAGCGCCTCGGCGCGATCCTGCACCTGGGGGAGCTCCAGCACGAACATCGGGCGCGACTCGGCCATCAGCTCGTACATCTTCTTCTTGCCGTCGCAGGTCGTCTCGGAGACGACCAGGTCGGCCATCTCCAGGAACGGGTTGGCCCGTCGAGCGTGATAGCCGAAGGTGCTCTTGATCAGCGGGCAGAGATTGGCGGGCAGGTGCTCCTCGGCGGCGGGAATCATCTCCGCCGAGCCGCCGCAGAGGCACACCGGCACGCCGCCGGCGGCCAGGATCAGCTCCCGCGGCGTGTACTCGCACAGGATGCCCACGACGGGCCGGCCGGCCTGTTTGGCGGCCTCGGCAAACGCCAGGGCGTGCGGGATCATCTCGGCAAACCAGGCGAGCGGACCGCCGGCCGCATCGGCCGAGGCGCCCTGTCCCGTGGCACCGCGGGGCTCCGAACCGCAGGAGCTCGCCGGGCTCTCGCCGACATCGGGTTTTCCGCAGCAATCGGTCACTCTGCATCTCCCGGGCGAGCCGCCGCCGGGGGCCGCTGCGCGAGGCAACGGCTCCCGGGCGAGATGGCACGCCCTCGGTCATTGTACCGGCCTGTTCCGTTCCACCGTGCCGCTGCCGGCGCCGCGTCAGGCCGCTCCGCGCCGCCGGGGAGCCCGCCGCCCAGCCCGCCGCGCGGGCCGCGGCAGGTCAGAACTCCCACTTGACCTGGAGGCCCCAGGTCGTGTCGGCGTTGGCGTTGGCGACGTGACCGCAGAGCCCCGCCAGCGCGGAGACGGTCAGGTGCTTGCCGAGGAGAAGGCTCGCCGACAGGGCGTGCCAGTCGTCCTCGTCGCCGATCAGGCCGGGCATCTCCCCGTACGGGTTGCGCTTCTGGCGGAACTCGTAGCCCAGGACCAGCCAGTCGGTCGGCAGGCAGACGACGCTTCCCTCGAAGGAGGCCCGGCACGTCTCGCCGAAGCCCAGCAGGCCGAGCTGCGCCGCCTTGGAGAAGCGGATGCCGCCGGTGAGGATGACCGGGCGGCCAAAGGCCAGCTCCGGAAACATCTTGCTGGCCGTGATCGTGTAGTCGACGCCGTAGTGCTTGTCGTAGCCGATCGTGTCGAACGCGCGGCCCAGCCTGCGGTTGATCTGCTTCACCCCGTAGTTGTACTTGAAGTGCACCCCCGCGCTGACGGCCGGAAGCGGCAGGTCGAAGCTGTTCTCCGGCAGCAGCTTCACCCGCAGGTTGAAGTGGTGCAGGAAGACGTCCTCGCGGACGGGGTCCATGCCGGCCTTCTTGCGGATGTCGTCGACCAGCGACCCGAGCGTCAGGTAGTTGAAGGCGTAGCCCAGCTCGACGCGGTCGAAGAAGGTCTGGGTGACCGCGAACGTGTGGAGGTGCTTCGTGCTGATGCCCATGAAGCTGTACGAGACGGTCGGGCCGACCACGTGCTTGCGCCCGCAGCCGCAGTTGCAGTAGTTGCACAGGTACGCCAGCGGCGTGATGGCCCCGCCGGAGTAGCCCTCGATGCAGTGGAACGGCAGGGGCACGCATTTCCGGTCGGCCGGGGGCTTCGCCGTTTCCGGCTCGGGCGCCGGCCGGGTCGAGGCCTCCCGCTCCGCCGCCGCTGCCAGGACGGACAGCCAGGTCGGCCCGGCCGCCGGGGCCGGCGCCGCGCCGGGCGCCCCGAACGCGCGAACCGCAAGCAGGAGAGGAAGGACCGCCATCCATGTTCGTACGTGCTGTCTCATTGTCCGCATCCCCTTTCTTCGGGTGACAGGAACCAAACGAATCCACATGCCGCGACGAGCAGCCCGGGACGACCGCCGCCCCGCTACCGCTTGCTCGCCACGAACAGCCCTTGGGCGATGCGACCTTCGTGGGCCAGGTGCTGCATGAATTGCATCTCCGCGCCCATGGCCTGCATCAGGTCCGCGTCGAAACCGATGATCTTCAGCGCGTCGTACGTCAACTGCATGTTCAGCATGTTCAGGTACAGGTCGACGTGCGGGGCGAACCGCCCGGTGTCCTCGGCCGCCAGGATCTCGCAGCCGGCGTCCTCGATCAGGGCCCGGTAGCCGTCGAGGTCCTGGACATTGGGGAACTTCATGAACTTGAGGAAGCGTTCGGCCTGGGCGTCGTCCAGGCCGGCGGGGCCCTCGATCCAGTCGGTGAACGCGACGAGGCCCCCGGGCTTGACGAGGCGCGCCGCCTCGCGGAGGAGCTTGGGCTTGTCCACGACGTAGCACCACGCGTCCTCGCCCCAGACGAAGTCCGCCTCCGCGTCGGGCAGGGGCGCCCCGGAGGCGTCTCCCTGGACGAACTCGATCCGATCCTCGAGGCCCTCCTCCTCGCAGCGCCGCCGGCCCAGCTCGACCATGTGGGCCGTGGCGTCCACGCCGGTCATGTGCGCCACGTCCCGGAAGCGGACGAGGAACCGCATTCCCGCCCCGATACAGCAGCAGAGGTCGACCCCGCGGCTGCCGGGCGGGATCTTCGCCCTCTCGGCCAGGTCCATCGACGAGGCGAATCCCCCGATGTGGATCTGCTCGCCCATGACCAGTTCCCACAGCCGGCCCTCGGGCCCGCTGTACACGGCCTGGACCTCCGCCAGGCCCACACCTTCGATTCTTCTCATTGCGTGCTCCTTCCTTCCCCGCGCCGGATCACGGCAGCGGTGGTTCGATGTCGGGTTCGGCCTCTCGCTGCGTCAGGGCTCGGCGGACCGCCAGGAGCACCTCGACGAACGGCTCGGACAGCCGGTCGCGCGGGCGCGGCAGCGCCACGTCGATCGTCCGGACGGTGCGCCCGAACGTCATGACGACGATGCGGTCGGCGAGGAAGACCGCCTCCTCGATGCTGTGGGTGACGAAGAGCACGGTCTGTCGGTCGGCCAGCCAGAGCTCCAGCAGCTCGGCCTGGAGGCGGTGCCGTGTGGGCTCGTCCAGCCGGGAGAACGGCTCGTCCATCAGCAGGACGCGAGGCGTCGGGCAGAGGGCCCGCGCCAGGGCGACGCGCTGGCGCATGCCGCCGGACAGCTCGTGCGGGAAGCTCCGGGCGACCTCGTCCGGCAGGCGGACGCGGCGGATCGTCTCCAGGGCGCGCCGCCGGCGCAGGCGGCGCTTCAGGCCGCGGATCTCGAGCCCCAGCGCCACGTTGCGCCACACGCGCCGCCAGGGCAGCAGGTCGCCCTCCTGGCTGACCAGGCCGATGTCGGCGGGCGGCCCGGCCACCGTCCGACCGTCCATGGTCACCCGCCCCGCCGTGGGCGTCTCCAGCCCGGCGGCGACGCGAAGCAGCGTCGTCTTGCCGCACCCGGACGGGCCCACCACGCACGTCAGCTCGCCCGGCGGGCACGTCAGGTCGATGCCCCGCAGGGCCCACACGTCGCCCCGCGCGGGCGTGGTGAAGCGCTTGCTGACGTTCTCGAAGCGGATCATTCGCTATCGCTCCGTCCGTCGCCATCGACTCACGCGCCACCCCGCCAGGCGAAGCGATCCGTCGAGGATCAGCCCGATCGCGCCGATGACCAGGATCGCGGCAAAGGCGTACTGGTACTCCGTCTGCTCCCGTGCGGTGAGGATCATGTGCCCCAGGCCGCTGCGCGTGCCGGGGAAGAACTCCGCCGCCACCATCACGCGCCAGGCGATGCCCACGCCCACCCGCAGACCCGTCATCATCGACGGCGCGGCGGAAGGCAGGATGACCTTCCTGAGAACGTGCAGCCGCCCGGCGCCCAGCAGGCGAGCGGCCTCGACGTGCGCCTCCCGCACCCCGCGCGCGCCGGCCGCCGTGTTCAGCGCGATCGGGAACAGCGCCCCCAGCCAGATCACCAGGATCACCGCCAGCATGAGCTGATCCAGGATGTCCGCCCGCCAGGATTCCTCGCCGTACAGGACGGTGCCCACGCTGGAGAAGCCGAAGACAATGATCGCCACCGGCATCCACGCGATGGGGCTGATGACCATCACGGCCGAGACGATGGGGTTCAGCAGATCGCGGACCCACTGAGACCGCCCCAGCATCAGCCCCACGGGGATTCCCGTGACGGCCGCCAGAGCGAAGCCGATCGCCACCCGAAGCACGCTGACCACCACGCCCGTGCCCAGGGGCGCCGAGTCCAGGTTGGGCGGGTCGGCGAGGGGGTGCAGGAGCACCTCCGCCACCTCGCGGATCGACGGCACGACGGCCCCGCCGCGCGCGGAGCCGAAGTGCCAGGCCGCCAGGATCGCCAGCGGGATCACCGATCCCAGGGCGACGCGGAAAGCCACCCGGCCGATCCCGCCACGTTTGCCGTCGGCTCTCATCTCGCGGTCATTCCAGGACGCCCTTCGCTCGCAGTTCCCTCACCGCCTGCTCGCACAGGCTCATGTCGCAGATCCGCTCGACGACCTGCTCCGGCGTCAGGCCCGCCAAGCCCCGCGTGTACTGGCGTTCCTCGGTCATCAGCACCGCCCAGGTCTTCATGCCGGCCATGTATTCCTCGATCGGCTCGGCCAGGTATGGGATGCCGGGCACGGAGTCCTTCTCCACGGCCTTGCTCTGCTTCGTCCACGCGGCCGCGCAGCGCACGGCGAGATCCGTGTCCCGCTGGATCAGGTGGGTGGCCAGGATGATCGTCTTCAGGAGGCCCTTGACCGCGGCGGCGTGGTCCTTGAGGACCTTGTCGGTGGCGGCGACGCAGCAGCACGGATGCCGCGACCACCGCCCGGCGGGAGGCAGGTCCTTCAGGTCGGCGACGATCTTGCCCAGCTTCCTGTCCTTGGCGATCGACGGCTGCGGCTGGTTCATCACGAAGCCGTCGATCTCCCCGGACTGGAGTGCCGGGATGATGTTCTTCGCCCCGTGGACGTTGATCATGACCACCTTGACGTCGGGGCCGACGGCGCCGTCGGCCCACTTGACACCCTCGGCCGCCAGGGCCCGAACGAAGATGAGCTTGGCCACGGCCACGGGCGCCTTGTAGCCGATCTTGACGGGCCTTTGCGTCGCCTTGGCGGCGGAGACGAACGAGGGCCAGTCCGCCACGGGCGAGTCCGTCTTCATCACGAGGAAATCCCCGTCCGTGTGGAGCGGAGCGATGATCTTGAAGGGCTGGCCCTTGTCCACGAACTTCGCCACGGCGGCCACCCCGCCCAGGCCGATGTCGAGCTGTCCGGCCTCCATCGCCGCGGGCATGGCCGAGCCGCCCTTGACCTTCCGGATGAGCAGTCGGGCCAGCGGCTGGTCGCCCTCGATCAGGTCGTACACCTCCCGGGGCTTCACCTCCTTGAGGTAGATGCCGTAGTCCCTCTTAAACCGCTCGCCCTCCAGCGCCGCGACGCCCAGGGCGATCTGATGGTCGTGCCCGACGTGGCCGACCGTCAGCGTGACGGGCGGCTTGCCGGATCCGTTCCCTGACGGCTCGCGGCTCTTCTCGCAGCCCGGCGAGGCCAGCGCGGCCACACAGGCGATCATCATCGCGCGCTTCATCTTGCTTCTCCCTGATCCCGCGCCGCGGCTACCACGTGAAGACGACCTGGTACTTCATGAAGACGGCGGCGTCGTTCCGGGCGTCGGAGTAGTAGCCGCCGGGCAGGAAGACGTCGAGCATCAGGTGGTGCTTGACGTGCTCGTTCTGGTCGTAGCCGATCACGCCGGTGATCAACTGCCCGCGAAACGCCCCGTCCTCGCTGAAGCCCCCCCGCCCGGAGAACGTGTTGCGGTCCCGGAACAGCAGGTGGTAGTCCCACAGCATCCAGAGCTTCTCCGTCGGGCGGGTCTTCCAGCCCACGGCGAGCCGGTGGTAGTTGCTGGGCGCGGCCATCAGAGCCTCCAGCTTCGCCAGGTAGAAGTGCCACAGGTTGCTGCCCTGGTACCACCGCCCCCAGAGGATGTCGAAGGCCCCGTCCTGCGTGTGGGGGTCGCCGCTGCGGTACTCGTAGTCCACGTGCAGGTCGTTCTTCCAGGCGTCGTGGAACTGGTAGGCCAGCCGGCTGTTGGCGCCGAGGGCGCAGACGCTCGTGTCGTTCTTCTGCCCGAACTGCGGGGCGATCTCGGCGCGGTAGTTCCAGTGCTCGTCGATCGCGCCTTTGGCGCGGACGCCGAAGGTGTAGATGTCGCTGTCCCAGCCCTTGCTGACGACCTTGTCGGTGTGCTTGTAGATGAAGTAGCCGTCGAGGGTGTGGCCCTTGAGGGACTTGTTGGAGACGTAGAAAACGGCGCCCTGCTCGTCGTGCTCGGCGATGTCGATGTCGTCGTCCCAGAACGGCCGGTGCAGCCGCGCCGTGTCGGCGTGGTCGTTGATGTAGATGAGGTCGAAACGGGTCTGGATGTCCTTCACGTCGAGCGTCGCGCGGGCCGCGTCGAAGAACGTGCTCCTGCCGCCGTCCAGCGGCGTGCCGTCGCGCAGAAGCCAGCCCTCGCCGAACTTGAAGTCCTGGCGTCCCACCTTGAGGCTCAGCGGCAGGCCGAACGCCCGGTTCCACTCGACGTTGAGCTTGTCCAGGAAGGCCTCGCAGTGTGTCCAGGGCTCCTTGGAGTCCGGCTTGCACCAGTAGCGCGGCTCGCCCATCAGGCGGACGTTGAGGTGGAGGTTCTCGACGGGCGTGGCCTTCGCCCAGGCGCGCACGCGGGTCCGCTGGAAGAGGAACTCGTGGTCGGGGTGCTGCTTGTCGAGCTTCGGGTTGTCGATGTAGTAGAACCGATAGCGCAGGTCGGCCCCGAGCTTCAGCCACGGGACCGACTCGTGCAGCCGCTTCTTGGTGCGGCAGATGACGCAATTGTCGTCGTAGGCGCTCTGCGCCCGCGCCTGCGGCGGCAGCGCGCTCGCCAGGGCCAACGCCGCCGCAACCCATGCCATGGCTCGTGTCCGTCTGGCCATCTTCTTTCGCCCTTTGCACTCGCCTGCTGAGCCCGTCCGATTCCCCGTGGGGCCGTTCGGGGAACACGGACTGCAGGCCGGGAGCGGGACCCAAGCCCCAAGCAACTCGATGGAACGGAATCGATGGTCAAGGAAGCGGCTGCGCCGCGCCCCCTGCCGGCTCGCGGCGGCCCGGCGACCGACCGGACCCGCCCCGAGGTTGCGCAAAAACAACGGGAGAAACGCATGCGCATTTCTCCCGGCACGACACGGACGTGTCGAACGTACTACGGGAACCAGGACCAGGTTGCACGGTCCTTCCATAGGAAGCGCCCGGCCGCCGGCGCACCGCAGGCCGAGCCCTCGCTCGAGTGCCTCGTTGGCGCCCGCCCCGGGCGCCGGTACGAGGCGGCTCAGCCATGCTCCCAGCGCGACGCCGCGACGATCGCCGCGTGCCGGCCGAGCGTTGGGATGTCCTCTCGAGATACCATCGTCTTCCCTGTTCGCGGGGAGCGGCGCACCTCACCGGGCGGCGTGTCCCGGCAGTCGGACGGCGACCTGGCTGGTCAGCCACGCCGCCCTGCCGCCCGACGACTCGACAGACAGGCGCTCTCCCGGGGCCGCATTAGACGCGATCCGACGCGCGATGTCACGCGTTTCCCGCGGCGCTTCTCGACCTGCCGACGGAGCCCCCGCCCGAACCGGACGCGCCCGGGGCGCACCGCGATCCGTTCCGGGGCCCGTCGCTCACAAGGAGAGTCGCCTGTGCCGGCGAACGGTTCCCCCCTTTTCCCAGGAAACCTGAAACTCCCGTGCCCTGGCGCACACTAACCAATGAGCGGGATCACGGGGCGGGCAAGCTCGTCCTGTGCCGGCGGGGCGACCCCGTCCCGCAAAACCTGGGAGAACAGGCATGACAAGGACGATAGCAGCGGCGGCGGTGCTCCTGGCGGCCTCGTGGGCCCGGGCGGGCGTTGGTGACCTGAGGCCCGTGGCTGTCGAGCACGGCCAGGCGCTCCAGCAGCGCCCGCTGTCCTGTTACGGACGCCAGTTCGCCCAGCGCGCCGAGGGCGACGGCACGGTCAACCCGCACGCCACGGTCGGCACGATGCGCGGCGGCAAGCTCACCGTCCGCGTGGCCATCGACTCGATGGCGCCGGACGCCACGGCCCCCGACGCGATCCGCCTGGACTTCTCGGGCGAAGGCACGTTCGGCGGCAAGCCCGTCGTGCCGCTGAAGGGCAAGAAGACCGGCCAATCCTACAACGCCCGGGTCGGCCCCGTGACGCTCCAGGTATCCGTCGGCGACCGCAACGTCCCCGTCCGCGTGACAGGGCAGTACAACAAGAGCGGGAGCTACCGCAACCTGAATCTGCTGCTTGGCACGGCCGTCGAAGGAAGCTGCCGGTTCGGGAAGAAGACCTACCGCGTCCGCATCGTCGACGGCGACAGCAACCTGGTCCTCGGCGATCCCGTCAAGAGGACCAGACAGCTCCTCCGGACCGTCGGGGTCGAGACGGGCGACACGCTCGTGATCGACGGCGGGAACGGCACGTTCGGCGCCGGAACCCAACGAGTCCTCTATGGCTCCCCGGTGCGCGTGGACGGCACGTGGTACGCGGTGACGATCTCCGGCGACGGGGCGAAGGTCGCCGCCAAGCCGCTGGCGATCGAGACCGCCATGGTCCGCGTCCCGCACGCGAAGTGGGCGGCCATGTTCCTGGGCAAGGAGCACTGCCTGTACGTCCAGGGCGGACCCGAACCGATCGCCCTCCCGGCAGACCAGTACATCATCTGCAACTACCACGAGACCGAGAAGGCGGCGAGCAGGTCCCCGGCCATGCTGACGTGCAGCGGGCGGCGGGAGTTGCAGTCGGGCAAGGCGAAGTCCTTCGACGCTCCCGCCGGGCGGACCACGGAGGTCGCCCTCGGGGCGCCCCTGGCCGCCGGGCTGAAGATCACCCGTCGAAAGACCACGCTCGGGCAGACGCAGGTTCGGATCGACCTGGCGCTGCTCGATGCCGGCGGGCGCGCGGTGGACTACGTGCACACGCCGAACAACCGGAACGGGCGGCCGGACCCGCCGACGGTGGAGGTCTTCGACGCCGGCGGCCGGCGCGTCTACACGTGCAAGCTGGAGTACGGCTGAGGCGGCGTCTGCGCGCACACGTGGCGTGTGCCCGGCAGCCTCCGCGGAGAGCTCACGGCGAAGGTCCACTACGACACCCGCCCGTTCGAGATCACCTGCAAGGAGACGAAGTTCACCGTGGAGTAGGCGCCCCGACGGCTCTCGCCCGCGCGGCGCCGGAGACGGACGCGACGCGGCAGAATCGCTTGGGGAATTCACGGGTTTCAGTTGTGGAAGCCGATGGGGGGTGGTAGGATACGTCCTTGAGGCAAATCCGCTCGCGTCTTATGGCCGTACCGGATCACGGGTAGCCTGTTGACCCGAGGAGGTCCCGGGCATGCGGAAAGCACCAGCACATCACGGAGTGGCCCTGGCGATCGCCGTACTGCTTGTCTGCGGGGTGGTGACCTGGCTTGCGCCCGCCCGACAGGCCGCCGGCGCCGAGGTGCCGCTTGCCTTCAGGACCGGCACGACGGCGTCGCGCGTCTTCACGCCGGCCAAGGCCCTCCACGGCGGCAAACGCTTCTCCATCAAGGGCGCCGAGGGGACGATCAGCGTCGCCGGCCAGTCCGTCCCGTTCGGCGCGAAGTGGTCCGCGCCGGCCAACGCCTTCTACGTGGCGATGGACCGCGACGGCGACGGCTCGCTCGGGCGCAAGGAGTGGGTCCGCCTCGGCAAGGACTTCTCCGCCAGCTTCCAGCTCAAGCTCGACGAGGCGACCTATGCCGTCCGCCTGGTCAACCTGCGGATCCTCGCCCGGACGACGGGCATCTCCTCCGTCAGCGGCGCGTGCATGGTCAACGGCTGCCGACAGGGCGCGCACGGCACCACGATGATCCGCGTGTTCGACGACAACCTCGACGGCGTCTACACGCAGGACGGCCAGGACGCCATCGCCGTCGGGCGCAGCGGCGGCGCCATCCCCTTGAGGAAGGTCCACCAGATCGGCACCCAGCACTGCGAGCTGGAGATCTCCCAGGACGGCACGCAGCTCACCGTCACCCCGCTCAGCAAGCAGGAAGTGGGCATCGTGGAGCTGCCCTACAAGCGCGGGCTGGCATGCCTGGCGTTCACCGACGAGGAAGGCAAGAGCTACGACCTGGCCGTCAGCGCCCGGACGGGCATCCCGCCCGGGAGCTACAAGCTCAGCTACGGCGTGCTGCTCGGCGGGGGGCAGATGGCGGTCATCCGCCCGACGAAGTCCTGCCCCACGTACGACATCGAGGCCGGCAAGATCAACAAGCTGCGGATCGGCCCGCCGATCCGCGTGTCCTTCTCCGCCACCTACGGGCAGCGGAGGATCCTCGTCAGCCCGAGGGTCGAGGCGCTCGGCGCCGGCGGGGAGCAGTACTCCTTTGACTTCAGCGGGGGCACGGGACGACCGCACGTCCTGCTCCTGGAGGACAAACGCCTCCTCCAGGACATCCCCATGAAGTATGGGTGAGGCGGCGGGCTCTGCACGTACTCAGGGCGAGTACCTACCAGAATGACCGAAGAGAAAGGCGCCGTCGGCATCCGCGTGGCCGTGCCCGTGCTGGGAACCGTCACCGGCGTGCGTCCGCTCCAGGACATCATCGCGGGCAACCCGATCCAACTGCCGACCGACCAACCCGCCGTGGTCACGCGAGACCCCGGCGAGCCCATCAAGCCGATCACCGCGACCCCCGACCCCACGCCCGTGGCGATCCGGACACCCGACCCGACGCCGGCGCGGCCGGTGGCCGTGCCGAAACCCGCGGGGCCGGCGAAGTCCACGCCGTCTTCCGCCGACGATCCCGAAGCCAAGGCCAAGCGACTCATGCAGCTCGCGGAGAACTACCTGCGGGCCGGCATGAAGCCCATGGCCGTCAAGAAGCTCAAGGAGATCGTCAAGACGTACCCCAAGACCAAGACCGCCGAGGAGGCGGAGGACAAGCTCATCGACCTCGAAGGTTAGCGCCCACCCGAGAGCCCGCCGGCCGACGCGACGCCGCGCGGGCTCTTTCTATGCGCTCACCGGGGCCGGCCCGACCCGCCCGATACCTCCGCCGGCGGCGGCTGGAGTCCACCACGCCAGCGGTGTCCTTGTGAGGAATCGCGCAAGGAGCGGGACGCGCGTCCGTATGCGAGGGAAAGCAGGCCGGCAGGGACTTGCAGCCGCACCCGGTCTGCGTGATGGCAGGGGCAGCGTTGCGGCGGTATAGTCAAGCCGCGAGGTGACCGCGCGGCGAGGAAGGCTCTTCAACGGCATGAAGGGAAGGAACCATGGCCCATTCGTGTGACCTGCTCAGTATCGATCCGGCGGCAGCATTGGACGCGGTTGCGGAGCGCGGCTTGCCCCGCTTCGGAAGGACCGACGCGCCCGGCGCGTCGGCGCCCCCGGCGCTGGAGACGCTGGAGCCCCGCCTGCTGCTGAGCATCCACGTCGCGGACTACTTCCCCATGGACGTCGGCTGCGAGTGGAACTACGGGGCCAGCGCCGACGTCACCCGGCGGGTCACGGACGTGTACTGGGACGGCGCCACGAAGGTCGCGACCTTCGAGAACTGCGCGCACGACGACGAGGGCTGGGTTGAGTGCACCAACGAGGAGTACGCCCTCAGCGACCGTGGCCTGGAGCTCCGCCGCCAGTGGAAGGGAGGATACGGGAGCTTCCACTTCGACTTCAATCCGCCCCTGCTGATCCTCCCGGCGGAGGTCGAGATCGGCCAAACGTACGACTTCGAGGAGCTCAACCCGAACGCCAACACCACGTACTGCCAGTCGGGCATCTGCTTCGAGGGCCCCATAACCGGCAGCACGAAGATCCTCGGGTTCGAGAACGCCAGCGTGCCCGCGGGCACCTTCCGGGCGCTGAAGATCCTGCGCGATTTTCGCACCACGGGCAGCAACGAGGAGTACGGCACGGTCTCGACCAAGCAGAAGGTCACCCACTACTGGTCCTGGGGGCTCGGCGAGGTCAAGGTCGTCAAGGCAGTGACGGTCAAGCTCAACATGGGCCAGTACGGGCGGGGAACCGACTCGGCCCGCGGAACGCTGAGGCTCGGGTCGTTCTCCGGGCTGCCCGATCCGCTGCCGGACCTCGTCGGCGCGTTCGGGAAGATCTCGCTGCCCGGCGTGATCGTCCCCGAGGCGGGCGCCAAGGGCCGCTCGCCCGTCGTCGTCACCAACGAGGGCGTCCTCGCCGTCCCGAAGGACGCGAGCATCGACATCCAGGTCCTGGCCCGCCCGTCCGAGCCGGGCTCGGGCCTCGAGGAGCAGGACCTGTACTCGTTGGTGGATCAGCCCATCGGCGGGCTGGCGCCGGGCAAGAGCAAGACGTTCACCGCCAGTCTGACGATTCCCGAGGACCTCGCCGGGGGCGACTACGACCTCGTGGCGGTGATCGACGCGTCGGGCGGCGTGGCCGAGTCGAACGAGGACAACAACGAGGCCGTCGCGCCGGGCATGCGGTCGGTCCCGCAGATCCGCGGCGCGTTCGCGGGCAGCCTGGACGTCCTGCTCACCGACCGCCTCTCCGCCGACGGCGAGCCGCTCGAGGACGAAGCGTTCACGCTGAACGGGCCCGTCAGCATCGCCAGGCAGACGGGCGAGAGCTTCACGGCCACGGGCGAGCTGTCGATGATCGACCAGGGCGAGGTGGCCGTCTTCCGCCCGGTTCTCCAGGGCACCATCGCGCCCGACGGCCAGGTCAGCGGGACGTTCACGCACAGCGTCCGCGGCAGCGGCGGCTCCTCGAGCAAGGGTTCGGGGACGTTCACCGGCGCGCTGGACGACAACCGCCTGTCGCTCGAGCTCACCGGCCAGGACGCCGACGTGACGGGCGAGACCGGCACGATCGACGCCGGCTTCCGGGGCACCGACATGGACGCCGACGTGACCGTGCGGACGCACGTCCTGTGCGTGGGCGTCCACGACATGCCGTCCGACCTGGCCGGAGACGTGGCCGCCTTCCACGTCCACCACGCCTTCCAGCAGTTCGACAACATCGAGACGAACACGCTCCTGCAACTGGACACGTTCGGCGACGGCAACAAGGCCGCCCTGATCGACGCCATCGAGGCGGCAAAGCAGAACGTCAAGCCGCGGGACACGTTCGTGTTCTACTTCGCCTCGCACGGCGGGTACGAAGCCGGCGGCGACGAGGCCGTCGTCCAGGCGCAGTACGACCCGGCGGACCTCCAGGCCAGGGAGCCGACCACCGGCGACGAGTACCTCTTCCTGTCCCGCCCGTTCGACAACGACTCGATCCTGACCGACGACGACTTCAGCGCCCTGTTCCTCGACGAGGCCTGGCAAGAGGTCAACAAGCTGTTCGTCATCGACACCTGCTACGCCGGCGGGCACGCGGGCACGACCACCTTCGGCGACACGGGCGACCTGTCCCGCCTGGAGCGGGCGGGCCTGATCGCCGCCGCGGAGGAGGGCAACTTCGGCTGGGCCGCCTGGTCGCCGCTGGCCGGGGCCTACGTCCACGTCCTCGGCTCGGCGGTCGCCGGCGCGCTCGACAAGCTGGGCGACCGGCCGACGATCAGCTTCGCCGACGTCTTCGACGTGGCCCGGGTGGACGGCGCGGTCCACGACGGCGCCGACGGCAGGATCACGGCAATCCAGGATCAGTGGGACGTCGACGCCAAGATCGAGTTCGTGCCGGGCATCGACGTCGCCGAGGACTTCGACGGCCGCGTCGCCCAGGTCGAGATCCGCAAGCTCCACGGCGCCAGGAAGGTCCAGTACACCGACGCCGACGGCGACGTGGTCACGGTGGCCCTGAAGGGCGCGGGCACGGGCGAGGTGATCCTGCCCCCCGACGCGCGCGCCGACGCCCTCGAGGTCCGCCTGTCCGGCACCACGAACGCCTCGTCGGTGACCGTCAGCGTCAAGCGCGCCGGCGACGGCGACGGGCAGACCACCCTCGGCGGCGTCGCGATCGACGGGGCCCTCAAGAGCTTCACGGGCAAGACGGCGGACCTGGTCGGCCCGTTCGCCGCCACCGGCCCCGTCGCCGCGCTCGTCCTGGACGACGTCGACGGCGCGGGCACCCTCCAGCTCAACACGTCCGGCGCGCCCGCCGGGGCGAGCGGCGCGAAGATCACTCTCGCCCGCGTCGCCGACACGGGCATCGACACGCACGGCCTGCCGATCAACTCGCTGACGGCCCTCGACTGGCTGGACACGGACGACATCCAGGACGAATTGAAGGCCGCCTGGATCGGCAAGCTCACCACCAAGGGCCGGAAGGCCAATGCCAAGAAGGGCGTCGACGCCCTGGCCGGCGACTTCCAGGCCGACCTGGACCTCGACGGCGCCGACAGGAAGGGCGCCTCGCTGGGCAGCGCGAGCATCGCCGGCGGCGTGAGCGGCGCCGCGTGGCACCTCGCCCACAACGCCGGCAGCATCACCGTCAAGGGCGCGGTGGACGGCTGGCAGGCCAACCTGAAGGGCGGCCTGAAATCCCTGACGGCCGGCGACATCGACAGCGCCAACGTCTCGGTCAGCGACGCGCTCG
>CAZXOC010000007.1:2775-56963 GCA_964642165.1 uncultured Planctomycetaceae bacterium | reverse complement strand
AAGACCTGAACGCCCTCCTGTGAGAATGCGGCACTGATTATCGGACGTTGCGGCCACGCAGCCAAACAGGAAATCCGGCAAATCCGGGAAAACTTCCTGACATCCTGCCCCTTGGTGCTGGTCGCAGCGACCGCCAAGCGGTGGGAGGAATACTGGCGCCCAGGAAACCGTACTGTTTTAGTTTCTTTTCGGCCGCAGCCCGAGGGCGCAGTATATGTAAGGCATTTCCAATTAAAGATTTATAGCTTCTTCCTTGCGCAGGAGTGTCGCGCAAAATGACGTTCCGGCGGTGTGGGGCCGTGTGGGGAGGGAGGCCCGCGGGCCTGCCCGGCCCCGGGCGCCTACGCCTTGCCGCGCCCCTTCATCTGGAGGCCGAAGAGGCGGATGAAGCCGATGGCGTCGGTGGGGGTGTACTCCTCGCCCATGGCGAAGCTGGCGAGCTTGCCGGAGTAGAGGCTCTTGGGCGAGTCGATGCCGGCGACGCGGGCGTGGCCCTTGAACAGCCGCATCCGCACCGAGCCGGTCACGTCCTGCTGCGTCGCGTCGACGAAGGCGTCCAGGGCCCGGCGCAGCGGGCAGAACCACTGCCCGAAGTAGACCATCTCGGCGTACTGGAGGGCGACCTGCTGCTTGTAGTGCAGCGTCTGGCGGTCGAGGGTGACGCTCTCCAGGGCGCGGTGGGCCTCGAAGAGGATCGTCCCGCCGGGCGTCTCGTAGGCGCCGCGGCTCTTGATGCCGACCAGGCGGTTCTCGACCAGGTCGACCTGCCCGACGGCGTGCTTGCCGCCGAGCTTGTTGAGGCGCTCGACGAGGTCGTGCCCGCCCAGGCGCACGCCGTCCAGCGAGACGGGCCGCCCGGCCCGGAAGCCGATCTGCACGGAGGCGGGCGTGTTGGGCGCCTTGCGGACCGGCACGCTCATCACCCACAGGTCGTCCCTGGGCATGTTGGCCAGGTCCTCCAGGTCCGCGCCCTCGTGCGAGATGTGCCACAGGTTGCGGTCCCGCGAGTAGATCTTCCTCTTCGACTGGGCGATGGGGATGCCCCGCGCCTTGGCGTACTCGATGGCCTGCTCCCGGCTGGACAGCTCGGCGATGAAGTCCGGGTCCTTCCAGGGCGAGATGATCCTCAGCTTCGGCGCCAGGGCCATGTAGGTCAGCTCGAAGCGGACCTGGTCGTTGCCCTTGCCCGTGGCGCCGTGGGCGACGGCGTCGGCCTTGACCTTCCGGGCGCAGGCGACCTGGGCCTTGGCGATCAGCGGGCGAGCGATCGACGTGCCCAGCAGGTAGACGTGCTCGTAGACGCCCCCCGCCGCGAGGACGCGGAAGCAGTACTGCTCGGCGAACTCCCGGCGCAGGTCGGCGACGACGCAGCGGCTGGCCCCGCTGGCGAGGGCCTTGGCCTCGATGCCGTCCAGCTCGCCCTTGCCCTGGCCCAGGTCGGCCGCGAAGGCGATCACCTCGCAGCCGTACTTCTCCTTCAGCCACGGCAGGATCACCGAGGTGTCCAGCCCGCCGGAGTAGGCCAGCACGATCTTCTTGACCTTCTTTGCCATGGGTCCGCTCCTTGTCGCTTGCGGAAACCGCGCATTCTACCTTGCCGTACGGCATCGACAAGCGCGATATCGCGCGGGAACGGGAAACGCTCCGGACCTCGCATCCCCCTGGTGGGGATCGGGGCCGCGGGGGCGGTTGCATCCCGTCTCCGGCGGCGGTACGCTGCCCGGCGAGGCGTCCGGCGCGTTCAGAAGGAAAGGGCCACGGAAATGGACGGACAGTCTTCCGGCGGCGGCGTCCGCCGGCGAAGCGGGGCGGGCATGTCGCGCCGCCGGTTCCTGGGCGGGGCGGCGGCCTCGATCGCCGCGCCCTACGTCCTGCCGGCGACGTCGCTGGGCGGAGCGGGCCGCGCCGCGCCCAGCGAGCGGATCGCTCTGGGCTTCATCGGCACGGGCGGGCGCGGCAGCGGGCACGTGGGCTCGCTGCTCGGCCGGGGCGACACGCAGGTGCTGGCGGTCTGCGACGCGAACAAGCCCAAGGCCGACGCCAACAAGAAGCGCGTGGACGCCCGCTACGGCAGCGCGGCGGGCGGCGGCTGCCTTGCCTGCGGCGACTTCCGCGAGCTGCTGGCCCGCGACGACATCGACGCCGTGGTGATCGCCTCGCCGGAGCACTGGCACGCGCTGCACGCCTCGCGGGCGGCGGCGGCGGGAAAGGACGTCTACTGCGAGAAGGCCCTCAGCCTGACGGTGGACGAGGGGCGCCGGCTGTGCCGCGCAGTGGGGCGGTACGGGACGGTCTTCCAGGTCGGCACGCAGCAGCGCAGCGGGCGGAACTTCCGCTTCGCCTGCGAGCTGGCGCGCAACGGCTACCTGGGCGAGCTGCGGCGCGTGGAGGTGGGCGTGCCCGGCGGACGGGCCCTGCCGAACGCCCCGCCGGCCCCCGTGCCGCCGGAGCTGGACTACGACCTGTGGCTCGGCCCGTCGCCCGTCACGCCGTACAACAAGCTGAAGTGCACGTACAACTGGTACTTCATCTACGACTACTGCGCGGGGTGGATCGAGTCCTGGGGCGTGCACCACTGCGACATCGCCCTCTGGGGGGCGCCCGAGCTGCTCGAGTCGCCCCTGGAGGTCGAGGGCACGGCCACCTTCCCCGACGACGGCATCGCCAACACGTCCATCACCTGGCGCGTGACCTATACCGCGCCCGGCGGCGCGGTCTTCAGCTTCACCGACAACCGCCGGCACCCGCAGGGCTGCCGGTTCATCGGCTCGGAGGGCTGGGTGCACGTCAGCCGCGGCGGCATCCGCGCCGAGCCGGCCGGGCTGCTCAAGGTGGCCCTCAAGCCCGGCGACGAGCACCTCTACGTGTCCGGCAACCACCACGGGAACTTCCTGGAGTGCATCCGCAGCCGGCGCGACTGCGTCGCGCCCGTCGAGGCCGGGCACCGCGCGACGGCCATCACCCTCGTCGGCGACATCGCCACGCGCCTCGGGCGCAAGCTGAGGTGGGACTGGAAGACCGAGCGCTTCGTCGGCGACGAGGCGGCCAACCGCATGCTCCGCCGCCCGATGCGCTCGCCGTGGAGCCTGTGACGCCCCGGCCTTCCCGCCGCAACCTGGACGGAGCCCAACCCATGATGAGCAGTCGAATCGGCGTGCTGGCGGTGACGGCGTGCCTGGCGGCGCCGGTGGCGTTCGGCCGGAAGACGCCACCCGTCAGCGAGGTGGTCGGCGTCCTCGGAAGGCTCAAGCCCGGCGACGCCGAGCAGCCGCTGCGGGCGGTCGAGGCCCTCGTCGCCCGCGCGACGAACGACCCGGCCCGCCGGCGGGAAGTGGCCGACGCCCTGCTGGCCGTCCTGACCCACCCGGGCACGAGCCGCGCCGTCAAGGTGTTCCTCTGCGGCCAGCTCTCGCTGGTGGCCTCCGACGAGCACGTGGGGCGGCTGGCGACGCTGCTGGCCGAGCCCGATATGGTCGAGCCCGCCCGGCGGGCCCTGGCGGGCATCCCCGGCGAGGCGTCGGGCAAGGTCCTTCGCGCTGCGCTGGCCGAGGTCAAGGGCCCGGCCCTGATCGGCGTGATCAACTCGCTGGGCGACCGGCGCGACGCGAGGGCCGTCGAGGGGCTGTCGCGGCTGGTGTCCGGCACGAAGCGGGACATCGCCAACGCCGCCGTCCGCGCGCTGGGCGAGGTCGGCACGCCCGAGGCCGCCGCCGTCCTGGCCAGGGCGCGGGGCATGTCGAACGTGCTCGCCGCCCTGGACGCGCTGCTCGACGCGCAGCT
This sequence comes from uncultured Planctomycetaceae bacterium, assembly GCA_964642165.1. Lineage (GTDB taxonomy): Bacteria > Planctomycetota > Phycisphaerae > SM23-33 > SM23-33 > CAYRVX01. The sequence goes on along the minus strand of CAZXOC010000007.1, from coordinate 53,183 downwards.
CCGGTGTGCCGAGAATCTCGCCGCCGCCGGTCACGCCGAGCCCGCGGAGGCCGCGTACCGGGCAATGCTCGGTCCGGGGGCGTCCGCCCGCCTGCGTATCGCGGCCCTGTCGGGCCTCGTCCGGGTCGCCCGCGAGCGCGCCCTGCCGGACGTCCTGCGGGCAATGGGGCAGGAGGATGCCCGCCTGCGGGCCACGGCGCTGCGTCTGGCGCGGCGCGTGCCGGGGCCGAAGGCGACGGGCGCGCTCGTGGAGCAGCTCGACGGGCTGAGCCCGCCGGATCGTGCCCTGCTGATCGGGATTCTCGGCGAGCGGGGGGATCGCTCGGCGGCGGCGGCCGTCGCGAAGCGCCTGGGCGAGAAGGACGAGGCGGTCCGCGTGGCAGCCGCCCGCGCGACGGGCGCGCTCGGCGACGCCGCGAGCGTCGCCGCCCTCGTGCGCCTCGCGGCGACGGACACGCGTGCCGTCCAGGGCGCCGCCCGGGCGAGTCTGTCGCGGCTGCGGGGCCCCGGCGTGGACCGGGAGCTGGCCGCGGCGGCGGGGAAGGGCGAGGCGCCTCTTCGCGTCGAGGCGATCCGGGCGCTCGCGTCGCGGCGGGCCCCGGGCGCGGGGCCGACGCTCATCCGCCTCGCCGCGGACCCGGATCAATCGATCCGCGTTGCCGCCTTCGAGGCCCTCGCGCTGGCGGGCGGGCCGGGCGAGTATCCCAAGCTGCTGGACCTGATCGTCTCGCCGCCGTCTCCCCCCTCGGCCGCGGCGAGACAGGCCGCGGAGAAGGCCGCCCTGGCGATCGGCGGACGGACGGGCGATCTGGGCGGACGCAACCAGCGGCTGCTGGCCGCGCTGAAGAGGGCGCCGGCGACCTCCAAGCCGCCGCTACTGCGGCTGCTCAGCGTCGCCCGCGCCAGCGAGCCGCTCCGGGCGGTGCGGGAGCACGTCGGGCACCCGGACGCCGAGGTGGCCGACGCCGCCGTCCGCGCCCTGGCGAACTGGTCGACCGTCGCGGCCGCCGGCGACCTGCTCGAGCTCGCGCGGAGCGGCCGGAGCGCGGTGCATCGAGCGCTGGCACTGCGCGGGTACCTGCGGCTGGCGCGGGGCGCCGGGGCGAAGCGGCTTGCGATGCTCCGGGAGGTGCGGGCGATTGCCACGACGGCGGCCGCCAAGCGGCTGCTGCTGTCGGCCCTGGGCGACGTGCCGGATGCGGCGGCGCTGGAGTTGACCGTGTCGTTCCTGGACGACGGCGAGGTGCGGAAGGAAGCGGCGGCGGCCGCCCTGAAGATCGGCCGGGCCCTGCTGAGAAGCGACCGGGCGGCCGTCCGCGCCGGCATGGAGACGTTCCAGGCCAAGGTCACCGACGCCCGGCTGCTGGCGCAGGGCAAGGCCCTGCACGCCGAGGCGCTCCGGCCCCCGCGTCGTGCAGGCAGCCGCCCTATCCGGGCCGACAAGAAGCGCAGCGAGGCGCGGAAGGCCGAGCTGGCCAAGACCGCGCCCAAGGGCTACCGGCTGGCGTGCTACCTCGACTGCGGGCCCGACTTCACCGACGGGCGCAAGGGCGCGCCGACGCTTCGCGTCCTGGCCTGCCAGCAGCACGCCTGGCCCGGCAGCGACCGCGTCGGGCGGCCGCAGGACGGCACGGTCCACTTCGCCGGGCGCGAGGTGAGCTTCGAGATCGCCGGGCTCGGCGCGACGCGGGCGTACCGGCTCGCCTTCAGTTGGTGGGACTTCGACCACGACGCGCGGCGGCAGTCGGTGTGGCTGTCGGCGGGCAAGCCCGCGCGCGAAGTGAAGCTCCTCGGGCCGACGAAGCTGCCGTCCTACGCGCAGGGGCGGAAGCTCGCCGGGGCGAGAACGCTGCTCGTGCCGCGCGAGATGAGCGCGTTCGGCACGGTGCGCGTGACGTTCCGCAACGAGGGCAACCCCAACGTGGTGGTCAGCGAGGTCTGGCTGTGGGAGTCCGAGGCGGAGTCGGCGCCGGCCAAGCCCATGCCGCCGCAGGCGCCTCCGCGCGGCAAGCCCGCCGCGGGTCCCGCCAAGCGCGCCAAGCGCGCGACGAAGCCCGTGCCCCTCAAGCCCGGCAAGAAGGCGGCCAAGCGCGTGCTGATCGTTACCGGCATCGACTACCCCGGTCACAAGTGGCGGCTGACCGCGCCGGTGCTGGCGGCCGGGCTCGACAAGGACCCGCGTCTGGCCGTCGAAGTGGTCGAGACGCCGGCGTTCCTGGCCTCGCCGAAGCTGGGCGACTACGACGTGATCGTGCTGCACTTCATGAACTGGCAGCAGCCCGACCCCGGGCCGGCGGCCCGCGAGAACCTGCGCAAGGCCGTCGCCGGCGGCAAGGGGCTGGTGCTGGTCCACTTCGCGTGCGGGGCGTTCCAGGGCTGGAAGGAGTTCGCCCGGCTGGCGGGGCGGGCGTGGAACCCGAAGCTCCGCGGGCACGACCCGCGCGGGGGCTTCCGCGTCCGCATCGTCGACGCGGACCACCCCGTCACGCGCGGGCTGAAGGCGTTCGAGACCCACGACGAGCTGTACACCTGCCTGGCCGGCGAGGCGCCCATCCGCGTGCTGGCCGCTGCGACCAGCAAGGTGGACAAGAAGGACTACCCCATGGCGTTCGTGCTGAGCTACGGGACGGGGCGGGTGTTCCACTCCGTGCTGGGCCACGACGTGAAGGCGTTCGGCCCGGCCGTGCTGGAGCTGTACCGCCGCGGCACGGCGTGGTCGGCGGGGCTGGACCCGGCGGCGAAGCCCTGAGCCGGAGGCACGTCCCACAACTCGCCGCCCCATCGACGAAAGGAACGGGCCCATGATCGAGATCGGTATCGCCAGCGACAACTTCCGCCACGACGACCGCAGCATCACGTACGTCTTCGAGTGGTGCCGCGCCCAGGGCTGCGACGTCGTCGAGATCAACACCGTCGACGGGCAGGACTTCTTCGAGGGGCTCGGCTTCTCGCCGGCCATCTCGCTGAACCAGGACCCGATGGCCCTCCGGGCGGAGCTGGCGCGGCACGACCTGCGGGTCAGCCAACTGGACTGCCACTACGCCCTGCACCGCTGGCAGTCGATTCCCTACCTCATCAACGGCATCCGGATGGCGCGGGCGATCGACTGCCCGTACGTCGCGACGACCGACGGCGCGGAGGTCCCCGACGGCATGACGCTGGAGGAGGTCTTCCGCCGCGCGGTGTACCACCTCGGCGAGGCGCTGGTCGTGGCGCGCACCCACGACGTCGGCATCAACATCGAGCCCCACGGGCCGCTGACCACGAACCTGGAGCTGATGGTGCGGCTGATGGAGGAGATCGACGACCCGCTGCTGGGCGTGAACTTCGACACGGGCAACGCGTTCGTGGCCGGCAACGATCCCGTCGAGATGACGCGCCGGCTGCTGCCGTGGATCAAGCACTTCCACGTGAAGGACGTCGCGCCGGAGCTGCGGGAGAGCATCGGCGAGGAAACCGGCATCGCCGCCAGCGAGGTGCACGTCGGGCAGGGCATCAACGCGGACAACATCCGCGGCATCGTCGAGCTGCTGAAGGAAGGCGGCTGGAGCGGCGTGATGAGCCTGGAGACCAAGGGCGAGGCCAACACCGCGCGGAGCCTGGAGTGGTTCCGCGGCATCGTGTGAGCAGACAGCTCGGAAGGGAGAGCCGGCGATGAAGATCGGATTCCACACCGACGCGTTCAACTCCGCCTACTGGAACTTCGATGCCTGCCTCGAATGGGCCCAGCGCAACGACGTGCACTACATCGAGTGCGGGCTGATCGACGGGGCGAGCTGGATCCACGGCCTGGGCTACCAGCCGCACGTCGCGCTGTACGAGGACCCCGTGCTCCTGGCCCGCAAGATGGCCGACCACGGCGTGCGGTTCTCCCAGGTGGACGCGGCGTATCCGCTGTCGGGCGAGGACGGCCCGATCCGCGGCGTGCCCTACGTGCTGAAGAGCATCCCGTGGGCGCACCTGGCGGGCGCCCCGGCCGTGGCGACGACGGACGGCCTGCACAAGCCCGAGGGCCTGGAGGACGCCGACGCCATGGGCATCATGGAGCGCAGCTACCGGCAGATCCTCCGCGTCGCCGAGGCGCACGAGATCATCGTCACGATCGAGGTGCACGGCTACTTCACGACGGACCCCGACCGGATGGCGGAGATGCTGGCCTTCGTCGACAGCCCGCGCCTGCGGATGAACCTGGACACGGGCAACACGTTCATCGCGGGGCAGGACCCCGTCGCGTTCGTGCGGCGGTTCGTGGACAAGGTCGCGCACGTGCACGTCAAGGACGTCTCGGAGTCGCTGGCGGCGGCGGCCCGCGGCGAGCAGACCGGCATCGCCGTCAGCGCCTGCGCCATCGGCGACGGCGTCAACGCCGACAACATCCGCCGGTGCCTGGAGATCCTCCGCGACGCCGGCTTCGACGGCACGCTCAGCATGGAGTGCGAGGGCCAGGGCGGGCCCCTGATCGAGAAGTCGCTGGCCTGGCTGCGCGGCACGCTGGCGGAGCTGGGCATTCCCGAGGAGAAGTAGCGGCCCGCGTCCTGCCGCGCGAGCGGGGGACTCGCGAGCAACGTGCGGCGATCCGCCATCTGAGGAGAGAACCCGTGTGTGACCAAAGCAGTTGTGCCGAAGGCTGTGGGACGTCCCCCTGTGCGACGAGGCTGAATCGCCGCCGCTTCCTGACCGCGTCGGGTGCCGCGCTGGCGGCGACGCACCTGGACGTGCTGGACTTCGCCTCGTCGCTGCTGGCCGCCGAGACGAAGCCCGCCCCGACGGCCAGGCCCGTCGTCAACGTGGTCTTCGTCCGTCCGGTCAAACCGTTCGTCGTGAGCTGGCCCGGCGGCAACTGCGACACGCGGGCGCAGCAGGCGCTGTTCGTCAGGACCTTGCGGGAGACGGCCCGCAAGCTGGACGTTCAGCTTCGCGTGCGCGAGGAGCCCCTGTGGGGCAAGGGCGCGCCGGCCGCCTATCTCGCGGAGCTGGCCAAGTCGCCGCCCGACGGCCTGATCGTCGGCGCGATGTGCCTGAAGGGCTGGGCGCCGGTCAACGAGATCGTCGCGAAGCGCGGCGCCATCCCGACCGTCGTGTACAGCCACCTGAGCGGCTTCACGAGCCACCTGCAGTGCGGGCGCAACGCGCCGCGGACCGTCCTGGGCGCCACCCAGGACGTCGGCTGGCTTTCGTTCGCGCTGCGGATGCTGAACGCCATCTGGCGGATGAGGCACACGCGGATCCTCGTCGTCGGCCGAAAGGGCGACAGCACGGCCAAGGGGCTCGGCACGGCCTTCCATGGGATCCCGACCCGGCGCTTCGGCGAGGAGCTCAAGAAGGTCTCCGAGAGCAAGGAAACCCGTGCCATCGCCGAGTTCTACACCGCCAAGGCCCGGCGGATCGCCGAGCCGACGAAGCGGGACGTGCTCGAGGCCGCCAAGAACTACGTCGTCTGTCGCCGGCTGATGCAGGCCGAGGACTGCCAGGGCATCACGATCGCGTGCCTGGGCTGGAAGAACCCGGTCTGCCTGGCCTTCTCGAAGCTGCTGGACGAGGGCACGGTGGCGGCCTGCGAGGCCGATCGCGACGCGGCGCTGTCCATGCTGCTGACGCACCTGCTGTTCGACCGCCCGGGGTTCATGCAGGACCCCTCGCCGAACACGGTCCACAACACGCTGATCGGTGCCCATTGCACGTCGGCCACCCGGCTCGAGGGGTTCGACAAGCCGTACCGGGCGCCCTTCGTGCTGCGGGACTACCACACCCGCACGGGCGTGTCGCTCCAGGTGCTCTGGCCCGTCGGCAGGGACGTCACGGTCATGGAGTTCGCCGGGACGGAGAGGATCATCGTGGGCACGGGCCGCGTGCGGGCCAACATCCCCCAGCCGCCCTCGGGCTGCTGCCGGACGGCCGTCGAGGTCGAGCTGGACGGGGTCACCGACTCCAACGACGCGGTGGATTCCCGCGACACGAAGGGCTTCCACCAACTGTTCATCCTGGGCAAGCTGGCCAGGATGTTCCGGGCCTACGGCAAGCTCGCGGGCATCCGGGTGGACCCGATCTGCTCCTGAGCGGGGCGCGCCGCCCCGGGAGAATTCGAATGGCACACGCTGCAAGAGGTCACACGCGCCGCGACGCACTGAAGGCGCTCGGGCTCGGCGCGGCCGGGCTGGCGATGGGTCGCGCCGCCTCGTCGCGGGAGAAGCCGATGCGGCCGCGCAAGCCCAACATCGTGATCATCGTCGCGGACGACCTGGGCTGGAACGACGTCGGCTATCACGGCAGCGAGATCAAGACGCCGAACATCGATCGCCTGGCGGCCGAGGGCGTGCGGCTGGAGCGCTTCTATGCCTGCCCGATCTGCTCGCCCACGCGGGCCGGGCTGATGACGGGCCGCTGGCCCCTGCGCTTCGGGATCATGCGGGCGGTGATTCCCCCGTGGCGGAAGTACGGCCTGCCGGACGACGAGGAGACGCTGGCGGGGATGCTCGCCGGGGCGGGCTACAAGCGGCGAGCGTGCTTCGGGAAGTGGCACCTCGGGCACTGCCACAAGCGATACCACCCGCTCAACCGGGGCTTCACGCGTTTCTACGGCTGCTACAACGGGGCGATCGACTACTTCACGCACCTGCGGGAAGGCGAGCTGGACTGGCATCGCGACCACGCCCCGGCGCGGGAGAGCGGGTACTCCACCAACCTGCTGGCCGCCGAGGCCGCGAAGTTCATCGCCGACAGCCCGGCGGACGGGCCCTTCTTCCTCTACCTGCCGTTCAACGCCCCGCACACGCCGCTCCAGGCGCCGGAGGAGTACCTCCGCAGATACGCGCACCTGAAGGGCAGGCGGCGGACCTATGCCGCCATGGTCGCCTGCATGGACGACGGCATCGGCCGCGTGCTCGACGCGCTCGAGAGGAAAGGCATCGCCGACAACACGCTCGTGTGGTTCTTCAGCGACAACGGCGGCGGCGCCGGCGCCGACAACACGCCGCTTCGGGGCGGCAAGCAGACGCTCTTCGAGGGCGGGATCCGCGTCGCCGCGTCGGCGCGCTGGCCCGCCGGCGGGCTGAGGGGCGGGCGGAAGGTCTCCGCCGTGATGGGCTACATCGACGTGCTGCCGACGCTGCGGCGGATCGTCGGCGCGGGCAGGCACGAAGGCAAGCCCCTCGACGGCGTCGACGTCTACGACGCGCTGGCCGGCCGGGGCGGGCCGCCGAAGCGGAAGTGGTACTCCTACTGGGCCCAGAGCGGCGAGCAGTCCGAACGGCTCGCCGTCATCGCCGCCGACTGGAAGCTCGTCCGCGAGGGCCCGCCGATCCTCGGCCCCGCTCCCGCCGGGCGCGCGGGTGGCAAGGGCGCCAAGCTCTTCCTCTTCCGCATCAACGAGGACCCGAACGAGAAGGTCAACCTCGCCGACAGGCACCCGGACGTCGTCCGCGCCCTGCTGGAGGACCTCAAGGCCTTCCGCGCCCTGCGGTACGAGAAGGGCCTGCCTCCCTACGGCCAGGGCCGCAAGGGCTTCCAGGCCCCCAAAGACTGGACGATGCCCCAGACGTAGGCCAGCCCGCCCGCACCGGGGATTACTTGCCGGCGGGGGCGTCAGCTTGGAGTGCGAGGGCCGGGCCCCCGATCACGAAAGAAGTCGCGGGCCTGCCTGCGCGGCAGGCTGCCCGAGCTGAGCATCCCCGAGGAGAAGCAGGGGCGACGGTCCCGGATGCCACCCGAGGAGCCGCCTTGGGCTCGCCTGGGCGAACCCAGTGATTTGCGACTGCCGACGGCTTTGGTTAGAATGATCGACATAAGCGGACCCGCGAAGGTCGCGGGACTATTCCGGTTTGGGACCTTGGGGTTGTTGCGGGAAAGGAGACTCCGATGGCACAGAAGCGCGCTAAGAGGGCCGCTCGTCGGGCGCCCGCTCCTACCGGTGGGATCAAGTTCACCCCCGGGGAACTGGCGGCGGCGACACAGGCCGCCGAGAAGGAAGTCGCAAAGAAGATGGGCATCGACCCTGGCAAGTTGTCGGCGAGCGTCAAGGCCGCCGTCAAGGCAGCCACGGCGAAGGCCATGAGCAACCGTGCGACAACGCTGATCCAGCGCGATGCCGACGCGGTGGTCAAGGACACGCTCCTGGCCGGGGCGAAGCCGCTCAACTTGCTGGACGCCAGGATGTCGGCGGCCAAGGCCGGAATCCATCACGTGGCGGGCAGTTCCGACGTCGAAGGGATCCTCCAGGAGACCGCGACGCTCCTGTGGAAGAAGTTCGGCGCTCTGAAGAGCGTGGGGTTCACCGACGAGCAGGCGTTTGAGCTCGTGCTGGCGGAAGTCAGCGCCCGCGCCGCCCGCCCAAAGTAGGAGGCCCGCCATGTCCTGGTGCGGATGCGTGTGCGATACCGTCAGCGACCTCTCCGACGCGGCCGTCGATCTGGGCGAGGACATGGTCGACTCGCTCGTGGACGCCGTGGAGGAAGGCATCGCCACCGTAGGGGGGTGGATATCCGAGGCCGGCGAAGGGCTCGGCAGCCTGCTGGAGAGCGCAGCGGATGCCGCGGCGGCCGTCTGGGACTGGATCGCCGAGGCCGGAAGCTCGCTATGGGACTGGGTCAAGCAGGTCGCCCACGACGTTTGGGAATGGACCGCCAGCACGGCCGCCGACGCCTGGGACTGGGTCCGGGAGGCCGCCGGGTCGGCGTGGGACTGGGTGCAGAACGCCGCTGCCACCGTCTGGGGCTGGATCGAGGCCGCCGCCCACGCCGTGGGGGAGTTCATCGAGGAGAAGGTCCTCCCGTTCCTGGAACGGGCGCTTTGGGTGCTGATCCTCTCGCCGCTGCTCCTCTCGGCTCTCATGATATGGATCGTGTGTGAGATCGTGGGAGTCGTGGGGAAGGAGTACGATATCATCGAGGGCCTGTTCGAGCTGGACGAGGACCTGCTGGCAGAGAGGCCCGTGGCGTTCCTTCCGACCTCGGGCAACTACGTGATCGTCAGCGACCTGCATCTCTTCATCGAAGGAGACCCGCTCGACAGGTTCCGGCAGTTGGGCAACCACGAGCTGTACAGGGCCGTTCTGGCCTCCTATGCCGCGGTCCAGGAGCCCTACACGCTGATCGAGAACGGGGACATCGAAGACCTGTGGATGCGCGAGGTGACGCTCCGCGACGCCGTTCTGGAGACCTTCTTCGTCCTGACGTTCCCGCTGACGGCCTCGATGGGCGAGGAGTACGACAACCACCGCACTCGCGAGCAGGCCGTCCGGATCTTCGAGAGCAACGCCGACGTATACCAACTGATTCGGACGCTGTACCACGACCGGGGCCGGTTCGTACGCGTGGCGGGCAACCACGACGATCCCTGGAGGCAGGCGGAGTTCATCGACGGGCTCCGCGTCGTCTATCCCGAGCTGGAGGTCTTCGACTACGCCTTCCTGGGCGACTACGGATCGGACATGCACCATCACGGCGGGAAGAGCCCGGAGGTCATCGTGGCCCACGGCCATCAGCTTGATGAATGGAACACGCCGGCATGCAGCGCGGCCGGCGAGATCGTCACCATGGTCGTCTCAGGGATCCCGTCGCTTGCCGCCGGATACACCGAACGTGCCGACTGGGAGAGCAAGCTCTGGGGTCAGGGATTCGGGGACGAGCTGGCCTCCAGTTGGACCACCATTGACGAGGTGGCGTTCTGCGACACTGTCCGGGAGGACTTCGGCGACCATCCGTATGTCCCGCAGTTCATTCTCGGGCACACGCACAGCCCCCGAGAAGACCCCGACGTGCCCGACCGCTGGCTGGCTTGCCTTCGAGGGCACCGCGAGAGCCCATTCCCGCAGTACGAGAACAGCGGGACCGCAGGACGCTGGGAGGAGTTCCTCTGGTGCGTGACGGTCGAGAACGGTGATGTCCAACTGCGGGGCTGGACCTGGGGCGACGACCACACGCCCGTCTGCTACGATTTCGAGAATGTCGGCGGCTACCTGCAAGTGGCCGCATGAGACAACGGTGCGCCGGCCGGCCGATCGGCCGGGCCCTTCGGCGAGGAAGGTTGCTCGACAGGCCCATCCGGCCTCGGATGGGCCTGTCTGCCCAACGTTTCGCCCTCGTTGAACGGCCTCTTCGGTTCGCCGCAATCCGCAGCGGTTGGCGTCTCCCTGACCCTCCGCCTCCCTGCCGCATCATTCTTCGCCGCCCCCGGCCGGCACGAGGGCCAGGGACGTGAAAACCGCGTAGTTGCAGCTGCACCCGCGCGCGAAGTTGGGGATGTTCAGCAGGCCGTCGGCCGGGATCAGGCTGGGCGTGCAGCCGGAGCGCAGGCCCCTGAGGAACATCCGCCGGCCGCTCGTCAGGTCGAAGTACGTCGCGTGTCCGTCGCGGACGGTCAGGACGTACTCGCTGGCGACCGCGTGGCTGCATCCCCTCAGCTTCGCCGACCACAGCCGGCGCCGGCGTTTCTCGCCGGTCCGCGGGTCGTACTGCTCGCCCGTCCGGGCGTTGACGATCGCCTCGGGGTGGAGGACGTAGGGGACGGCCTGCTTTGCCGGCTGGTGCCACAGGAGCTTGCCGTCGGCGGGCCGGTGGGCCTGCACGTCCCTGTGCTCAACCACCAGCAGGTCGCCCGCCTCCGAGTAGCCCAGCCGCGGGTGGGACCTCGGGCCGACCCAGAGCGTCGCCGGCACGGTCCAGGCGGCCTGACCGCTGCGGGCGTCCAGGGCGATGAGCCTGGCCTGCGGCGTGGCCTTGTAGCCCCTGGCGGGCACGGGGCAGTCCGCCAGGAACACCCGCCCGCCGCCGACGGCGAAGTCCGTCAGCTCGTCCCGGCACTTGTGGGACCACGACACCCCGCCCGAACGGCGGTCCATGGCGACCAGGTGCCGGCCGACCTGGCCGAGGAGCAGGTTGCCGCGAATGGCGACCTCTCGCCACGCGCCGGCCACGCCGGCGGGCGGGCGGATCCGTGCGAGGGTCCGGCCGGTGGCGGGGTCCAGCCGCAGCAGCTCGCCTCCGCAGCCCACGTAGACGCCGTCCGTCGCGGCCGCGTAGCTGTGGTACCTGTCCCGCGGCGCCGGCAGGGAGACCTTCCACAGGAGGCGGCCGGTGAAGATGTCCGCCGCGGCGAGGGTCCACGCCTGCTGGATGAAGACGCGCCCGCCCACGACGAGCGGGATGGGGTGCCGCGAGTGGGTGAAGTCCCAGTCGGGGAAGAGGAGGTCGATGGACCCGCCGAACCACAGGACGCGAAGCGGCGTGCGGACGCGGCGCTCGCGGGAGCAGAACGAGTTGGCGGCGTCGGCGCGCTCGTGCGTCCAGTCGGCCGATCCGGGCAGCGCCGCGGGGCGGCGCAGCAGGGCCAGCCCGCCGGCGCGGCGCACCTCGGCGCCGGGCAGAGCGGCGGCCTTGACCCAACGGGCGAACGTCTCCTGCTTGTCGGCGGCGACGGGCAGGCAGGCCACCCCGCCGTAGGGACGCAGGCAGCCGAACACCTTCGAGACCAGCTTGCGCCCGGTCTCGGCTGCCCCGGCGGCCAGCAGGGGCGCCAGGTCCTCCGAGGCCACCAGGTCGGCGAAGTAGGGCGGCAGGCGGAGCGTGAGCGGATCGCCCACGACGATGGCGAGGCGCGCGGCGTACAGCCCGGTCGCGTCCAGCCGTCGGCGGAACGCCTCGGCCTTCGCGGCGTCCGGTTCCACCACGACGACGTGCATCCTCGACTGCCGGGCCAGCTCCTCCGCCAGGTGCCCGCTGCCGACGCCCAGGACCAGGGCGTAGCCCTGCATGACGTCCGTGTGGGAGATGCCCGCCATGGAGGCCTTGAACTGCGCGTCGGGCTTGGCGCCGCCTGCGGACGCCAGGTCCCAACCTCGCCACCCGGCTCGCACCGCGGCGGCCAGCACGTGTCGCCCCGCCGAGACGTCGGTGGTGAACAGCCGTCCCCGCAGGCCGTAACAGGCCCAGACGCCCTCGTTGCTGTTGGGGTCGTAGATGCAGTTGCCGTCCAGGTACCAGGCCATCCGCCCGTCGGCGGCGGCGCCGATGGTCAGCCGCCCGGGAGAGGGGCAGTCGATCTCGGCCATGGCATAGGCCAGCTTCAGCGGCATCTTGTCGTCCCGGCGGGTCCCCGGTCGCGGGAAGACCGTCGGCCGGGCGCCCGGGGCGAGGGGCTTGTGGCCGTAGCCTCCGTAGAGGCAGGTGAAGTCCAGCGTGTCGTCCACGGTGGCCAGGCGGCGCGGGAGGTGGTCGTTCCCGTCCAGCGTCAGCTTGGCCGGGATGGTCTTCAGGGCGCTGCCGGGCAGGAGTTTGCTCCTCTTCGGCAGCGGCCCGAAGACCTGCCATTCGGTCGGCCAGCGGACGTCCACGGGGCGGGTGTCGAGGCGCATGGCGACGGTCGGCTCGCCGGGGCGGGACGCGGCGATGCGCTGGACGGTCGTCTGCCGCAGGGCGTCGGCGGCGCGTCGGGCCCACGGCGCGGGGGCCGGGCGCGGCTTGTCGGGCGCGATGTCGTGGCGCCGCGGCTCGGCGCGGTCCGCCCCGAAGCAGTGGATCGCGCCTTGGCGGGTCACGACGAACAGCTTGCCGTCGGCGGCCAGCATCCGCGCCGGCGTGCCGGGGATCTTCGTCCGCCAGGAGACCTCCGCCCGCTTGCCTTGCCGGGGCAGGTCCACGGCCGCAACCGTGCCCGGCGCGCCCGCGTAGAGGCGCCTACCGGCCTTGATGTGCACCTCCAGCGCCGACGGCAGGGACCACAGCGTCCGGAGCGTCGCCCGCTTCCAGTCCTCGCCGCGCCGGTCCTTGCGGACGCGGACCGTGGGGTTGGTCAGGTCGCAGGCCACGATGCGGTCCCAGCCGGCCCCGACGGGCCGGTAGCTGTCTCGCCGGCTCTTGTTGACGGGGCGCGAGTAGTACATCACCTCCTCCGTGAGGACGACGCGGCGGCTCTCGCCGATCTCCTTCCGGTTGGCGGGGTCGACCTCCAGGTGCGCGCGGGTGGCCAGCTCGCACAGGTCGCCCGTGTGGGCGAAGTACTTCCCCGCCGCGGGGACGTACCAGCAGCCCTTGGCCAGGCTGACGCGCCCGCCCCAGCCGGTCAGGTAGGGCTTGCGCCGGCCGGTCTTGCGGTCGAGGAAGCCCGGCAGCGCGCGCCCGCAGGGGACGATGAGCCTCTCGCCGATGACGGTCAGGTACCCCTGGGGCGCGAGCCCCGACGCGCCGCGCGGGCCCGTCTTCAGGCCGTGGTCCACCAGGCCGTCCTTGATGTACCCGCTGTCGGTGTTGGACCAGACCGCCTTGCCCGTCTCGGCATCGACGGCATAGACGTAGACGCCCTCGAACGGCCAGATGCCCGCCGCGAAGTAGATCGTCCCGTCGGCGAGCACCGGCCCGCCGCGCGCCGGCCAGAGGGAGATCAGGCGCTCGTTGCCGAGGACCTTGGCGTCGGTTCGCCCGGTCGGCAGGGCGCGGAACGTCCAGCGCAGGCGCCCGCCGGCGGCGTCGAGGCAGTAGAGCAGCCCGTCGTCGCAGATGAAGTAGACCTTCCCATCCTGCGCGACCGGGGCGAAGCGGACCGGCCCGCCGGCGTAGAAGCGCCACCTCTCCGCACCGGTGGCGGTGTCCAGCGCGGTGACGCTGTCGGTGACCATCGACGCGACGAACATCGTCTTGCCCATCACGACGGGCTCGTAGGAGGCGTCGAACTGAAGCCTGGGGTACTTCGGCCAGGCCGGCCTGGGCGGCGGGAGCTGGCGGACCCACTGGAGATGAAGCCTGCCGGGAAGCTCTTCCGGCGCCGCGGCCGTCCTGCCGGCGTCGCAGCGCCACTGCGGCCAGTCGCCGCCCGACGCCGCCTCGGGCGAGCCCATCGCCACCATCGCCAACCACGCGCACGCGAGAACGCCTCTGCGAATCCTCATGTCTCTGCTCCCTGTAGTAAGTCTGGCTGTCTCCGCCGGCCGGGGCGCCGCCGCGGGCCGCGTCATCGCGCCTCCGACGCGATGAGCTGCCGGATGCTGCGGCGTTCCTCGGCCTCCATCTCCATCCGTCTCTGCTCGTAGCGATCGTACTCTCGCCTGTCGGCCGGCGTCCAGGCGTTGGCCTCGCGGTAGTCGCCGCAGTAGGGCACCAGCAGGTCGATCCAGCAGGCGATCTTGTCCCTCTCCTCGCGGGAGAGGCTCACGTCGTTGTGGCGCTTCTCGAGCATCGCGACCAGCCGGCTCCTGGCCGCCCCGCGGTGGTACGGCGGCAGCATCGCCGGGCCGGACATGCAGTCGATCCAGTTGACCACCGGGTGGTTGCAGTCGCCCTTGGGCCCGCGGGCGTGCGTCAGCGCCAGGTAGGACCGGCTGAACCTTCGCTTCATCTTGGGCAGGAGGACCGTTTCGCCCGACAGGCTGAAGGGCTTGCCCTTCCGGCCGGTGTGGCAGCGCGTGCAGTGCCTGTCGAGGATCGGCTGGATCTCCGCCGGGAAGCTGAACCCCCGCGGCGGTCCGTAGAACGGCTCGAGCGGCTGCGGCCCGGCGCGAAGCGCCCGCGTGACCTCGCGCCGGGCGCGGGCGGTGCTGTTCTTGTGCTCGTGGCACCCGACGCAGGAGAAGTTCTCGCCCGGCATGAGCGTCGCCCAGCTCCGCATGGTCTGCGCGGCGTGGCCGTTGGCGTCGAGCGCCTGGAAGTAGATGGGCGTTCGCGCGGGGACGCGAAACAGCGCCGAGCCGTCCTCGTGCACCGTGGCGCTGCCGAGCACGACCTTCACGTCCCAGGAGCCGTTGGCGACGGCGACCGGCGTGGTCACCGTCGAGCTGCCCCCGGCCCCCCGCTGGCCCGTGCTGCCGATCGCCGCGGCGCGGTACCGAAGCGCCACCACGCGCAGGCGCCGGATCGTGCCGCGGGCAACGCCCGCCAGGCCGGGGCCCTCGTGGACGTCCTGCACGTAGAAGGTCCCCGTTGTCTTCCGATAGTCGACGCTGCTGGCCCGCGCGGCGAAGCCCGTTCGCGGATGCAGCGGCACGATCTGCCGGCACCCGACGCCCTGGCCCGTGCCGTCTCCCTCCACCAGCAGCTCGCGCCGACCGTCGAGGTCGACCAGGTAGATGCTGAAGCGCCCGAGCTTCCCCCGCGGCGTCGGCAGCGCCAGTGTCACCAGGAACTGCTCCTCGCTCAGCGGATAGGGGTACTGGAACTGGCAGCCGCTCTGGGCGTACCGGTCGACGCGAACGGGCTGGATCCTGCGGCGCGGGGCGAGCAACTGCACGCCGCGGCCCTCCTGCCGACCGCGGGCCGGGTCGATCAGCGCCAGCTTGCCGTGAGCCGGCGTGTGGTGGCCGGTCACGATCGCCACCACCTTGTCCGACCCGGGCAGCTTCCGCGCGTGGATGATGTTCGTGGGGAACCAACTGCTGCCGCCGTAGAGCTCGCGCTGGTTCGTCCCGTCGAGGTTCATCTGGAACAGCGGCTGGGGGTAAATCTGGGCTCGGTCGTTGTACTCCCATCTCGTGTAGAGCACGCGCCCGTCGTCCGTCACCGTGGGGAAGATCGTGTGCACCTGGTCGAAGCCGATCCGCCGGATGTAGCGCCCGCGGCGATCCATGAGGAACAGGTTGCTGACCTCCACCCAGTTGCAGTCGACGGATTGGATGCACCGCGTCGAGCTGAAGACGATGTTGCCGTCGGGCAGGTAGACGCCCTCGTAGTCGGCAAGCTGCTCGCCGGAGGTGAGCTGGCGGACCTGGCGTGTGGCGAGGTCCATCTCGTAGAGGTGGTAGTCGTCGCCGCGGTCGGACTTCTTCCAGGCGAAGAGGAGGCGACGGCCGTCGTAGGATACGTCGGGGTTGCGCAGCACGCCGTCGGCGTCGGCCAGGAGCGTGCGCACCGTGCCGTACGGGCCGTCCATCTCCAGGACGTTCAGCGAGGCGCCCGGCGCGAAGAAGCGATACGCGCCGGCGTTGGAGAGCCCCTCCGTGTACTTCCAGCTCCCCTTGATGTGGCGGTGCTGGTTGAAGACGAACCGCCTCCACCGCGCCAGCAGCGGCGCCAGCCGCCTCCCGCGGCGCAGCTCGCAGGCGCGAAGGTACAGCCGCCGCCAGCGGGGGTCGCTGCCGGGGGCCCGCGCGAGCCCCAGACGGCGCGCGCCGCTGCGGATCGGCTCGCCCTCCTCCGCCAGTTCCGCCAGCACGCGATCGATCATCCGCCGCTCCACGACGGACTCGCGATCGCTCACGAAGCACGCCAGGCGCTCCGGGACCGGCGCCTCGGCCATAGACTCGTTGGCCTTGAGGTGCCGGCGGCGCCACTCCCGCCGGGCCCGCTCCAGCTCCTCCGGCAGGTCGATGCTCGTGGAATCCTGGAGCATCCAGTCGCGCTCGATCGCCTCGCGCGAGGCGGCCTCGCGCGGGGGGGCGGGCGCCGCGCCCGGTGGGATCAGCAGGAGGATCGCCGCCGCCGCTGGAGCGATCATTGTTCGCTCCGCCGCCGGGCCGTGGCCCTCGGGTCGATTTCGCCCTCCGTGGAGAAGTCGTCGAAGGTCACGTGGCCCCAGGGGCCGGTGCTTGCGTCCACGACGCGGAGGAAGAGCTGGCGGCCCTTGTAGGCCCCGACGTCCCAGTTCCTGCGTTGCATGGCCTCGCTGCGGGCCCCGCGGGCCGTGCGCAGCTCCTTGCCGCTCTGGGCGTCGCAGAGGGCGACGTACGTCTTCGCGTGGGCGCCGCCGCCGACCAGGAAGCTCATCGTCGCGCCCGCCAGCGTGAAGACGGGCGACTCGATCACGCCGGTCTGGGCGTCCTTGCCCTTGCCGCCGGCGGCACGCTCCAGCGTGGTCAGGAAGTACCGGCCCTGCTTGTTGTGCTTGGCGCCCCCGTTGAGGTGGTGGAACCGCTCGCGCCCGCTGACGGGGGCCTCGAAGCTGCCCTCGACGATCCGCCAGCCCTGGAGGTCGCCCGTCTCGAAGTCCCACCGCAGGTTCCCGACGGGCTCGGGGTGGTCGTAGACGACCTTGGCTCGCCCGCGGGGCGCGCGCCGGCGGCCGTCGCGCTCGTCGGCGGAGGTCGGCGGCGGGCCGTCGAAGAACCGCGCGCCTTCGCCGACGCGGTCGTGGTCGCCCAGGTCCCGGCGCGCCCGCTCGACGAGCTTCCTCAGCTCCGCGACGACCTCCGGGTGCCGGGCGGCCAGGTCACGCTTCTCGCCCACGTCGGCCTCCAGGTCGTAGAGCTGCGGCGCCGGCACGGCGTCGACCATCCGCGCCGACCAGCCCGTCCACGGCGGCCGCGCCGGACGCGGCAGGACCAGCTTCCACCGCTTCGTCCGCACGGCCTGGAGATGCGTGTAGCAGTAGTAGTAGAACACGTCGTGCCCGGCGGCCCCGCTGCGGCCGGTGATCAGCGGGGCGATGTCGATGCCGTCGAGCTTTCGGCCGGGGGGCGGCTTCGCCCCGGCGAGCTTGGCGAAGGTCGGCAGCAGGTCCATCGTGGTGGCGATCTCGTCGCAGGTCCGCCCCGCGGGCACGCGCCCGGGCCAGCGGACGATGCAGGGAACGCGCAGGCCGCCGTCCCACGTCATCATCTTCGAGCCGCGAAGCGGATCGGCGCTGCCGCCGTAATCGCCGATGTGCTTCTCGATCCACGGGCCGTTGTCGGACGTGAACACGACCAGCGTGTGGTCGTCCAGCCCCAGCTCCTTCAGCGTGTCCAGGACGCGCCCGACGCTCCAGTCGATCTCCTCGATGACGTCGCCGTACAGCCCGCGCTTGGAGCGGCCGCGGAACGCCTCCGACGCGCCCAGCGGCACGTGCGGCATGTTGTGGGCCAGGTACAGGAAGAACGGGCGGTCCTTGTGGGCCCGGACGAACCGGACCGCCTCCTCCGTGTAGCGCCGCGTCAGCGTGTTCAGGTCCGCGGGGGACTCGACGACCTTCTCGCCGCGCAGGAGCTGCGTGACGAAGCGCCTGGGATCGGGCCGGCGCGTGAAGCCGTTGTGCAGCGGCGTGCCGAAGAAGCTCTCGAAGCCCTGGGCGGTGGGCATCCGCTCCGGGGGGAACGGCCCGCGCCCCTTACCGCCGGCGCCGCCCCCGGCCAGGTGCCACTTGCCGATGCACGCCGTCGCGTAGCCCGCGCCCCGCAGGACCTCCGCCAGCGTGACCTCCTTCGGGTGCAGGACGGTGTGCTGGTTCTTGCGGTTGCCCGGCTCGGCGATGCGGATGGGGTAGCAGCCGGTCATCAGCGCCGCCCGCGACGGGCCGCAAACCGCCTGGGCGTAGAAGCTCGTCAGTCGCATGCCCTCGGCGGCCATGCGGTCCAGACGCGGCGTGCGGATCTGCGCCGAGCCGAAGCACCCCACGTCGTTGTAGCCCTGGTCGTCGGTGAAGACGACGACGAAGTTGGGCCTTCGCTTCCCGGGGGACCCGGCCGACAAGCACCGCGACGTCGCCAGCGACGCCGCCGCCATCCCCGCGGCCTTCAGGAACTCACGACGCGTCCTCGCACGTGCGGTCATGGCCTGGCCTTGTCGACGGCGATCGCCTTCCTCGTCACCTCGGCGCTGGGCTTGTAGCCGATGCGGATCGCCTTGGCCTCCACCGCCGTGCCGCTCGTTACGGTGAAGGGACCGGTGTAGATCAGCCAGCGCTGGTCCGCCCCGAGGCGGTACCCGATGGACGCGCCCTTCGTGGCGCAGGCGATGCGTACCTCGGCCGCGCCGCCTTCCACCCCGGTGACCCGGATGACGGGATCGGCCGTCACGGGCTGCTTGCGCCCGGGCCACATCCGCTCGATCAGCTCGTCCTCCGGCGTGCCGCCCAGGTCGCCGGTCTCCTTGCTCCACGTCGCCAGCCGGTCCCGCATCCGCCGAAGGACGTCCCGGTGCTCGGCCGAGCCGGCCAGGTTGTGGATCTCGTGCGGATCGGCCCGGACGTCGTACAGCTCCTCCTTCGGCTTGGTCTGCCGGAAGAAGAGCTTCTGGGGCCCGGTGAGCTTGCCCTCGGCGTGCAGGCGCCGCCACTCCTTCATGATGGGCATCCGGTCGCGGTAGGGGATGGGCTGGGCGTAGGGCTTCTCGGGCATGAAGTTGCGGATGTACTTGTAGCGCTTGTCGCGGACGCAGCGGATGTGGTCGTCGCTGTGGAGGTCCATGCGTTCGCGCCCGGCGACGAGGAAGGTTCGCGGCGCGGCCTTGCGGGGCCCCAGGAACGCCCGGCCCTGCATGTGCGGCGGCACGGGCAGGTTTGCAACGCTCAGCACGGTGGCCCCGAGGTCGACCAGGCTGACGAGGTCGTCGCAGACCGTGCCGCCCTTGACGCGCCCGGGCCAGCGGACGATCAGCGGCACGTGGATGCCGGAGTCGTAGACCCACCGCTTGTGCCGCGGCAGCCCTCGCCCGTGGTCGCTCCAGAAGAACACCACGGTGGACTCGGCGAGCCCGTCGGCCTCGAGCCGTTGGAGGATCTCCCCCGCCTGCTGGTCCATCCGTGTGACGTTGTCGTAGTAGCGGGCGAGGTTTCGCCGGACGACGGGCGTGTCGGGCCAGTAGGGCGGCAGGGGCGCCTTGGCGGGGTCGTGGCGGAGCGTCTCGCCCTTGCGAGGCCAGTTCCGCGACTCGTGGCTCACCGTGAGGTTGATGACGCTGAAGAACGCCGTGCCCTCGCCGCGCGAGCGCCAGTCGCGCCCCTTGTCCCAGGTGGTGAACGGCACGGCGAACTGGTAGTCCGTCTTGCGGTGGTTCGTGCAGTGGTAGCCGGCGGCACGGAGGTACTCGGGGAAGCACCTCACCTTGGGGGGCGGGACGGCCTGGTAGCCCTTCATCGACGTCCGCATGTGCATCGTGCCGAGCGTGCTGGGGAACATGCCGGTGATGACGGCCGATCGGGTCGGCGCGCAGACGGGGTAGGGCACGAAGGCGTGGCTGTAGCGGCAGCCCTCCGCGGCGAGGCGGTCGAGGTGGGGCGTCTCGGCGTACGTGTCGCCGTAGCAGCCCAGGTCGCAGCTCGTGTCCTCGCAACTGATCCAGAGCACGTTCCAGCGCCGCGGGGTCGCGGGAGCCGCCGCCCCGCACGGGAGCCGGCGGGCGGCCAGCGCCGCGGCGCCCAGGCCCGCCGCCCTCAGGAACTCCCGACGTGTTGTCGCCATCGCAATGGGCCCTTTCCTGTCCCTGCGCGTCTGCGGCGAACGCCGCTTGGCTACTTGAACGAAAGCTCACTCCGCTTGAGCTTCAGCGTGTGGATCGGCTCGTCGTCGATGTTGATGACCTGGTAGGTCAGCTCGGGATCGCCCCGGGTCGTGTCGAACGTCAGCAGGGCCAACGAGCACTTCTTGTTGTAGCCGAACAGGGCGTGCTTGATCAGCCCGTGCGTGTGGATGTTGGTGAGCTTGGAGCTGCTGGCCTCGTACAGCGGGTAGCCCCCCTCGCGCTCGGTCTTGTACGCGTCGGAGCGGTGGCGGTCGGCGGAGATCAGGAACACGCCCTCGACGCGGTTCTTCCGGATGAAGGAGAAGATCTCCTCCCGCTCCTCGGGGAAGCCGTCCCACGTGTCCTTGCTGCCGCCCTTCGTGCCCTTGGACCACGGCACGGACGAGGCGAGGACCTTGAACGTGCCCTTGGCCTTGCCGAGCCGGTCGAGGAACCACTTCTTCTGGGCGGGCCCGAGCATGGTCCCCCGGCCGCCCTTCGGCCGCACGCGGTAGAAGCGGCAGTCCAGCATGAAGAAGTCCACGTCGCCGATGGCGAACTGGTACCACACGCCGGGCTGCTTCTCGCCGCCGCCGTAGGACGGGTTGACCCAGTTCTCCCGGTAGAGCCGCCAGACGGGCACCTTCCACGGCGGCTCGTCGATGCCCGCCGAGCCCAGGCAGTCGTTCGTGCCGAAGTCGTGGTCGTCCCAGATCGAGAAGCTCGGGCAGGACGCGACGAAGCGCCGGTACTCGGGTCGGCTCTGCCGGCGGTAGTAGCAGTAGCGCTGCGTCTCGGGCACCTTGGGCGTGTCGATGTAGACGTTGTCGCCGAGCGTCAGGAAGGCCGTCGGCTTGTGGGCGGCCAGCGTGTTCCACATGCGCTCGTGCTTGGGCGTGTAGCCCGCGCCGCCGCCGAAGACGACCTGGAAGCGGCTCCGCTCGCCGGGCCTGGGGAACGTGCGGAACGACGGGCGCGGATCGATCGCCACCGGCTTGCCGCCGACGCGAAGCTCGTAGTGGTACCGCGTCGCCGGCGCCAGGCCGGTCACCTCGACGACGGCCGTGAAGTCGCTCGCCGCCCGCGTCTTCACCACCCGCGAGCGGATCGGCTCGCCCGCGCCCCCGGCGGGCGCCGCGAGCATCTGCACGGGCACCTCGTGCACCGTGCGCACCCAGAGGCGCGCCCGGGTGTCGGTCACCGAGCCCAGCATCGGGCCGTGGATCAGCTCGACGACGTGCCCGGCCGCGAAGGCCCGGAAAGCCTCGCTGTCGAGAAGCGGCTTGAGCAGGTTGCGCGGCCCGGCGTGGAAGCGCCCGATGGGCAGGCCGGCCTCGACGGCCTTCCTCGCGCAGGCGAGGGCCTCCTCCACCTCCTTCTGCCGGGCGTGCGCGACGGCCAGCCCGTAGAGGCATTCCAGGTCGCCGGGCTCCGCGGCGAGACGCTGCTCGAGGGCCTTGATGGCCGCGCCCGCCCGGCCTTCCGTGATCTGCGTGATGGCGGCCCGGCCGAACTTCTTGTACTGCGTCTCTCGCTTGGGCCTCTTGGCCCGCTTGGCCTTCCTCGCCGGCGCCGCGGCCTGCGCCGCAGCCGCCAGCAGAAGCGCCGTCACGCCCGCCACTCTCCCGATGTGCCGAATCCACATGGTTCGCGTCTCCTTCCTGCCGGGGCGGTCTCTCGCGTTGGTCCGCCGGTCCCTATGTACAACCCCGCGCGCCGTGCGACAGGGCCTTGATGACCACGAGGGTGATGTCGTCGGCCTGGGGCTCCGGGCCGCGAAAGTCGCGGACGGCCTGGACGACGGCGTCGTGGATGTCCTCGGCGGAGTCGTCGGCGCAGGCCTGAAGGACGCTTCGCAGGCGGTGCTTGCCGAACATGCCGCCGCGCGGGTCCTGGGCCTCCCAGATGCCGTCGGTGCCGATGAGGAGCACGTCGCCGGCTTCGAGCGTGACGGGCCCGTCGCGCCGGTAGGCCGCCTCGTCCAGGATGCCCAGCGGGATGCCCGCGTTGGGCAGCTCCTCGATCTCGCCGGTGGCGCGCCGCAGCCAGAGGGGCGGGTCGTGCCCGCCGCTCGTCCAGCACAGCGAGCCGCTCGCCGCGTCGAGCACGCCGTAGAAGAGCGTCATGAACCGATCTTCGCCCGTGTCGCGAACGAGGTGGCGGTTCAGGTCGCCGAAGAGCTCGCCCAGCTCCGCCCCGTGGCGCGGGGCCTGGGACCGCAGGACCGCCCGCGCCGAGGCCATCAGCAGCGCCGCGCCGATCCCGTGCCCCGTCACGTCGCCGACGGCGATGCCCAGCTTGCCGGGGCCCAGGTCCACCAGGTCGATGAAGTCGTAGTAGTCGCCGCCCGTCTCGTCGCAGTAGAGGCTGCGCCCGGCGATCTCGAAGCCCGCCAGCTCCGGCGACTCCTGCGGGAGCAGGTGCTGCTGGATCTCCATGGCCAGCTCCAGCGATCGCTTCATGCGCTCGCGCTCGTGGAGCTTGGGGCCCATGTCGTTGAAGGCCTCGCCGAGCGTCTGGAGCTCGTCGCGCGTGCGGATCTCGACCCGCGCGTCGTAGTCGCCCCCGGCCAGCTTCTGCGACGCGGCGGCCAGCTCGTTCACCGGGCGGGTCACCGACCGCGCGCTGAGGAACGCGGCGGCCACCACGACCAGCACCACCCCCGCCAGGATGAGCCCGGTGAGCCGCAGGCCCTCGATGGTCCGGTCGAGGACGAGCTTTTCGGCCTGGACGGCCCGGGCGACGATGCGCTCGGTCGGCACGATGACGACGGGGAAGGCATGCCCGGGCGCGTTCCCCCCGTAGGCCCACATCGCCGGGCGGCCGCGGAAGCGCAGCTCGCGCACGCCGGAGCGTCCGGCCAGGGCGTCGGCCTTGAGCGCCTCCAGCGCGTCGGCGTCCCGGGACTCGAGCAGGCGCATCGTGTAGGGCTTGCGCCAGTCGGCCTGCGGCTTGAGGTAGTCCTTCTCGGCGAGGATCCGCATCGCCCCGGGCGGGGCGCCCTGGTCGGCCCCGGCGGGCGCGACGAAGAGGGTGGCCTCCTCGGCGCGCCAGTCCGCGGGCAGCTCCAGGTCCTGGAAGAGGTCGTGCACCAGCACGTCGACGGCCGTCACGCCCGCGATCTTGCCCCGGGGGCCTCGGAACGGCATGGAGACGGTCAGGACCGGCTGGCGCGTCGTGACGTCCACGATGGGCGGCTGCCAGATCATCTCGCCGGCGTCCCGGGCGCTGCGGTACCACGCTCGCCGGCGGGGATCGTAGTCGTCCGGATAGCCGCCGTGGGCGGGGTAGGACATGTGCACGCCCGACTCCAGCGCCGCGTACTGCCAGTAGAGGATCTCGCCCGTCTGGCGGCGCAGCAGCCGGTAGACCTCGGGCATGGTGGACAGGCGGGCCATGTCGGGCAGGGCCGCCGCGCGGTCGACGCCCTCGGCGACGAAGTACACCTGCGCCGCGAACGACACGGGCATGGGCACGCGCTTCCGGTCGGGCAGGAACTGGTAGCGGTTGTCCGGGCGCTCCATCTCCGGCGGCAGGCTCACGCCCCGGTCCATGTCCCGCGAGAAGACCAGGCGCGGCGCGGCGGGGGCCGCACCGGCGAGGCGCCGCTCGATCGCCTCGGCCTGGTGCCGCACCGTCAACTCGAGCAACTGCCGGTCGCGGTCCAGCAGCCTGGCGTAGTTGTGCACCAGGAGCTGGAGGCGTCGGCGGGACGACTCCGTGAGGATGTCCCGCGTGCCCGAGGCCAGGCGGTGGCCTAGCCGGCGCATGGAGGCCCGGTGCACCGCCGACGCGATCACCAGCGGCACCAGGGCGATGGCCAACAGCAGGATCATCAGTTTCCAGCGGATCTTCATGGTGACCCCTCGCCGTTTCAGGCGCAGCCGGACGGGGCGCCGATCCGGCGGGCATTGTCGCGCGCGGCGCCGGCGCGATCAATGCGCGGCGGGGAAGCCTCGCAGCGCGGGCGCCGCCCGCTGCGCCGAGGGGCGCTCAGGGTTTGCGGCCGGCAGGACGTGGGTGTCGAACCCGGCGGCGGCTCACGGCCGCCACTTCTCCAGGCCCTCCTCGGTCGTCGGGTCGATCTCGCCGGGGAAGGCGTCCTCGACGGCACCGTTGGCGTAGAGCACGTTGACCTTGCCCCCGTGCCGCGGCGCGACGAGCTCGTCCCAGTTCATCAGGTCGGACGGCTCGTCGTCGGCGCAGTCGGCGCGGTAGTCGTTGTAGTCCAGGACCAGCACGGTCCGCCTCGGGCCGTAGATCCGCCCGGCCAGCGTGTTCATCCCGTAGCTGGTGCGGTACTTCCACAGGCCGTCGATGATCGCGCTCATCCCGAAGTTCTTGCCGTTGATCCCCTCGCCCATGCCCTCCAGGATGATCTCGCCGCTGGGGTACTTCAGGTGGTAATGGAACGACCCGGTCCCCTCGCTGATGTAGGTGACCCTCGCGCCCTGGCGGACGAACTCGAAGTCGAGGACGAGGTCCTTGTAGTGCCGGTCCGCCGGGTTGTCCTGCCAGGAGTCCTCGATGGCCATGCGGAGGTGGCTGTCGCTCTTGGAGAGGATCTCCCAGTGCATCGAGCGATTTTGGATCCCGACGGGCCAGTCCTGCGGCAGCCCGCAGCCCAGCGTGTACTCGGTGTCCTCCATGACGCCGGTCCATCGGTTGCGCCCGTGCGCCAGCACCACCAGCGTGCTCAGCTCCTCGATGCCGATGGCCCCGGTGGCGACGCTTTCGGGGTCGGTCTCGGGACAGATGACGGTGGTGGGGTCGCCGCCGAGGAACGCCAGGACGTCCCCGGGCCAACTGGAGGCCTCCACCGGCGGGATGTCGGGGTTGGCCCGCGCCTTGGCGTTGTGGGCGTGGTAGGCCTGCCCGATCTTCTGGAGCTTGCTGGCGCAGAGGGTCTTCCGGGCCAGCATGAACACGCGGGAGAAGGTGGGCATCAGCATCGCCGCCAGCAGGGCGATGATGGAGATCACGACCATCAGTTCGGCCAGCGTGAAGCCGCGCCGCGAGTTGGGCGTCATCGCTCTCGCTCCTTCATTCGGCGCTTGTAGTCGGCGTGCCGCCGCTGGAGGTTCTTGGCCAGTTCCTTGATGCGGGCGATCTTCGCCCGGCGCTCCGCCACGGGCGCCCGGGCGTGGAAGCCCACGTCCAGCCTCAGGATCCGGCGGATGGCCGCGTACGCCCGCCCGCGAACCACCGGGTCGTCGTCCTCCAGCGACTCGATCAGCACCGGCATGGCGCTGTAGTCGTCCAGGCGACCCAGCGACACCGCCGCCGCCGCGCGAACACGCGGCTTCTCCGCCGCGTTGCCCAGGCTGCCGATCAGGACCTGAACGTCCGCCCGCGCCCCGAAGCCGCCCATGGCGACGGCCGCCGCCTCGCGGACCCGCTCGTCGTCCGAACGCGACGCCTGCTTGACCAGCTCCAGGTCCTCCGTCCGCCCGAAGCGGCCGAGCGCCCGGACGGCGTGACTCGCCAGACGCCGATCCGTCGCCCGCGCCGCGCCGGCGACCGCGTCGGCCGCCTTCGCCGTGCCGAGCTCCTTCAGCCCTTCGACGGCCTCGACACGCTCGTTCGCGTCGCCGCTGTTCAGTTGGTCGATCAGGCGAGTCTCCTCGCTTCGACCGTACACCACCAGCAGCCCGCCCGCCAGCGCAACGGCAACGGCCCCGAGGATGATCAGCCGCTTGCGCTTCTTCCACATGCCTCGTCCCACTCCAGGGCGTCGCACGGCAGATTCCCCACGGCCCGGCCGGCCCGCTGCGCGCACCCGCCGGCTGCCTGCGACCACCCTTATCTTATAGCACAAGTGTATGCCACCTGGAAGGTCGGTATTCGGCGCCCGGACCGGCCGGCGTTTCCGTGAAATCGCCCGGGCGGGGCGACGACCGTCCCGGGGAGCGGGCCGGTCGGCCCGCGCGGAGCGTGGAACGATGGTCTACCTCTGGGCGTCGCTGCTGGTCCTGGTCAACGTCGTCTGGCTGGCGATGACCCTCCTGACGCTGCCGGGCAACTGGCTGATGGTCGGCACGACCGCCCTGGTGGCCTGGTGGCAGTGGGACGCGGGCATGTTCCACCCGGTGACGCTGCTGGCCGTCGTGCTGCTGGCGGTCGTGGGGGAGGTGCTGGAGTTCTTCGCGTCGGCGGCGGGCGTCCGGCGGGCCGGCGGGTCGCGCTGGGGCGCGCTGGGCTCGGTCCTGGGGGCGCTCGGCGGCGCGATCGCCGGGACCGTCCTGCTCCCCGTGCCGCTGGTCGGGTCCCTCGTCGGGGCGTGCCTCGGGGCCTGCGCGGGGGCGTGGGTCTTCGAGCTGTCGATCGGGCGCGGGCAGGGGCCGTCGATCAAGGCCGGCGTCGGCGCCGGCGGGGGGCGCCTGCTGGCCACCGGCGTCAAGCTCGCCCTGGGCGCGATCATCTGGACGATCGTCGCGGTGGGCGCGTTCTGGCCGTGAGCCGCCCGCCGGCACGGTCGCCGGGCGTCACTCCTCGGAGTCGCCCTTGGCCTTCGTATCGGCCTTGGGCTTGCCCTCGTCCTTGGCGGCCGACTTGGCGCGGGCCTTGGGCTTGGCCTTGGCGGCGCCCTTGGCCTTCGGGGGCTTGGCGGCCTCGGGCTTGGCCTTCGCCTTTGCCTTCGCCTTTGCCTTCGCCTTGGGCTTGGTCTTCGTCTCGGCCTTGGGTGTCGGGGCCTTGACGGCCTTGGCCTTCGCCTCGGCCGTTGCCTTGGGCTTGGCGGTCTTTCTCGGCGCCGCCTCGGGTTCCTTGGGGGCCTCGGCCTTCGGGGCGGGCTGCGGCTTCTCGACCGCCTCGGGCTTGGGGGCGGGCTGCGGCTTCTCGACCGCTTCGGGCTTGGGCGCGGGTCGCGGCTTCTCGGCGGCCTCGGGCTTGGGCGCGGGTTGCGGCTTCTCGGCGGCTTGGGCCCGGGCGGCGATCCGCTGGACCCGGGCCTCCACGCGGGCCGCTCGACGCGCACGCTCCTTGGCCTTCCGGGGGGAATTGCGCCGCCGCGTCTCCTGCTGCTTCGCCATCCGCTTATCGAGTCGGTCTCTTCGGTGTCCCATCTGGCATCCTCTCGTCGGGGAAAGCGGGGGATTATAGGCATCCCGCCAGCGGCATGCAACGGCCGGCACGGCCTTTTCCGCCCGCCGGGGACGCGCCCGCCGAACGCGCGGGGCTCAGGGCGTCGCGCCGCCGTCCCCGCCGCCGCCGGCCAGGGGGATCACGTCGCGCCCCCGGGACTGGACGGAGACGATCCGCTCGCCGTCGATGACGACCTGGTAGGCCGTGCCCTTCCGCGCGCGAAGGTGCGCCTTGCCCTGGCGGATGGTGACGGGGACCGGGGCGCAGACGCGGTGCCGCCCGTCGTCGGAGACGGCCACCGCCAGGGAGTCCAGTTCGCTTTCCATCGCCAGGCGGAGGCTCGCCAGGGCGCAGGGGTTGATGCTCGGCCCGGCGCGCTGCTGGCCGCGGAGGCGGAAGACGTCGGGCAGGCAGCCGACGAGCTTGTGCCCGTCGGGGTACTGCATCTGCTCGCCGGCGATCAGGATGCCGCGGGCGAGGGCGTTCCAGTCCAGCGTCCGGTCGTGGGGCGCGAGCTTCGTCAGGAAGTAGGCGTAGACGCCGCCGCACCACTGGACGGGCAGGCCGATCCAGTTCGGCGCCCGCCAGTTCGTCGCCCCGTAGACCGGCACGGTGGCGTAGCGCATGGTCGGGTACGTGCCCCAGAGGTACACGAACGGCACGCCGGACAGCGCCCAGCGGCGGGCCTCGGCGACGTATTCCTTCCTCTTCGTCAGCTCGTACCCGCGGACGTACGCGCCGACGAGGTACGCGCTGGCGAGGATGTCCGGCGTGTGCAGCGACAGCTCCCACGTCTGCGCCCCGCGCGGCGTGCGGAAGCGCTTCATGTATTCCAGCGTCTTGAGCCCGGCCGCCAGCGCCTCGGGGTCGCCCGTGAGGTACGCGAACTCCAGCAGCTCCCACGCCGGGCGGGCGCAGGCGCCGCTCGACGTGTCCTCGAAGTGCCCGCGGCGGTACTTGCCCGCGTAGCGGAACGAGCCGTCGGCCTTCTGTCGCCGCGCGATCCCGCGCGCCTGGTTGCGGCGCATCTGGAGCCACTGCTCGCCGCGCCCCGTGACGAAGTACGCCGCGTCGTTGCGCACGTGCGCCCCGCCCGGCTGGAGGCGCGGCAGCTCCGGCGCCGTGCCGGTCAGCCGCCAGATCGTCGAGGCCATGTCGGCGTACGGCGCCCGGCCCCACTTCGCCTCGGCGCAGTGCCCCCAGCCGCCCTCGCCCGCGATCGGGCCCCGCAGCGACTTCAGGCACAGCGCCCACTGCTTGTCGCGGCTTCGCGGGGCCTTCGGCGGCGGCGGCAGGCCGTGCTTCTTCACGGCCCACAGGATCGCCTCCTCGATGGGCTCCGGCTTGGCCAGCCGGATCCTCGCGAGGATTTGCTTGCCCCGCAGCGCCATGAGGTGATCGCCCGTGCCGTCGAAGAAGTTGGGCGCCGCGAAGACCGGCCGCAGGGACGTGTCCTCCCAGGTCATGGCCGCGGTCGCGCGGTCGGTCACCACGGCCATCAGGGGCATGGTCACCTTGAGCGGGTCCGGCGCGTACCGCAGGTGCTCGGGCGTCTCGATGTCCAGCGTCGAGCTGGATCGCTCGCCCTTGCCGAGGTACTCCAGGCCGGCGAAGAGGCCCTGCTCCAGCGTGCCGAGGGCGCGCAGGCGGGGGCCCTCGCAGGGGCGGTCCGAACGGATCGCAACGGTCAGCTCCCCGTCGGCCACGGACAGATCGAAGGCGACGCCCTTGCCGCGGAAGCTCGCCCGGCCGGGGGCGTCCTGGCGCTGGAGCTTCGGGGCCGCGCCGTCGAGGGAGACGATCGGCGCCAGCACGCCGGCCGTTCGCCCGCCGCGCAGCAGGACCGCCCCGGAGCCGTCGGGCGCGATGCGCACCGTGAGCGGCCCGGACGTCAGTGCGGGCCAGTTCGCCCCGGCCCTCGGGCCGCACAGGTGAACCGTGCGCGTCACGTCGGGCAGGCCGGCGGACTGCACCCGGACGGTCACGGCCGCGAAGCCCGCGCCGGCGGGGGCGCCGACCGTCGCCTCGACGATCTGCCCGGCATCGGCTCGATGGGTCCGGCCGCCGACGGTGAAGGTCATCGCGCGGCCGGCGTGGTTCTTCACCGAGGCGCGGGCGGTTCGCCCCTCCGCGCGGACGGCGGCGATCTCCAGCGGATGCAGCACCGTCCGGTGCAGTTCCATGCGCTCGATCTCCACCGTGCCCGCACCGCCCCCCGGGTCGAACCGCAGGGCGCGGAGCTTGCCCGGGATCCGCATGGGCACCTCGTAGTCGTGCCATTGTCCGTCGTGGACGAGGTCGAAGCGCACGGAGTTCCTCTCGCTGGTGTTCGGCCGGGCCTGCGTGGTCCAGAAGAACTGCCCGCGCCCGGCGGTGTTGCACCTCGCGCGGAACCGGAGAAGGATCGATCCGCCCTCGGCCGTGACGGGGCTGAACAGGTACGGATCGTCGCCCGTCGAGGTGATGACCAGGTGGCCGTCCCTCGCGGCGAGGCGGCAGTCGTGCTGTGCCCGCCAGCCGGCCGGGCCCCGCTCGAAGGTCCACTGGTGGAGCTTCTCGGTGCGGCAGGTCTGCCTCGGGAAGGGGTTGATCGGCTCGTCGGCACGCAAGCTGTGCCCTCCGGTCCAGGCGCACAGCGCCGCCAGGGGGAACCAGGCCGAACGGGAAAGGACGTGCTTCATTGTGTCTGCTGCCTACTTGGCCGGCGGCGGGTACTCGACGATCCAGCAGTTGCGGTAGGCGACGGGGCCGTGGTCGCCCTGGAACAGGATCGGCCCGAGGGGTTTCTCGTCGCGGAACGCCGCCGCCCGCGTCGGGCCGGTGAGCTCGGCGTTCTCGTGGACGAGGATCCCGTTGTGCAGGATCTTCACGAAACAGGCGTTGGCGATCTTGTTGCCCGACGCGTCGAAGCGCGGGCCGCGGAAGATGGCGTCGAAGCTCTGCCACGCGCCCGGCTCGCGCGAGGCGTTGACGCGCGGGGGTCGGCCCTCGTAGCCGCGGCCCTTGTCCCACCGCTGGTAGATCCCGCCGCAGTCGCCGTGGGTGGGCTTCTCGACGCCCCAACTGTCGAAGACCTGGATCTCGTAGCGCCCCTGGAAATACACGCCGCTGTTGGAGCCCTTGGGCACGACGAACTCGATGTGCGCGACGCAGTCGCCGTGCTCGTGCTTCGTCACGAGGTGCCGCGTGCGCCCCTTCGGGCCGTTGACGGCCGCGCCGCGCCCGTCCTTCCACGCCAGCCGCTTGGCGTCCTTCGGGTCCCTGGAGACCTCGCCGGCGATCGTCCAGTCGCCCGTCTCACCGCGGAAGGCGCCGAAGTCCGCCGACGTCCGCGTCAGGAAGGCGGTCCGCCGCCCGCCCAGCTCGCCCGCGAGCTTCCGCCAGGCGGACATCGACCCCCGCAGGTTCTCCCGCGAGTCGCCCTTGATGCCGTAGCCCTGGAGCCCGATCGGGCCGAGATAGTTCAGCTCCCTCAGCTTCCGCAGGACGCGCCGCTGGTCGAACGTGCCCTTGTCCAGCGTCTGGATCAGCCGCCCCCAGCCCTTCGCGCCGCGATCGGCGCCGCTGACGGTCACGACGAACAGGTGCGACGCCGCACCGGCCAGGGCCTTCTCCAGGTTCTTCTCGTCGTCGCACTGGAGGAAGTGGCAGAGGTTGAACGTCGCGCCGACGTTCGGGCGGTCGGCCTTCTTCGCCACGCGGACGGCGTCCTCGACCTTCTCGACCCAGAACCCCGTGTGCGGGTACAGGGCGATGCGCAGGCCCGCCGCGGCCGCCAGGTCGGCGGCCTTCCGAAGCAGCGCCGCCGCCTGCTCGTCCCCGGCCGGGTCCGACTTCTTGTACTTGCGGCTCTGCACCGGGATCCACAGGACCGTGTCGCGTCCCTTGAGCTGCCCGATGGCCTTGGCGAGCCCGGCCGGGACGTCGGGCGAGTCGATGTTCAGGCCCGTGTAGATGGCGAAGAGCTTCAGGCCCTTGGCGTCGTAGGCCTGGAGGATGTCGGGGATGCTCGCGCCGCCGGTGAGGTCGCCGCCGGGGTAGCCCAGCAGGGCGAGGGTCTCGGCGCGGTCGGCCGACGTGGGGTGCTTGCCGTCGCGCAGGCCCGTGTCCATCGCGAAGAAGGCGTTGGGCAGGACGTTCGATTCCGCGGCGGCGCGCAGCGCGGTACCGACGAAGGCGCAAAGGAAGGCGGCGGCGATCAGCGTTCTGCAGGGCATCGTGGGCTCCTTGTGGGTGTTTCGGGTCGTGATTCTGCCGCCCCTGGCGGGGCTTCGGCCGCCAAGGCGGCCCGCGAAACGGACTACAACCGCCACGGCTCGCGCAGGGCGCGGGACCGCATGATATTGGCCGTGTCGTCGTCGGGGAAGCGTTCCTTCCCGGGGTCCCAGCGGAGCTTCTTGCCGAGGTCCATCGCGATGTTGCCGATGTGCATCACCGAGCAGCACCGGTGCCCGATCTCCGCCGGGAAGTACGGGTCCCGGCGGCTCTTGACGCAGTCGAGGAAGTTGCGGTGCTCCCCGGCCGGGCACGTGAAAAGCTGCGTCTCGTCCGGGCCGATCCTCGTCGTCAGCAGGCCGTGCGAGCTGGCCTCGAGCCGCCCGCGCCATCCGTTGTTGCCCACCCAGCCGTCCGTGCCCTCGAACCGGATCGCCACGCCGCCGCTGTCCACGAGCATCTCCACGCCGTTGGCGTAGCCGTAGCGGAGGTGGTACTCGTGATACGTGTCGTAGAGCCCGCCGGCGTGGGCCTTGCCCGTGCCCTCGACCTCGACGGGCCCGGTGTGCTCCGTGTCGTTGGCCCACTGGGCCGTGTCGATCAGGTGCGCGCCCCAGTCGGTGAGCTGCCCGCCGGACGTGTCCCGCACCCAGCGGAAGTGGTAGTGCACCCGCCCGGGGCAGTAGGGCACGCGCGGCGCCGGGCCCAGCCACATCTCGTAGTCCAGCTCCTTCGGCACGGGCCGCGGCGTGGCGTCGCCCGGCGAGCCCGGGCCCGCGGGCAGCTTCACGCGGATCCGCCGGAGCTTGCCGATCCGCCCGTTGCGGACCAGCTCGGCCATGCGGTGGTAGACGGCCACCGAGCGGTCCTCCGTCGAGAGCTGAAAGACCGCCCCGTAGCGCCGGACCGTGTCGGCCAGGATGCGCCCCTCCTGGACCGTCAGCGTGGGCTTCTCGCAGATGACGTCCTTGCCGGCGCGGAGGGCGGCCAGGGACATCGGCACGTGCCAGTGGTCCGGCGTGGAAATCATCACCGCGTCGATGTCCGGTCGGGCGACGACCTCGCGCCAGTCGCCCGTGAGCAGGCAGCCGCGGAACGTCCCCGCGCGGCGGCGGGCGGCGTAGGTCTTCTCGACCAGGTCGCGGGCGCCGCGGGCGCGCCCGGCGTCCACGTCGCAGACGGCCACCGCCTGCGCGTCGCCGTGCGGCAGGAACGATCGCAGGTTCATCCCCACGCCGTGCGAGCCCGTGCCGAGGAAGCCGATCGTGATCCGCTCGCTCGCCGCCGCCCGCCCCGGCGCCCCCAGCGCCGCCGACGTCAGCACATACGGCCCCGCCACCGCCGCACCCGCCGAGGCAGCCGCTCCGCGAACAAAGCTGCGGCGAGTGATCCCGTCTCTTGCGGTCATGTCAGGTCCTCCAGGGCTCGCGCGGGGTGCGGGAGAGCATGCGGTTGGCTTCGTGGTCGTCGAGGCAGCGCTCGGCGGCGGGGTCCCAGCGGATCTTGCGGCCGAGGAGCATGGCGATGTTGCCCAGGTGGGCCACGGTGACGGATCGCTGGGCGACCTCGATGGGGGTGATGGGCTCGGCGCGCGTGCGGACGCAGTGGAGGAAGTCGGCGCGGTGGCCCTGGCGGTGGTCGCCGGGCGGGCGGGGCAGGTGGATCTCGCCGGGGCGGATCCTCTCCTTCAGGACGCTCTTGGGCTCGGCGTCGAGCGTGCCTCGCGTCACGTGCACCCAGCCGTCGTCGCCGAGGAACCGCACGCCCTGGGGCAGGTGGTTGCTGCTGGCCACGTCGAGCACGATGCCGCCGGCGTACTCGCAGCGGAAGCGGTACGTGACGGCCGTGTCGTACAGGCCGTCGGCGGGGTACCGGCCCTCGCCGGCCACGGTGACGGGCCCCGTGTCGTCGGTGCCCATGCCCCACTGGGCGATGTCGATGTGGTGGGCGCCCCAGTCGGTGACCTGCCCGCCGGAGTAGTCGCTGATCCAGCGGAAGTTCCAGTGGCATCGCTTCTCGGTGTAGGGCGCCCACGGGGCCGGGCCGAGCCACATCTCGTAGTCGAACCCGTCGGGGACGGCCATGACGGGCTGAGGTTCGATCTCGTACCCGAGGCCGATGCCGACCTCGACGCGCCGCAGCGTGCCGACGCGCCCGTTGCGGACCAGCTCGCAGGCCATGCGGAATCGCGTGGTCGAGCGCTGCCAGCTTCCCGTCTGCCAGACGACGCCGCACCGGCGGACGACGTCGATCATCCGCCGCCCCTCGGCGACGGTCGGCGCGAGGGGCTTCTCGCCGTAGATGTCCTTGCCGGCGCGGGCGGCGTCGATGGCGATCACCGAGTGCCAGTGGTCCGGCACGGCGATGACGACGGCGTCGAGGTCGCGCCGGGCGAGCAGCTCGCGGAAATCGTTGTGCTCGGCGCAGTCGGCCGTGCCGTAGTGCTTGTGAATGGCCGCCAGGGCCGCCTTCCGCCGGGCGGCGTCGACGTCGCAGACGGCGACGATCCGGCAGCTCTCCTCGGGCAGGAAGCCGTGGACGTGCCGCAGGCCCATGCTGCCCAGGCCGATCATGCCCAGCGCGATGCGATCGCCCGCCGGGGGCGACCCGCCGCCGCCCAGCGCCGAGGCGCGCACGACGAACGGCGCCGCCGCGCCGGCGGCCGCACGCCGCAGAAACCCCCGTCGTGACAGGCGACTGGCCTTGCGTTTCATGGCTCACCCGGCCGCTTCGCGGGCCTCCTCGAGCAGCTTGATCCACGCCCCCATGTAGTGGCCGTGGTCGTGGTAGGTCCTGCCGCTGACGAGGTTGCCGTCCACCACGCAGGGCTCGTCGACGAACGTCCCGCCGCAGACCTCCAGGTCGAAGCGGCACTTCGCGACGGTGGCCATCCTGCGTCCCTGGACGCAGCCGGCGCGGGCGGGGATCTCCACGCCGTGGCAGACGCAGGCGACGGGCTTGTTCGCCTCGAAGAAGTGCCGCGTGATCCGCATCAGGTCCTCGTCGTAGCGGATGTACTCGGGGGCGCGCCCGCCGGAGAAGAAGATGCCCAGGTACTCCTGCGGGTCCACGTCGGCGAAGGCGACGTCGGCCTCGATCGTGTAGCCCTCCCACTCCTTCGTGATGGTCCACCCGGGCTTCACCTCGTGCATGACCATCTGGTAGCGGCGCTTCTCCGGCGCGGCGACGACCGGCTGGAAGCCCGCCTCGACCAGCCGGTAGATCGGATACATCGTGTCCATCGTCTCCGATGCGTCCCCGACGACGATCAGCACCTTCTCGTTCATGCGCCCGGCTCCTTGGCAAGCAGCGACTCGAGGCACCTCCGCGCCCGGACGACCTCGGCGGTGACCTCGCCGGCGGTCGGCAGGATCGGGACGCCGCGCGGCACCGGGTGCATGAACACCTCGGTCCAGCCCGTGTAGCGGATCTTCCGCAGCGCGTTCAGGATCGGCGTGAAGTCGAGCGTTCCGCGGCCGGGAAGCTGGAGCAGCTCCTGCGCCTTGGGCAGCTTCTTGTGGCAGCCCATGCCGTGCTGCCAGGCGTAGAAGTGCACGAGCTTCTCGCCGAGGTCGGCGATCAGCCTGGCGATCATCGCCGGGTCCTGCTCGAGGTGGTAGGGGGCCAGCGCGACGCCGAGGCGTTTCGACCGGGCGGTCTCGGCGAAGCGGCGAAGGGACTCCGGCGACTCGATCAGGCTGTTGGCGTGGTTCTCGATGGCGAGGGTGACGCCGGCCTCCTCGGCGGCGTCGACGTGCGGGCGGAGCTTCTCGGCGAACTGCCGCACGGCCGCCTTGAGCGCGTCGCCCTTGAGCCCCTTCGGCCCGGCGGCGCCGCAGACGATCATCGCCCCGCCGAGTTTCCCGGCGACCCGCATCTCCTCCCGAAGGCGGAACGGCCCCAAGTCGTAGTGCGTCAGGATGCCCAGCTTGACCCCGTGCCGGCGGAGCAGTGCGGCGAAGGCATCGTGGCCCATCGCCTCGATCTGCTCGCGCTGGTTGGCGTGGCGCTCCGGCCAGATGTCGACGTGCTCGGCGCCGGTCTTGCGGACCTCGGGCAGGATCGTCTCGAGCGTCATGCGCCCGTACAGGCTGGAGGCGAGGACGTAGCGCAGGCGGAAGGGCTTGCGTTCGTCGGCCCCCGCCGCGCCGCCGAGGGCCGCCGCGGCGACGCCGCTGCCGGCGCGTCGGCAGAACGCGCGGCGCGTGATCCTGTGCGGCCTCATGGCGGGCCCCTCAGAACGACAGCAGGCAGTGCCAGATGTAGACGTAGGCCAGGGCGTCGACGTCCTCCCAGACGCGCTGGACGAGGGCGGCGTCGCCGGGGATCTCGGGCAGCTCCTTGAGCTTATCGGCCCAGGGGATGCACACGCCGGGCCGCACGGGCAGGTCCTTCAGCTCGTAGTGCTCGCCCTTGGACTTCGTCTCCTCGTCGGCCGGCTTGGGCGCGGGCTCCCCGGGCAGGTGGTCGCTGCCGTAGACGCCGTACTCGCGGACGAAGTCGGTCATGGCCCGCATGTTCTCGATCCTGGCGACGTCCTGGACGATGGCCGAGGCGTCGCAGATGTACCCCCCGTCGGCGGCCACGCCGTCGATCACCTTCTTGCAGTAGTCCTTGACCTCTTGCGCGGGGCGGTAGCCCAGCAGGAAGTTGGGGATGCCGCCGCTGAGGGCGAACTTGTGCCCGATGCGCTTGTGGACGTCGAAGATGTCGTCCATGTCCACGTGGTAGATGATGCTGCCGGCGGGCAGCTCGGCGAAGGCGTCGAGGTGGGCGTTCCAGTTGCCCTCGGCGTAGAAGAGCGTCTGGTGCCCGGCCGCCCAGAGGTTCTCGATGATCGGCTTGAGCGTCGGCCAGTAGATCTCGTCGAAGTGCTTGTGCGAGATGAACGGCACGCATCCGCGGTGCATCCAGATGGCGACGGGCACGTTGCCGTCGGGGTCGGCGCCCGACAGCGCCACGTGCAGCAGGTGCGGCGCGAGGGCCTCGCAGGCGGCCTGGACCTTCCCCGGGCGCTCGATCAGGTCCATGCAGAGCCCCAGGTACCCCCGCAGCTTGTCGGCGAGGATGTCCATCGGCGCCTTGAGGATGCCGGCGATCGCGCCGACCGTCCCGCTCTCCCGCCGCAGCGCCTCGCCCTGCGGGCCGAAGGCGGTGAAGTACTGCATCATCGCCATCCCGCCCTTCACGAAGGACAGGTTGCTGCGGTAGGTCGCCGGCTCGCCGGTCGGCACCACGTCCGCCGAGACGCGCGGCAGCCACGTGTCGTACAGGTACCGCACCGGGTCGGCGATGAGGTCGTCGTACTCCTCCGGCTGCATGAAGGCCTTCTCTTCCGGCGGCTCGCGGTACTGGAAGCCCACGTCCGGCTCGATGTCGATGCCGGGCACGCCGTAGTAGGTCAGCCCGATCGCCTGCGTCAGCCCCGTCCAGACGTAGACCATGTTGCCGACGACGGCGTCCCAGTCGAAGTCGGCCGCGCACTTCCGCGCCGCGTCGAACGCCTTGTTGTAGTCGTGCGCGACCTCCTGGCAGGTGTAGCCGGCGTACGTGGCGGTGAACTCGGCCACGAACGGGCGGAGGGGGATGCGGTCGGGCTTCTCGTTGCGCATGGCCGTGACGTACCGGGCGAGCCGCCGGGCGTAGAGGGCTTCCATCTCGTCGCTCATCGCGAGACCGTCCTTTCCAGTTGGGACAGGGGCGCCGGCATTGTCGGCCCGGCCGGCGGCGCCCGTCAAGGCGCTGTCGCGGGGGAGCGAAGGCGCGGCCCCCATGGAGCCCCCCCGGGCGGGCTACTTGTCGATCTCGAAGCCGCGCTTCAGGACGAGCGTCTCGCCGGCGTAGAGCCGCGCCTCGAAGTCGCCCGTGCCGGCCGCCTCCACCAGCGCCGGCAGCGAGAAGGCCAGCTCCAGCGCCTCGTCGTCCGCCGACCAGACCACGGTCTCCTCGGCGACGGGCTGGGGGTCCTTCTTGCGGGCCAGGACGATCCGGAAGGAATTGCGCGCGGCGGCGGGGGGCAGTCGCAGGACGACGACGAGCTCCGGCTCGCCGGCGCGGAAGTCGTCGGTGAACTTCAGTTCGCCGTCGGGGCGCTTGCGGGCCGTCCGGAGCGTCTTGCCCTTGGAGACCTTCAGCCGCTTGGGGACGATGGCGAAGGTCCCGACGAGGCCGTCGGCCACCGCGGCGGCGGCGTCCATGAGCAGCTCGTCCCTCATCCTGGGCGGCTCGTCGACGCTCCGCAGGTGCGCTGCGAGGGGCACCGGCGTGGCGTGGATGGTGCTGCCGTCGGCGGTGCGGACCAGCGCCGCCCGCGCCGCGACGTAGGCGTTCGTGTGGCTGTAGCGCCGGTAGACGGGGTAGTGGCCGCTCAAGCCGTACCCCCAGTAGGGGTGCCAGCGCCTGTAGCCCCAGCCCCATCCCCAGCGGCCGCTCCCGCCGTAGCCGGGGCCGTACCACGGGTCCTCCCAGACCTCCGCGTAGCTGCCGCGCTCGGCGGCGAAGCCCGTCACCTCGCCGATCAGGAACGCGTCGATGCCGCCGAGCTTCCTCAGGGCCGCGGCGACCGCCTCGGCGTCCGCGCCGGGCGCCGGCGTCAGGTCGGCCTCGAGCAGCTTCGTCTTCAGCGCCTCGGGGTCGACGACCTCGTACGTGCCGTTGTCCCTCAGCGCCTCCGCCAGCCGCCCCGAGAGGTGCTCGCCCGCCTTCGGGTGAAGCGTCTTGTTGGCGAAGGCCAGCACGGCGACCGTCTTGAGCTCCGGATCGTAGAACGGCGGGTACTGCTGCACGGGCAGCGTCGCGCTGCAGCCCGCCGCCCCGGCCGCCAGCAGGGCCAACCCCGTGGACACCGATATCGTCCAGGCTCTTCGCATGGTCTGCCCCTTTCGCCGAACAGTGGGCCTGCCTGGCATTTTACATCAATCCGGGCGCCCGCGCAGGGTCGGCGGCCGGCTTTCTTCGTGCCCCGTTC
This sequence comes from uncultured Planctomycetaceae bacterium, assembly GCA_964642165.1. GTDB lineage: Bacteria > Planctomycetota > Phycisphaerae > SM23-33 > SM23-33 > CAYRVX01. The sequence continues at coordinate 14,807 of CAZXOC010000007.1, read as the reverse complement.
GGCGCCGGCTGGTTGTAGAAGGTGGACCGGTCGTCGAGGGATGGAGCGAGAGGATGAGACAGCAGACAGGTCATCGATCCGGCGCGGCGGGCGGCGGGTGGACCGTTCTGGCCGCGACGTGCCTCGCCGGGGCGCTCTGGGCCGCGGGGGTCCCCGCCGGCGCCGAGGAGGTCCGCGTCGGCCGGGGCAGCTACAACACGCGGCCCCCCGCGGGCGGCAAGGTGCCCTCGGCCGGGCGAAGCGCCGCCGTGCCGTACGTCACGAAGCGCCTCCGCGGCCCCGTGCCGACCACCGACTGGTGGACGTCGCTTCTCTGGAAGCGCCGCCCGGAGCGGCCGTACTCCGAGAACCTCTACGCCCACCCGCTGGCGTTCCGCGCGACGCGCGAGGGCCTCGGCGTCAGCTACCCGACCCGCGCGGCCATCGACCCCAAGGGGCGCAGCTACCACTACCACTACGCCGAGGACCTGGCGCTGGGCGTGTCGGGCCTGGCCGCGCGCGAGGTCCGCGTGGACGGCTTCGGCGACTGGACGGTGACGGCGGTGTGGGCCGACGGCGCGCGCCGCCTGACGGCCACGTTCGGCCACGGGCTGCCCTACGTGTACTGCGACGCCGCCGGCGGCGACGCCGTCGTGACCCCGCGGGGGCGGGCGAAGGTCTGGCACCGTCGCGGGGCCGTCGCGGGCGTCACGGTCAACGGGCACCACTACGGCCTGTTCGCGCCCGACGGGGCGAGCTGGCAGGGCACGGGCACGCTCCGGTCGGCGCTGGGGGGCAAGGGCTTCTTCGCCGTGGCGCTGCTCCCGGATGACAGGCCGGGCACGCTCGATCTCTTCCGCCGCCACGCCTTCGCGTTCGTGACCGACAGCCGCGTGACCTGGCGGTACGACCCCGCCGCCGCGAAGCTCACCACGCGCTTCGAGCTGGTGACCCGCCCGCGGCAGGGCGCCGAGACGCGCCCGCTGACGGCGCTGTACCGCCACCAGTGGCTCCACACGCCGGCCAAGCTCACGCCGCACGCGTACCACTCGTCGCGCGGGCGGATGAAGCTGCGGATCGGCTCGGCGTTCACCACGGAGATGACCTTCCACGGCGTGCTGCCGGGCCTGCCGCTGCCGGGCGCGGCGGACGGGGCGCCCCTGCGCGCCCACGTGGGCGCCGCGGCGGCGGCCGACAAGCCCATCGGCGCCAGGGACACCTACTGGACGGGCAAGGCGCTCGGGCGCCTGGCGATGCTGGCTCACGCCGCCGACCAGGCCCGCCTGCCCGACGCCCGGGGGCGTTTCCTGCGCCGCATCAAGGGCGAGCTGGAGGACTGGTTCGGCGCCCCCGACGGCAAGCGGGCCAAGCTGTTCCACTACGACCGCACGTGGGGCACGCTGATCGGCTCGCCCGCCAGCTACGGCAGCGACGACCAGCTCAACGACCACCACTTCCACTACGGCTATTTCATCCAGGCGGCGGCGGCCGTCGCACGCTTCGACCCCGCCTGGGCGTCGCCGGAAAACTGGGGCGGCATGGTTAAGCTGCTCATCCGCGACGCCGCCAACGCGGACCGCCGCGACAAGCGCTTCTGCTTCCTGCGATGCTTCGACCCCTACGCCGGGCACGCCTGGGCCAGCGGCCACGCCGCCTTCGCCGCCGGAAACAACCAGGAATCGTCCTCCGAGAGCCTCAACTTCGCGACGGGGCTGATCCTCTGGGGCGCGGCGACGGGCGACACGGCCGTCCGCGACCTCGGCATCTTCCTCTACGCCCACGAGACGCGGGCCGTCCAGCAGTACTGGTTCGACGTCGACCAGGCCGTCTTCCCGAAGGGCTTCCGCCATTCGTGCCTGGGCATCCTCTGGAGCAACGGCGGGGCCTACGCCACGTGGTGGACCGCCAACCCCGAGGAGATCCACGGCATCAACTACCTCCCGATCACCGGCGGGTCGCTCTACCTCGGCCGGCGGGCGGACTACGTCCGGAGGAACTACCGCGACCTCGTCGCCACGAACGGCGGCCCGGAGCAGCAGTGGCGCGACCTGGTCTGGTCGTTCGAGGCGCTGGCCGACGCGGACGCCGCGGCCGCCAAGTTCGACCGGCACGCCCGCGAGCGCGCCACCAGCGGCGGCTCCCGCGCCAACACGTACCTGTGGCTCACCGCGCTGAAGTCCCTCGGGCGCGTCGACACGGCCGTCACGGCGGATGCGGGCACCTATGCCGTCTTCCGAAAGGGCGCCGCGCGCAGCTACGTCGCCTGGAATCCGGGCGCGAAGGCGAGTACCGTGACGTTCTCCGACGGAACGAAGATGACCGTTCCCGCGGGCGCGATCGGCGTGCGAAAGGACGACCGTTCGCCCCGCAACTGACCCGAACGCCCCCGGGCGGCGGCCCGGGGGGGGAGCTCCGTCCATGGGAGACCGCCGACTCTCCTCCGGAGATGCAAGCATGTCCAGACCGCTCAGAGCATTCTGCGTCACGTGTGCTGTCCTCATGCCGGCCCAGGCCTTTGGAGACGCCAGGATGGAGCTCACGCCCCGGAAGATCGCCGCGCGGATCCGCGAGCACCGCACGGCGGAGGTCACGCTGACGGTCACCGACGCGCGCGGCCGGCCGCTGGCCAACGCCGAGGTCACCGTCCGCCAGGTGCGGCACAAGTTCCTGTTCGGCTGCAACGCGTTCCGGATCGACACGGCGGACGCCTCGCCGCTCCAGCGCGACTACCAGGCGCGCTACGCGGAGCTGCTGAACTTCGCGACGCTGCCGTTCTACTGGGGCGCGTACGAGCGGGCGCCCGGGCGCACGCAGGCGAGGAAGGTCCGCGGCATCGCCGAATGGTGCCGCCGGAACCACATCCGAACGAAGGGCCATCCCCTCTGCTGGCACACCGTGCCGCCTCGCTGGGCGCTCGACAAGCCGCTCGACGAGGTGCAGCGCCTCCAGCTCCACCGCATCACGCGCGAGGTCAAGGGCTTCGCCGGCCTCATCGACACGTGGGACGTGGTCAACGAGGCCGTCGTCATGCCCGACTTCCGCGAGCCGAACAACCCCATCGTCAAGCTGTGCAAGAAGCTCGGGCGCGCCGAGCTGATCGAGCAGACGTTCGCCGCGGCCGCCAAGGCCAACCCCCAGGCCACGCTTCTGCTGAACGACTTCGACACGTCGCCGAAGTACGCCCGGCTCATCGAGGAGTGCCTGAAGGCCGGCGTGAAGATCGACGTGATCGGCATCCAGTCGCACATGCACGGCGGCTACCGCGGGGCCGCCTGGGCCTGGGAGACGTGCGAGCGCTTCGCCAAGTTCGGCAAGCCCCTGCACTTCACCGAGACAACGATCATCAGCGGGGAGAGGAAGAAGTCCATCCGCTGGCACGGCCCGCGGTACGACGACTGGCCCACCACCCCCGCCGGCGAGAAGCGCCAGGCCGAGCAGGTCGGGGAGTTCTACACCGTGCTGTTCAGTCACCCGGCCGTCGAGGCGGTCACGTGGTGGTGCCTCTCCGACCACCAGGCCTGGCTGGGCGCCCCGGCGGGGCTCGTGCGCAAGGACATGTCCCCCAAGCCCGCCTACGAGCGCCTCCGCAAGCTCATCAAGGGCACGTGGTGGACCCGCGAGCGGACGCTCACCACCGACGCGGCGGGCCGGGCGACCTTCCGCGGCTTCCTGGGCGACTACGTCCTCGAAGCGGGCGGGAAGAAGGGCCCCTTCCGCCTGGACCGCCCCGGCCGGGCCCGGGCGACCGTCAAGCCCGGCTAGCCGCGGTGCCCCGTCCCTCCGCCGCTTGGCGGCTTCGCGTTGGCGGGAACCGGGCGCGCGATGGGGCGTCCAATGAGCAGGTGGTGACGCCGCGCGCGCGGACCAGCGGAAGGGCGAACGATCATGACGTCGCAAGGGTGCCGTGGTGTCGTGCGCGGAGGGGTGGTGGTGTTGGGGCTGGCGTGGCTGGCGGCGTCGACGGCGGCCGAGCCGAAGGCGGGCACGAAGGGGAGCGTGGTCTACCGCGCCGATTTCGAGGACCGCGTCGGCCCGGAGTGGTCCGTCTCCAAGGCCGAGGTCACCCCCAAGGGGCGCCGGCGGTTCCTGGGGCGGTTCGGCAACGACACGGTGCGCCTGACGCTGAAGGACCTGCCGCCGCACCGCTTCCTGCGCGTGAGCTTCGAGCTGTTCATCATCGCGTCGTGGGACGGCGCCGGGAAGATGGGCGGCGTGGACGTCTGGCGGCTCCGGGTGGAGGGCGGCCCGCGGCTGCTCGACTGCACGTTCGCCGAGTACCCCGCCCCCGACGCTGGGTGGCAGTCCTTCCCGGACGACTACCCGGGCCCGCAGCACGAGCGCCGCACCGGCGCGGCGGAGGTCGCCACGCTCGGCTACGTCCACCAGGGGGGGCAGGTCTGCCACGACGGCGTCTACCGGCTGAGCTTCGCCATCCCCCACGCCGCGCGCGAGGTGACCTTCGTCTTCGCCGCCGAGGGCCTCCAGAACCTGGACGACGAGAGCTGGGGGCTGGACAACGTCCGCGTGGAGGCCCTGCCCGGCCCGCAGCGACTCGGTGAGCCCCAACTCGCGGCGCACTGGAAGGCGCTGCACGGCGACGACCCCGTCGCGGCGTTCCGGGCGCGGTGGGCGCTCGTGGCGGCCGGCGATCAGGCGGCGGACTTCCTGGCCGCACGCCTGCGCCCGCCGAAGCTCGACGAGGCGGAGGTTCGCCGGCTCGTCGCGGCACTGGGCGCCGACCGCTGGGCCGAGCGCGAAGCGGCGGCGAAGAAGCTGCGCCAACTCGGCCAGGCCGCCGTGCCTGTGCTGCGGGAGAGCCTGAAGGGCAAGTGCGGCCCGGAGGCCCGCAGCCGCATCGAGGCGCTGCTCGCGGCGGTCCGGCGCCTCTCCGTGCCGGGCGAGGAACGGGCGCCCTACACGCGGATCCTCCGCCTGCTGGAGGCGATCGGCTCGGAGGCGGCGATCCGGGCGTTGGCGGAGCTTCGGCGTCACGGTCCGGCGGCCGACGTGCAGGCCGAGGCCCTGGCCGCCAGCCGGCGCGTGGCCGCGCGGCGGATCGGCGAGCTGGCCGCCGAGGCCGCCGCCGAGACCCGCCAACTCCACTTCGACGCGGCGAAACGCCTGCAGGCCCGGGCCGAGGCGCTCGGTCGCCTCGTCGGGTCGTTGGCGGAGGCCGAGGCCATGGCGGCCGCGCAGCAGCGCGTGGACGGCCTGGCCGCCGTGCACCGGGAGCTGGGAGCCCTGAAGGCGCGCCTGAAGGCCGATGGCGACGACCGGGCCGCGCGGGAGCGGCTGATCCGCACGTACGTGGTCGAGTTGGACAGCCCCGCCGCGGCGGCGAAGTACCTCGATGAGCGCTGCGACGAGACGTGGCGGCGGAACGTCCCGCTGGCGGCACGGCCCATCGATGAGCTCGAGACGCCGGACCTCCGGCGGCTGGCGCTGTGGTATCGCGGTCTCTTCCACGCGGCCGGCAAGGCAGGCAAGCCCGCGATGCGCCGACGCACGCTGGGGTACTACCGCGCGTACGTCGGGCGGATGCGGAAGGCGGCCGCCGAGGCCGAGGCCGACGCCGCGGAGCTGGAGGCGGGCCCCGCGGCGCCGGGCTTGGGCGCGGCTGCGGACCTGCTGGGGCGCGCCCGCCCGAAGGTCCAGCCGGTAGTGGGGCGGTGGCAGCGCGTGGGCCCCGCGCTGCACGTGACCAGCGGCGAGATGTGCCGCCTGCCGATCCCCGTCGCGCCGGTGGGCGACTACGAGCTCGTCGCCGACGTCCTCCGCAAGAAGGCGACGGACAAGGCCGAGGTCAACTTCATCCTCCCGGTCGCCGGCACGGGCGTCATGCTCACGCTGCTCGGGCCGGAAGGCACGGTCCAGCTCCAGAACGTCGACGGGCGGGAGCAGGACCTGCCCGCCAAGGGCCGCCCCCGCCTGGCCAACCACACGCTGCACCGCCTCCGCGTCACGGTCCGCCGTCGCGGCGACGACGTGGAGCTCCGCGCCGCGCTGGACGGCAAGGAGCTGATGCAGTGGCGGGGGCCGCCGGCGAGGCTCGCCCTCAACCCGCACTGGGGCGTCTGGCACGCCGAGGTCATCGGCATCGGAGCGCACCAAGCCGAGGTCGAGTTCCACCAACTGCGCCTCCGGATGCTCACCGGACGATGGAAGAGCGTCAAGCTGCCCGACGTGCCGGGCAGCCCGATCACCCCGATCTTGTGGCGCACCGGCGAGACGGTGAAGATCCTGGACGACTCCAGTTGAGGGGCGGCCGCCGCGCGACGGCGAGCAGACGCCGGCTGTGGCGGCTGAAGCGCCCCAGCGGGGGGTAGCCGAACAGGCGGACCTCGCGGAAGCCCGCCTCGCGAAGCATCGCGCGCATCTCGGCGCCGTTGTAGATGCGCATGGAGATGCGGCGCCGCCGACGGCCCGCCTTCCGGTGGAAGGTCCAGTCGGCCTCGACGCGCCCGGTCCGCTTGTCGAACCGGTTGCGGATGGTCACGCGGACGCGGCCGATCTGGTGCTCGTGGTCCGGCCGGAAGTGGCTCAGCAGCCACGACCGGTTCATGCCCTCCACGAGGAAGCGCCCTCCGGGCCTCAGGGCCGCCCACGCCCGGCGGCAGAAGCGCACGTTCCCGGCGTCGGCGAAGTAGCCGATGCTGCCGAAGAAGTTGAACGCCGCGTCGAACTCGGCGTCGAAGGCGATCTCGCGCATGTCGCGGCAGACGAAGCGGATCGCCAGGCCGCGCCGGCGTGCCTCGCGCCGGGCGCGTTGCAGGTACCCCGCCGCGAAGTCCACGCCGGTCATCGCGAGGCCCATCTCGGCCAGCGGGATCGTCAGCCGCCCGACGCCGCAGGGGACGTCCAGCACGCGAGCCCCCTTGCGGACGCCCAGCAGGCGCTTGACGATGCGGGCGTGCTCCCGCGAGCGGGACTCGTCGAACTGCCCCGCGAGCACCTTGCCGTACGTCGCGTCGAAGAACGTTTCGAACCAGTCGCGCTTCGGGGGCATGGGATGGGTCTCCGGGTCCGGGCCGATCCGCTCGCGCCGCGCCGGCGATTGCCCCGGGCCGGGACGCCGACACCGTGTTAGAATACAGCTATGAAGCCCAGGGTCTACATCGAGACCAGCGTGATCAGCTACCTGGCGTCCGAGCCCAGCCGCGACCTCATCGTCGCGGCCCACCAGCAGATCACGCGGGACTGGTGGCGCCTGCGAAGAGGCGATCATGAGTTGTACGTCTCGACGCTCGTCCATCAGGAGGCGCGCCGGGGCGACCGGAACGCATCGCGGGCGCGCCTGGATACCCTCCAGGGCATCCCGCTGTTGGAGATGACGGAGCAGGCCCGTCAACTGGCCCGCGCATTGGTCGAGGACGGCCCCATGCCCCCGAAGGCCGACGCCGATGCGCTTCACATCGCCATCGCGGCGGCGGAAGGGCTGGACTTCCTCCTGACGTGGAACTGCACCCATATCGCCAACGCCCGGATCGTGAAAGGAACGGTGGCGGTCATCGAGGAGCGCGGATACGAATGCCCGGTTATCTGCACGCCGGCGCAGCTACTGGAGCCCGGAAATGCATGAGGACCCGATCGTCCAAGAGGTCCGGCGCGCGAGGGAGGAGATCTTCGCGGAGTACGGGCACGACCTCGACGCGCTGTTCGACGCGATGAAGGAACTGGAGCGCAAGGACCCCCGGAAGAAGGTGTCGTTTCCTCCGAAGCGCCTGACGCGCCCGCGCAAGTGACGGCGCGCCGACTCCCCGGCCCGGCGAGCGCCCGGTGTCGCGCGCAGCCGGCGGGGCGGCGCCGGGGGGCGGATCACTTCTTCGGCTTGCAGCGCTTGCAGACGTGGACCTTCTTACCGTCCACCTCGCGCTCCCAGAGCACCTTCACGCCCGTGCGCTTGCAGACGGGGCAGGTGCTGCGTCCGCTGGCCGGCATGCCGCGAACGCCCTTGCCTCGATGACTCTTGGCCATGTGCTGCGGTCCTTTCCGCCCCCCGCAAAGGGAAAACCCACCCGAGGGCTGCGGGTGGGCTCCCCGCGTACAACGTGGTGACTGGCTCGGTGACGCTCAGATGTATTCGTTCAGCAGGTTCTCGAGCATCTCGATCCGCCCGGAGGCGTTCGGATCGGGGTTGCCCTTCTCGCCCATGTACTCGGCCAGGTCCTTCATGCTCTTGCCGCCCGCCTCGATCTCCGCGCCGAGCCCCGAGTCCCAGCTCGCGTAGCGCTGCTGGACGAAGTCGCTCAGCGCGCCGTCGGCGCGGATCGCCGCGGCGATCTTCAGCCCCCGGGCGAAGGCGTCCATCCCGCCGATGTGGGCGTGGAAGAGGTCCACCGGCTCGAAGCTCGTCCGCCGGACGTGGGCGTCGAAGTTCAGCCCGCCCGTGGTGAAGCCGCCCATCCCCAGCACGGTCAGCATCGCGAACGTCGTGTCGTACAGGTCCGTGGGGAACTGGTCGGTGTCCCAGCCCAGCAGCAGGTCGCCGCGGTTGGCGTCGATCGAGCCGAGGATGCCGTTGGCCGCCGCGAACGTCAGCTCGTGCTGGAACGTGTGCCCCGCCAGCGTGCCGTGGTTCGCCTCGATGTTCAGCTTCAGGTGGTCCACCAGGCCGTACTTCTGGAGGAACGCGTAGCACGCCGCCGCGTCGCTGTCGTACTGGTGCTTCGTGGGCTCCTTCGGCTTGGGCTCGATGTAGAACTGCCCCTCGAAGCCGATCTCCTTCTTGTAGTCCACCGCCATGTGGAGGAAGCGGGCCAGGTGGTCCAGCTCCCGACCCATGTCCGTGTTGAGCAGGCTCGTGTAGCCCTCGCGCCCGCCCCAGAAGACGTACCCCTGCCCGCCGAGCGACTGGGTGACCTCCAGGGCCTTGGCGACCTGGGCGGCGGCGTAGGCGAAGACGTCGGCGTTGCAGCTCGTGGCCGCCCCGTGCATGTAGCGCGGGTGGTTGAACAGGCACGCCGTGCCCCACAGCACCCGGACGCCGGTGGCCTCCTGCTGCTCCCGGATGAGCGCGGCGATCTCGTCGAGGTTGCGGTTGGCCTCGGCGAGGCTGTCGCCCTCGGGCGCGACGTCGCGGTCGTGGAAGCAGAAGAACCGCACGCCGAGCTTCCGGCAGAACTCGAAGCACGCGGCCACCTTGTTGCGGGCCTCGGCGAGGGGATCGTCGTCGGCCCAGGGCATCTGGCGCGTCGCGACGCCGAACTGGTCGGCCCCGCCGTTGCAGAACGAATGCCAGTACGCCACGCTGAACCGCAGGTGGTCCGCCATGGCCTTGCCTTCCACCTGCTCCTCGGCGTCGTAGTGCTTGAAGGCCAGGGGGTTCTTGCTGTCGGGGCCCTCGTACGCGATGCCGTCCACCCCCGGGAAGTACTCGGTAGCCATGGCTAAGTTCCTTCGGGAAAAGGCGTTGCGAATGAACCGGCGGCGAGGCGAACCTCTCTCGCCTGCCCGGATTCCCCTTGTACGGGATGCCCGGCGGGCAAGTCAAGGCAGGAACGCCTCGCCGATTGTGGTATTCTCACGCCCGCTGCCGCCGCCGCGAGGGCGGCGCGGCGGATGCGAAAGGGCACCGCGATGCGACGGATCGGTCTGGCGGCGACGGCGGCGTGTGTTGGCGCGCTGGGCGCCTCGGGGGCGACGACCCGGCCGGCCGCGCCGAAGCGCGTGCTGTTCCTCGGCAACAGCTACACGTTCTTCAACGACCTGCCGGCCGTGCTGCGGCGAATGGCGGCCTCGGGGAAGCCGCCGCTGAAGATCCACGTCGACAGCTACACGAAGGGCGGCTACTCGCTGGAGCGCCACTGGGCCGACGGCGGCGGCGTCAAGAAGATCCGCCGGGGCGGCTGGGACGTCGTGGTCCTCCAGGACCACTCGATGGGCCCGGTGCTCCAGCCGGCGAAGATGGCCGAGTTCGCCCGCAAGATCCACGCCGAGGTCCGCAAGGTCGGCGGGCGCACCGTCCTGTTCATGACCTGGGCGCGCCGGCACAAGCCGGAGATGATCGAGCCGCTCTCCCGGCGGTACCGCGCCGTGGCGAAGGAGCTGGGCGCCGGCGTGGCGCCCGTCGGGCGGGCGTGGCAGACGGCCCTGCGCGAGCGGCCCAAGCTCGCACTGCACCGGCGCGACCGCTCGCACCCCAACGAACGCGGCACCTACCTCGCCGCGTGCGTGTTCTACGCCGTGTTGACCGGGCGCGACCCGCGCGGGCGCAGCACGGGCGGCCTGCTGAGCCTCCGGGCGGGCGAGGCGAAGTTCCTCCAGGACGTCGCCTGGCGAACCGTCCGGGCCGCGAAGGCCGCGCCCGCGACCAAACCCGCCCCCAAGGGCGAGAAGGAGCAATAGATGATCCAGCGTGCATTCTGTGCAGCCGTCGTCGTCCTGTGGGCCTGCTGGGCGGTGGCGCGGGCCGCCCCGCGCGCGAGCTTCCACGTCAGCCCCGCCGGCAGCGACGCCGGTGCGGGCACGAAGGCCCGGCCGTTCGCCACGCTGGCCCGGGCGCGCGACGCCGTGCGCGAGCGGATCGCCGCCGGGCTGAAGGCCGACGTCACCGTCCTCGTCCGCGGCGGGACGTACCGCTTGGCCGAGCCGGTCGTCTTCGACGCCCGCGACTCCGGCACGGCCGAGCACGCCGTCACCTACGCCGCGGCGCCCGGCGAGCGCCCGGTCTTCAGCGGCGGGCGCGCGATCACCGGCTGGACCCGCGGCGCCGGCGGCGTCTGGCACGTCACGCTGCCCGAGGCGAAGGGCGGCAAGTGGCCGTTCAACGAGCTGTTCGTCGCCGGCAGGCGAGCGACCCGCGCCCGCCACCCGAACCGGGGCTACCGCCGCGTGGCGAAGGTCATCGACGACCGCCACAGCTTCCAGTTCGCCCCGGGCGACCTGCCCGCGATCGCCGATCCCGCGGCGGCCGAGCTCGTCCTGCTCCACGACTGGAGCATCTCCCGCACGCCCGTCAAGAGCATCGACCCCAAGGCCCGCACGCTGACCACGGCCCAGAGCATCGGCGGCCCGTCGGGCTTCTGGCGCATCAACGGCTTCGAGCCCCGCCCGCGCTACTTCCTCGAAGGCGCGCCGGAGCTGCTCGACGCAACGGGCGAGTGGCACCTCGACCGCAAGACCGGCGTGCTGACCTTCCGCCCGCGGGCCGGCGCGCGGCTGCGCGACGTCGACGCCGTCGCCCCGGTGGCGAAGCAGCTCCTGGTCATCCGCGGCGAGGCGGGCAGGCCCGTGCGGAACCTGCGGTTCGTCGGTCTGACGTTCGAGCACTGCGCGTGGGCCCCGGCCGGTGTGCGCTACGCCGGCGGGCAGGCGTGCTTCCACTGGGCCACGCCGCCGCGGAAGGGGTGGGGCTGGAGCGCCATGACGGCCGCCGTGCACGTCGAGTTCGCGCGCGACTGCCGCTTCGAACGCTGCGCCGTGCGCCGCGTCGGCGGGGCGGGCATCTGGCTGGCCAGGGGCAGCCGCGACAACGCCATCGTCGCCTGCCGGATCACCGGCGCGGGCGGCAACGGCGTGATGCTCGGGGAGGCCGGCGCGGCCAAGGGCGACGAGCTGGCCGGCGCCAACGCCCTCGAGAACAGCGTCGTCGAGCAGTGCGGCGCGCTCTACTACGGCGCCGTCGGCGTGTGGGTGGGCCTCAGCGACAACAACCGCATCGCCCACAACGAGATCGCCCACCACCCCTACACGGGCGTGTCCGTCGGCTGGATGTGGAACCCGCGCCCCACGCCCTGCAAGGCCAACGTCGTCGAGCACAACCACATCCACCATGTGATGCAGATCCTCTCCGACGGCGGGGGCATCTACACGCTCGGCTGGCAGCCGGGGACGGCCCTTCGCGGCAACTGGATCCACGACGTGCCCCTCAACGCGGGGCGGGCGGAGAGCAACGGCATGTTCCTCGACGAGGGCACGACCGAGATCGTCATCGAGGGCAACGTCATCTACGGCACGGTTCGCAGCCCGCTGCGCTTCCACAAGGCCGGCAAGAACCTCGTGCGGGGCAACGTGATGGCGATCGGCAAGGGCGTGCCGCTGGTCCGCTACAACGC
>CAZXOC010000007.1:0-2675 GCA_964642165.1 uncultured Planctomycetaceae bacterium | reverse complement strand
CCCTCTGGTGCCACGGCCGCGGAGTGTGCGGCCGTGTCTTCTGTGCCACCATCCCGCCCGGGCCCCAGCGGGTCGGGTCCCGCGATTATCGCCCGTCAGGGCAGACTCCGGGGTGCATGAACATCTTGGGGACCTCGTTTGACCCCGGAGGGGTCAGAAGGGTTTGGCCGGGGGTGCGAACCCCCGGTATGGGGCCGAGAGGAAACGAGCCCCGGCGGGGCGGCAGGAGCGCCGGCGTTCATTCCTTGCGCCCCGAGTGGGGCAGCTCCATCCTGCGGCCCCCCCAAGCCTGCACGCACTGGGCAGTGCCTGGCCGCTTCGGCAGCTACCTCCGCCGCCGCAGGCACAGGCCCACGCCGCCGAGTGCCAGCAGCGCCAGGGCCGCCGGCTCGGGGACCAGCGTCGCTTCGCCCGTCGTGTAGAGGTTCGTCACGTCCCATTGCTGCGCGCTCGACACGTGGAACTCGCCGGTCGGGTCCACGCCCGACCAGTCGAACAGGCGGAACGTCCGCCCGACCTGCCCGGCCGCGTCCACCCCCGGCGTGAACGTCAATTCCAGCGTCCCGCCCAGCGCGACGGGAATGCCCGCGTCGAAGGAGATCAGTGAACCCCAGTCCCGCTCACCGAGCACGATCCGCAGCACGCCGTGCGTCCCCATGTCCATGGCGTTCGACACCTTGACTGCAATGGGGGCCGAGAGTCCGTCGTAGTCGCGCACGACGAGCATGCGCCCATCGGCCAGATCCAGCCCTTGAATGGACCCGTCCGGCCAGATCATGTTCGTCGCTATGGCATTACCGACGTTCAATCCGACGGCCCCGCGGGAGTCCGCCCCGCTCAGGTCCGCATCGGTCAGCGTGGCGCTCCAGAAGATTGCGTCCTTGAGGTCCGCCCCGTTCAGGTCCGCGCCGGTCAGCGTGGCGTTCTCGAAGTCCGCGTCGGTGAGGTCCGCACCGCTCAGGTCCGCACCAGTCAACGTGGCGCCGCTCCCTGGGTTGCTGAAGTGAAAGATTGCGCCCCTCAGGCGCTGTCCCGCGAAGATCCATCCGGTCAAATCATTGTACCCCAACGAGATCCCCGTAAGGTCCTTGGCCTTGTAGCTTGCTGTCGAATACAGCTGCGCCGCCGTGAAGCCTCTGGCCGTGGTGCCCCTGAACGACGCGCCCCGGATCTCGGCGTCCGTCAGGTTGGTATCGGCCAGCGTCGCCCAAGAGAAGCTCGCGTTCGTCAGGTCCGTCCCGTTGAGGTCCCCATCCGTCAGCGTGGCGAAACTGAACGCCGCGTCGTTGAGGTTCTGCCCGGCGAAGTTCCAGCCGGTAAGGTCGTGGTGCACGAGTCGGATCCCCGTCAGGTCCCTGGCCTTGTAGCTGGCCGTGGAGTACAGCTGCGCCGCCGTGAAGCCCCTGGAGGTAGCGCCCCCGAACGACGCTTCCCGGATGATCTGGTCCGCGAAATCCCAGGCAGCTAGGTCGTTCGATCCCAAGCCGACCCCCGTGAGGTCCTTGGCTTTGTAGCTGGCTGTCGCATAGAGCTGTGCCGCCGTTAAGTCGGTTGCGCCGAAGTCCGCCGACCGTACCTCGGCGTCCGTCAGGTCCGCGCCGACCAGCGTCGCGCCCCAAAGGCAGGCGCCGGCGAGATTCTGCCCCGCGAAGTCCCAGCCGGTTAGATCGTTGTAATCCAAATGGATCCCGGTGAGGTCCTCGGTCTTGTAGCTGGCCGTCGCGTAGAACTGCGCCGCCGTGAAGCCCCTTGACGTGGTGTGGCAGAACGACGCCCCGCGAACGTCGGCGTCCGTCAGGTCCGCGCCCGTCAGCACGGCCCTGGAGAACGACGCGTCCCTGAGCTTGTGCCCCGCGAAGTTCCAGCCGGACAAGTCGTTGGATCCCAAGTCGATGCCCGCGAGGTCCTTGGCCTTGTGGCTGGCCGTCGCATACAACTGCGCCGGCCTGAAGCCGTGGGACGTGGTGTCGTAGAACGACGCCCCGCGAACGTCGGCGTCCGTCAGGTCCGCGCCCGTCAGCACGGCCCTGGAGAACGACGCGTCCCTGAGCTTGTGCCCCGCGAAGTTCCAGCCGGACAAGTCGTTGTCGGGCAGACCGATCCCCGAGAGGTCACGGGCTTTGTAGCTGGCCGTCGCGTACAACTGCGCGGCCGTGAAGCCGCGGGACGTGGTGTCACGGAACGACGCCCCGCGAACGTCGGCCGCCGTCAGGTCCGCGCCGTTCAGCGTGGCTCTGCGCAGGTCGGCCTTCGGGAGGTCCACACCGCTCAGGTCCGCGCCGGTCAGCGTGGCATAGGCGAAGCGCGCCCCAGTGAGGTCCGCGCCGCTCAGGTCTGCGTCGACCAGCGTGGCTTTCTGAAAGTCCGCGCCCGTGAGGTTGGCTTCGCTCAGGTTCGCCCCGTTCAGCGTGGCATCTTCGAAGTCCGTGCCCGTGAGGTCCGCTTCGGTCAGGTTGGCACCGTTCAGCGTGGCTCTCTGGCAGTACCCACGCTCCAGGTCCGCTCCGCTCAGATTGGCGCCGCCTAGCGTGGCGCTCCCGAGGTTGGCCTGCGTGAGGTTCGCGCCGCTCAGGTCCGCATCGGTCAGTGTGGAGTACGTGAATCGCGCGTTCGTGAGACTCGCCCCGATGAGATAGGCCCGAGTCAGGTCCAGGTCCCGGAGAGAGGCGCCGGGG
>CAZXOC010000006.1:46079-63392 GCA_964642165.1 uncultured Planctomycetaceae bacterium | reverse complement strand
GCCGGCTGCGGAAGCGATACCCGCTTGTCCAGCCGGTGGTGATCCAGTCGGTGTTGCGTGGCGCAGCGAAGCGTGGATCCGAGGAGCCGGATGCGGTCGTCCCGCACGTCCGGATCTGTGGGCCGACCACCGCGCCGCCGGCGCGGCAGAGGACGCTATGCGCCGGCCTCGCGGGCCGGTACAATCCGCCGGTACCCGCAGGAACGAGGGGCTCGCACGATGGCGCAGGCAAAGGAAAAGAAGCTCTATGTCGGTGTGGACGTTGGCGGGACGAAGATCCTCGCCGCCCTGGTCCGACCCGACGGCAGGGTCCTGGCACGCCGGCGGATCGCCACGCCGCTGAACGCGCCGCCGCCCGTGGTCGTTCGGGCGATCGCCGGGGCGGTCGAGGAGGCCCTGGCCGACGCCGGGGCGGCCAAGGGCGACCTGGCGGCGGTCGGACTGGCGATCCCCGGCGTGGTGGACCCCGACGCCGGGCGCGTCGCCATCACGCCGAACATGAACCTCAGCGGCGCCGACATCGGCAAGGCGGCGCGGAAGGCGCTGGGCGTCCCGGTGGCGCTGGGCAACGACGTGAACCTCGGCACGCTGGGGGAGAAGTGGCTGGGTGCGGCCAGGCAGGCCCACAGCGCCGTGGGCATCTTCGTCGGCACCGGCATCGGCGGGGGGGTGTTCCTGGACGGGAAGGTGCATCGCGGCTGGCGCGAGAGCGCCGGGGAGATCGGGCACCTGGTCATGGCGATCGGCGGGCCGAAGTGCGGCTGCGGCGCCCGGGGCTGCTTCGAGGCCATCGCCAGCCGCTCCGCCATGGACCGCGACATCCGCGCCGCGATCGCCGCCGGGCGGAAGTCGGTCGTCTCGGACCTGGTGGACCTGGACGACGAGAACAGCCTGATCAAGAGCGGCGTGCTCCGGCGCGCCTTGGCCGCGAAGGACAAGGTGGTCACGAAGGTCATGAGGAAGGCCGCCGAGGTGATGGGCCATGCCTGCCTGTCGATCCGCCACCTGATCGACCCGGAGGTGCTCGTCTTCGGCGGCGGGGTGGTCGAGGCGTGCGGGTACTTCCTGCTGCCGATCATCGATGAGATCGTCCTGTCGGACCCGCTGACGGGCGCCCGGCCCGGCGGGCGCATCGTGGAGTCCGCCCTGGGCGACGACGCGGTGGCCCTCGGCGCCGTGGCGCTGGCGCAGCAGAGCGCGGGGCGCGACCCCTTCCGGCTCGCCCGGGCCAGGCCCGACTGGTACCCCGGGATCAAGGCGAAGGGACCGAACCGCGTCGTCATCGCCGGCGAGACCTACGACACGGGCATCTACGTCCGCGCCGACGGCAAGGTCCGTCCGTGGGACCGGTCCAAGGGCCGGCGGCCCGATCGGATCGATCCCGACACGCTGGGGCGGATCTGCCGGGGCAGCCCGTCCGTGCTGTTCGTGGCGAGCGGCAAGGGCAAGACGGTCAAGCCGGACCCCGAGGCCGAGCCGATCCTCCACTACCGGCACGTCGAGCTGCGCCGCCTGCCCGAGGCCGAGGCCATCGACGCCTACAACGCCTGCCGGGGCACCAAGGCGATCCTGCTGCCGCTGGGCGGCTGACGTCGCGCGGCGTCGGTGAGGCTAGGACTGGGGGGACTTCAGCGGGCGGAAGCGCACCGGCGCCCGTTCGGCATCCTGGGCGGCCTCGACCGCCTGGCGGTAGAGCGTCTCCTGGGCTCGAAGGCGCTCGCCTCGCGCCCGGACGGGCTCGTAGGTGCCGTCGGGCCGAAGCCGCCTGGCCTTGACGTTGTCGGCGAAGAACGTCTCCAGGATGCGGACCAGTCGGCGGCGGAGCCTCGCCTTGGGAACGGGGAAGAGGATCTCCAGCCGACGGTCGAGGTTTCGCCCCATCCAATCGGCGCTGCTGAGGTAGACCTCTTCGTGGCCGGCGTTTCGGAAGTAGAAGACCCGCGCGTGTTCGAGGAAGCGGTCCACGATGGAGGTGACCTCGATGTTTTCCGAGACGCCGGGGACGCCCGGGCGCAGGCAGCAGATGCCGCGGATGTTGAGCTTCACGCGGACGCCCGCGCGGCTGGCGCGGTAGAGGGCGCGGCAGATCCCCTTGTCGTGGAGCGAGTTGACCTTCGCCATGATCAGCCCGGGCTCGTCGGGCGTGGAGGACTCGATCTCCCGATCGACCAGTTCCACGAAGCGGCTGCGAAGCCCGGTCGGCGCGATGGCGATCTTGGAGAAGTCCACCTGATCGGAGTAGCCGGTCAGCAGGTTGAAGAAGGCCGACACGTCCGTGGCGACGTCGTTGTCGCTCGTGAGGAAGCCGATGTCGGAGTAGAGCTTGGCGGTCTTGTCGTTGTAGTTCCCGGTGGCGAGGTGCACGTAGCGGCGAATGCGGTGGGCCTCGCGGCGGACGATCAGCAGGGCCTTGGAGTGGGTCTTGTAGCCGCTGATGCCGTAGATGACCAGCGCCCCGGCGTCCTCGAGGCGGCGGGCCCATCCGACGTTGCGGGCCTCGTCGAACCGCGCCTTGAGCTCGACCAGCACGACGACCTGCTTGCCGTTCTGCGCGGCGAGCTCCAGGGCGGCGATGACCGGCGAGTCGCCGCTGGTGCGATAGAGCGTCTGCTTGATTGCCAGCACGCTGGGGTCTTCGGCGGCGGCCTCCATCAGGCGGACCACCGGCGAGAACGATTCGTAGGGATGGAACAGCAGCACGTCGCGTTCCTGGAGGGCCTCCCAGATGTCCTCCGTGGGGTCCGGCAGGTCCCGCGGCGGCTGCGGGGGCCAGTCGGGGATCCGGAACCGGTCGAGCCCGGGCCGCGTGGCGATCTCCCACAGCGAGGTGGCGTCCAGCATGCCGTCGATCTCGTAGACGTCCTCCCGGGTCAGTCCGGCCCACGCCATCAGCCAGCTCTTGAGCCGCCGGTCGGCCTGGGCGGACAGCTCCAGCCGCACGGCGGATCGCCGCCGGCGCGAGCTGATCGCCCGCTCCGTGGCGGTCAGCAGATCGCCCGCGTCGTCCTCCTGGATGGCCACGTCGGCGTCGCGGGTGATCCGGAACGTCGTGCAGGCCGTCACCCGGTCGCCCGGGAACAGCACCGAGACGTTCTCGGCGACGACGTCCTCCAGCCGCGCCAGTTGCAGCCCCTTCTCCGCCGGAAGGGCCAGGAACCGCGGCAGCCCCGTCGGGACGGGCACGACGGCGACGCGCTGCCGGCCGGGCTTTCCTTCGGCGGGCATCAGGCGCAGGGCGAGCATCAGGCGAAGCCCCGGCAGCACGGGGCACGGGTCGAGCCGATCCGCCGCCAGGGGCGTGAGGGTCGGCAGGACCTCCAGCTGGAAGAACGACTCGAGGAACGCCCGCTGGTCGGCGGTCAACTGCCCCGGCTCCAGGAAGCGCACGCCGCGGGAGCCCAGCTCCTCGGTGACGCGGCGGATGCCGTCGGACTGCTCGGCCACCATCCGCTTGACGCGCTGCGAGATCCGGACGAGCTGCTGGCGCGGCGTCATCCCGCTGAGGTCGCGCTTGCGCACGCCCGCCGCGTGCTGCTGCTTCAGCCCCGCCACGCGGATCATGAAGAACTCGTCCAGGTTGGAGCTCACGATGGCCAGGAACTTCAGGCGCTCCAGCAGCGGCAGCTCCCCCGAGAGGCCCTCGCGGAGGACCCGGTCGTTGAACTCCAGCCAGCTCAGCTCCCGGTTGATGTAGAGCCTCGGGTCGCTCAGCTTCATCTTCTCGGCGTGCTTCGCCTTGGCAGGCTTGTTCTTCGCCACCGTCTGACGTCTCCTCGTCGCGCCGCCGCGCCGCCCCGGGGCCCTACGACACCCCCTTGGGCGCCGGCAGGGGCGCCTCTTCCAGGCGGACGCGCATGCCGTAGAGGTCCTCGAAAAGGTCCGACTTCCTCGCCATCGCGCGGCGCTCCAGCGCCAGGTCCGCCGCGCCGTGGATGTGGACCACCAGTTCGCCCGGGCGCCGCTCGACGTGGAAGCTCTGGACCTGCTGGGCGTGCCCGCGATCGAGGGCGTCGGCCACCCGCAGGACCGCCGACAGCTTGCTGACGACCATGCGCTTCTCCCGCGGCAGCGAAATGTACGGGATGTGCGTCGGCCGGGGGCTCCCGCGCCGATGGTACCGCGCCACCTGGGCCACGACCTCCAGCTCCTCCCCGGTGAGGCCGAAAACCTCCGCGTTCGAGATCAGGTAGTAGCTGTGCTTGTGGTGGGCCCGCCCGCTGACGTACGCGCCGACCTCGTGCAGGACGGCCGCCACCCGCAGCAGCAGCCGGTGTCGGCGGTTGAGCCCGTGCTCCGGCTGAAGCTCGTCGAACAGCCGAACCGCCACCTCCGCGACGTGCTCGGCATGGGCCGCGTCGTAGCGATACTTCTCGCCGATCGCCCGCGCCGACTGCACGACGCCCTCGGCGAGGTCCTCGTCCTCCGCGCCGGCGGCGCCGCGCGCCATGTCCAGCAGCACCCCGTCGCGCATCGACGTGTCCGAGACGATGACCCGCCGCGCCGCCGTCTCGTGGACCAGCGCCTGGTACGTCAGCAGGGCGGGCACGAGCGTTTCGGCCTCGGCGTGAGACAGCCCGTACTTCCGCGTCAACTGCTCCGGCGAGAGAAGCTCGCACTGGCCCACCAGCCGGTCGAAGCGCTTGGCCTGAAGGACGTGGAGCTTGGGCGAGGCGGTCGGGCGGCCGATCTGCCGCGCCGCGAACCGCGCGTCGCCCCCGACGGCCACGAACGTCCGGATCTTCTTCAGCGGCAACGAGCTGGTGATCGCCGCGAGCGTTCCGGCCATCTGGTGCCGGATCAGGTCGGCCGCCTTCTCCGGTCGCTCGTCCCGGATCGACAGCGTCTCCTGGATGCGGATCGAGCCGAGCCGGTAGCTCTCCGACGTGACGATCTGCCCGCCGTGAAGGATGGTCAGCAGCGCGCTGCCTCCGCCGATCTCGACGGCCAGGGCGTCGTGGAACTCGATCTCCGGCGCCGCCGCCAGCGCGTCCCGAACCGCCAGGACCTTCAGCCGGCTCTCCTCCGACGTGCTGATCACCTCCGCGTCCAGCCCGCAGGCCATGTAGATGCGGTCCAGGAAGGTGTCGGCGTTGCTCGCCTCGCGCACCGCGCTGGTGGCCACCGCCCGGATGCGCTGCACCTGGTAGGTCTCCAGGACGCGGCGGAAATCGCCGAGGATCGAGATCGCGGCGTGGATCGCCTCCGGGCTCAGCCGCCCCGTGGTGAACGTGTCCTGGCCGAGGTGGACGGCCCGCTGGGTCCGCTCCAGCACGCGGTGGTGTCCGTCCGGCGTGGTCTCGGCCACCGCCATGCGAATGGAGTTCGACCCGATGTCGATCACGGCGATCGTCGCCGTCCCCGGCAGGTTGTCCGTCTGCTCTTCCATCCGCACCACGTCCCCGGGCACGTTTCGCGCCGTGCGGCCATGCTAGCAGAACGGCCGCGCGGCACAAAGCCCCGGTCCCGCGGCTGGGTGCCGGTGCGCTTAGCGCCGCGGCGGTCCGGCCGCCTGCGAGCGCCCGGCGGGGGCCAGTTCGAACGTCACGGTCCGGCCGAGCGTTTGTTCGAGCAGGTCGGCCTTCTTCCCGGCCGCCCACATCTCCGCCTCCGCCGGCGGCTCGCCCAGGCAGGAGATCGTCAGCTTTCCCGGCGAGGTTTGGCAGGAAACATCCGCCACGACGTCCCGGTGCGACCGGTCGAGCCCGTCGGCCACCCGGAGCATGCCCGCCAGCACGTCGACCCGTCGCCGGTCCGCCGCGTCCAGCGCGGTGTAGGGCTCGTGCCCGGGCTTCGGCAGGGCCTTGCGGTGGTAGCGCGCCACCGCCGCGACGATCCGCCGGACGCGGTCATCGAACGGCAGCGCCCGGTCCGCCAGGATCCGCCGAGAGGCCGACTTGTGGTGGGCCTTCTGGCCGTCGATCCAGCCGATGTCGTGCAGCAGCGCCGCGCAGCGCAGGTGGAACCGCTCGACGTCCCCCAGCCCGTGCAGCGGGCGAAGCTCGTCGAACAGCCGAAGCGCCAGCCGCGTCACCTGTCGCGTGTGCGGCATCTCGGCGTCGCACCGCCGGCACAGGGCCAGGACCGCCGCGACGGCGTCCTCCCGGGCCGAGTCGCGCCCCTCGACGGCGCCCGCCGCGCCGGGCCGCGCCACCCCGTCGTAGCTCTCGCCGCGAAGCACCATCTCGGCGAACGCCTCCGGCAGATCGCGGCCTCGGATGGCGTCGGCGGCCCCGCCCGTGTCGTACGCCACGCGCCGGTGCCGAACGGACAGCCCGTGCCCGTCGATCTCCAGGAGGGCATAGCACGCGCGCGGGTCGCCGCCCTCGGGCCGGCCCACGCTGCCCGTGCCGATGAACAGCACGGCGCCGGCCTCCCTTCGGAGCGGCCGGTGCGAGTGACCGCAGATAACCACGTCGGCCCGCGCCAGCTCCGCCAGCTCGCCGAGGCGCCGCGGCGTCGTTTCGTCCGTGAGCGGCTCGTCCTCCGACGCCGGGCTGCCGTGCGTCAGCAGGACGCGCCGCCCGCCGACGGTCAGCCGCCGCTCGCGAGGCAGCGAGGCGAGGTACTCCCGGCTGTCGGGCGAGAGGTTCCGGTGGGCCCACTCGAACGCGAGGAACTTGTCGGGCGCCTTGCTTTGGCGCCACGCGCGGCGCCTCGCGGGGAAGCGCAGCACCTTCCGGTCGTAGTTCCCAACGATGCTGACGGCATCCTCGCTGCGCAGGAGACGCACGACCTGGTCCGGAAAGGCGCCGTAGCCGACGAAGTCGCCGACGTTCCAGACGGCCTCCGCGCCGCGCGCCTTGGCGTCGGCCAGAACCGCCTCCAGCGCGGGCAGGTTCGCGTGCACGTCGCCGATCAGAGCCACCTTCATCGAACGTCCGCCTCCGGGCCCGGGCACGGCAGGAGCCAGGATAGCCCCCGGCGTCGGCGAGATGCAAGGCAGCAACGCCCAGAGCCCCGCCCCATGGAACCATGTCCCTGGCCGCATGCGAGGGGCCGACAGGATCCCTGTGGCAGCTGGCCACGGCCGAGGCTACCATGGAATGGTGCCTGGCACTTCGGTCGACCGGTTCTCCACCGCAGCGCTTCGGAGAGACACATGATCGCTCGCAGTCGCTTCCTGGCGCCCGCCCTGCTGATGCTGGCGGCCGGGTGCACCCAGACCACGGGGCCCCGTCTGGAGGCCGAGGCACCTCCCCCGCCCGCGACGCGCCCCGCCATGACGGCCGGCCACGCGCCGGAACCTCCGGGCAGGCCGGAGCTTCCGGCAGAGCCGACGCTGTCGGACTACCTGTCGCACGCGGCGTTGCGCAATCCCGGCCTGGCGGCGGCCTTCCATCGCTGGAAGGCGGCGCTGGAGGTCGCCCCGCAGGTGCGGGTCCTGCCGGACCCCCGATTCACCTACGCCTACTACATCCAGGAGGTGGAGACGCGTGTGGGCCCGCAGCGGAACAGTCTCCAACTGGCCCAGACGTTCCCGTGGCTGGGGACGCTGCGGCTCCGAGGCGACGTCGCCGGCCAGGCCGCCGAAGCCGCCCGCCTGCGGTACGAGGCAGAGAAGCTCAAGCTCTTCTATCGCGTCAAGGACGCCTACTACGAGTACTACTACCTCGGGCGGGCCGTGGCCACCACGCAGGAGAACCTGCGTCTTCTGGGCCATCTGGAGAGCGTCGTCCGGACGAGGTACAAGACGGGCGCGGCCAGGCCGGGCAGGCCCCCGACGGGTCACGCCGACCTCATTCGCCTCCAGGTCGAGCTGGGCAAGTTGGAGGATCGCCTCCGCAGCCTCCGCGACATGCGCCGGCCGATGATGGCCCGCCTGGCGGCGGCGCTGGGCCTGCCGGCCGGTCGGGAGCTGCCCTGGCCCCGCGAGGTCGAGCCCGCCGACGCCAGGCTGGACGACGAGCAGCTCGTCGCCTGGGCGGGCGAGACCAGCCCCGAGCTCCGTGCGCTCGACGCGGACGCGGCCGGGCGCAGGAAGCAGGTCGCGCTGGCCAGGAAGGCCCGCTGGCCCGACGTCACGCTGGGGCTGACGTGGATCGACACCGACGACGCCGTCGGCCCGATGCGCCCCGACGACAGCGGCACCGACCCGTGGATTGCCTCGGTGTCGATCCACGTGCCGGTCTGGCCGGACAAGCTCGAGGCCGGCGTGCGGGAGGCCCACTTCCGCCACCTGGCGGCGTTGAAGCAGCGGGCCGACGCGTCCAACGACCTCGCCGCCCGGGTGAAGCTCGCGGGCTTCCGGTGCCGCGACGCGCAGGGCAAGCTCCGCCTCTATCGCCGCGTGCTGCTTCCCCGGGCGACCGAGTCGCTCCAGGTCACGGAGAAGGCCTTCCTGTCCGGCGAGGCCGGCTTCAGCGATCTGATCGACGCCCAGCGCGTCCTGCTGGAATTCCAGCTTGCCGCCGAACGGGCCCTCGCCGACCGCGCGCGGCACCTGGCGCACCTGGAGATGCTCGTCGGGCGCGAGCTTCGCCGCCCGATCGCCCCGGCGGACGGCAGGCCGGGCCCTGACACGAAGGAGAAGCCGGAATGAGCCACACGATCCCTTGGAGGCGCCCCTCGGCGGCGACACGCTGCCTTGCTGTCGTCGCGCTGGTGATGGCGTGCGGCACGAGCATCGAGGCGTCGGCGCTCCCCGCGACGACGCCCGCCACGCAGTCTGCGGCGGCAGCGGCACGGCCGCACGAAGGCCAGGAGCACGAGATCAACCTGTGGCGCCTGGTCGGCCCGGCGGGCGTGCTGACGCTGGCGCTGGTGATCGCCACGGTTGCGACCGCGCTGCTGCGCCGGCTGAGGCCCCGCCCATTGCTGAAGGTCCACAAGGTCCTGGGCGTCTGCGCGTTGATCTCTGCGTGCGTGCACGCGCTGCTGGTGTTCCTGAGCGAATGATCGCCACGGCGCCCGTCGGGCGACTTCCCCGATGGCTGCTTCCGCACAGGCCGGTGTCCGGGCTGCCCGCAGCCATATACTGGTGTAGGGCAGCGAATGGATCGATCTGAAGCCGGCACCCGTGGAGGCAGAACCGTGGAGCCCACCGGCGATCGGACGTGGCGACGGATGTGGGTCGTGACCAACTGGGGGACGGTCCTCGCGCTCGTCGTCGCGTGTGTGTGCCTGGGGTACGTCCTCCGCTGGGCCACGGCACCGGCGAGGGCCGAGCCGGCCGCCGCATCGCCCACGACCGCCCCCGGGGCCGCCACGACCCCGGCGGTCTGGACCTGCTCCATGCACCCGACGGTCCGCCAGCCCGGCCCGGGCCAGTGCCCCATCTGCCGGATGGACCTCATCCGGCTGGAAGGGAATTCCGCCGGCGCGAGCGACCCGCGTCTCCTTGCGCTGAGCGAGAACGCCAAGGCGCTGATCGCCGTCGAGACCGTGGCGGTCGAGCGGCGTTACGTGACGGCCGAGGTGCGGATGGTCGGCAAGATCGATTTCGACGAAACACGCCTGGCGTACATCACGGCCTGGGTGCCGGGGCGGCTGGACCGCCTCTTCGTCGACTACACCGGCATGCCCATTCGCCGGGGCGACCACATGGTCGAGATCTACTCGCCGGAGCTGCTGACGGCCCAGGAGGAGTTCCTCCAGGCGCGCAAGGCCATGCTCGCGCTGAAGGGCGACGACCCCAAGTTGGTGCGCGCGTCGGTCGAGGCCACCTTCGAGGCCGCCCGCGAGAAGCTGCGCCTTCTGGGCCTGACGCCCCAGCAGGCGGCGGAGCTGGCCCTGCGCGGCAAGGCCACCGATCGCCTGACGATCTACGCCCCCACCGGCGGCATCGTCGTGCACAAGCACGCCCGGCAGGGGATGTACGTCCGGACGGGCACGCGGCTGTTCACCATCGCCGACCTCGCGCGGGTGTGGGTGCGGCTGGACGCGTACGAGTCGGACCTGGCCTGGCTGCGCTATGGCCAGCAGGTGGCCTTCACCACCGACTCCCTCCCCGGACGGACCTTCGGGGGCATGATCTCCTTCATCGACCCCGTGCTCACGGAGGCGACGCGGACGGTGCGGGTCCGCGTGACGGCCGCCAACGCCGACGGGGCGCTCAAGCCCGGCATGTTCGTCCGGGCGGTGGTCCGCTCGCGGATCGCCGCCGGCGGACGCCTCGTCGCGCCCGAGCTGGCGGGCAAGTGGATCTCGCCGATGCACCCGGAGGTCATCAAGGACGCGCCCGGCAAGTGCGATGTCTGCGGCATGCCGCTGGTTCGGGCCGAGGCCCTGGGCTACGTCCCGGCCGATCCCAACGACACGCCGGCGCCGCTGGTGGTGCCGGTCTCGGCCGTCCTGCGCACGGGCAAGCGGGCCATCGTCTACGTCGAGAAGCCCGCCCGCGAGCGGCCGACCTATGAGATGCGCGAGATCAGGCTCGGCGCGCGGGCCGGCGAGCACTACCTCGTGGCGTCGGGGCTCGAGGACGGCGAGCGTGTCGTCGCCCGGGGCAACTTCCGGATCGACAGCGAGCGCCAGATCCGCGGCCTGCCGAGCATGATGGCCCCCGAGGGCCTCGGCGCCGGCGGGCACGCGCACGGCGCCGACGGCATGGCCAGGCCGCCGGAGCCCGCGCCGCGTGCGGTGCCGGCACTGGATCCGGCCTTCCGGGGGCAGGTGGCGAAGGTCTTCGCGGCCTACTTCGCGACGAGCGAGGCGCTGGCAGGTGACGATGCCGCCAAGGCCGTCGAGGCCGCCCGCGCGATGCGGGCCGCCCTGGCGGCCGTCAAGGCCGATGCCCTCGATCCGCGGCCCCGCCGCAACTGGGACGCCCACGCGGCCATGGTCCGCAAGATCCTCGACGGCGCGGTCGGGACGAAGGGCATCGAGCCGATCCGCGCCGACTTCGCCCTGCTGTCGGAGCAGATGATGGTGCTGGCCGAGTCGTTCGGCGGGCTGGATCGGACGGTCTACCAGATCCGCTGCCCCATGGCGTTCAACAACCGCGGGGCGACCTGGCTGCAACTGGACGAGAAGGTGCGAAACCCCTACTTCGGCGCGGCCATGCTGACCTGCGGAGCCGTCCTCCGGGAGCTTCCCGCGGCGTCCCGCCCCGCCGCGAGCCGCCCGGCCGGCCCACCCGCCCATGAGCACAAACCCGAGCCCAACGACTGATCCGCCGGCCCCGGCGCCCGAGCAGCGATCGCTCCTCGGCCGGCTGATCGGCTTGTGCCTGGCCAACCGACTGATCGTCGTGCTGGGCGTCGCGGCCGTGGTGCTGTGGGCCCTGGCGACGGCCCCCTTCGACTGGGACCTCGGGCTGCTGCCGCGCAGCGGCGTGCCGGTGGATGCCATCCCCGACATCGGCGAGAACCAGCAGATCGTCTTCACGGAGTGGCCCGGGCGCAGCCCCCGCGACGTGGACGACCAGGTCACCTACCCGCTGACGACGCAGCTCCTGGGGCTGAAGGACGTCAAGACCATCCGCAGCAGCTCGATGTTCGGCTTCTCCAGCATCTACGTGATCTTCGACGAGGCGGCCCGGTTCTACGAGACGCGCACCCGCCTGCTGGAGAAGCTCAGCTCGCTGCCGCCGGGTTTGCTGCCGGAGGGCGTGCGGCCGCGGCTGGGTCCCGAGGCGACCGCGCTGGGGCAGGTCTTCTGGTACACGCTCGAGGGGCGCGACCCCAACGGCCGGCCCGTCGGCGGCTGGGACCTCGCGGAACTGCGCACCGTCCAGGACTGGTACGTTCGCCAGGGGCTGATCGCGGCCGAGGGCATCGCGGAGGTCGCCTCCGTCGGCGGCTTCGTCCGCGAGTACCAGGTGGACGTGGACCCCGACGCGATGCGGGCCCACGGCGTGACGCTGGGGGAGATCTACCGTGCGATCCGGTCGGCCAACATCGACGTCAGCGCCAAGACGATCGAGCTGAACCGGGTGGAGTACTTCGTCCGCGGCGTCGGGTTCGTCCGCCGGATTCGCGACCTCGAGGATGCCGTCGTGAAGGTGCGCGACAACGTGCCGATCCTGGTGCGGCACGTGGCGGCGGTGCAGTTGGGCCCGGCGACCCGGCGCGGGGCGCTGGACAAGGAGGGCGCCGAGGCCGTCGGCGGCGTGGCCGTCGCCCGCTTCGGCGCGAACCCCCTCGAGGCCATCCGCAACGTCAAGCGGAAGATCGACGAGATCTCGCCCGGCCTGCCGAGCAAAATGCTGCCGGACGGCACGGTCTCGACGGTGACGATCGTGCCCTTCTACGACCGCACGGAGCTGATCTACGAGACGCTCGGCACGCTGGAGCACGCCCTGCGCGACCAGATCCTCATCACCATCGTCGTGGTCGTGCTGATGGTGATGCACCTGCGGTCCAGCGCGCTGATCGGGCTGATGCTGCCTCTGGCGGTGGGCATGAGCTTCATCGCCATGAAGCTCTTCGGCGTGGACGCGAACCTCGTGGCGCTGTCGGGAATCGCCATCGCCATCGGCACGATCGTCGACATGGGCATCGTCATCTGCGAGAACGTCCTGCGCCACCTGGACGAGTCGCCGCCGGACGTGCCGCGCGTCCGGGTCGTCCACCGGGCCGCCGCCGAGGTCGGCGGCGCGGTCCTGACGGCCGTCGCGACCACCGTCGTCGGCTTCCTGCCCGTCTTCACCATGACCGGGCCGGAGGGCAAGCTCTTCAAGCCGCTGGCCTTCACCAAGACGTTCGTCCTGATCGCCTCGATCCTGCTGGCCCTGCTTGTCCTGCCGACGGGGGCGTACGTGCTGTTCCGCCGCCGGCGCCGCCGGGATAGGCGCGTGGCGGCAGGCGCCCGCAGGTACGGCTCCTGGGTCGTCAACGCCCTCGTCGTCCTGGGCGTGGGGCTCCTGCTGACGATGACCTGGCGCCCGCTGGGCCGCATCAAGCCGCTGACGCACAACCTGCTCTTCGTCGTAGTTCTGGTCGGCGGGCTGATCGGGGCGTTCCGGCTCTTCCAGTGGGGCTATCCCTACCTCCTACGATGGTGCCTGCGCCACAAGGCGCTGTTCCTCCTCGGACCGGCGGCGATGGTCGTCCTGGCGTTCGTAATCTGGCTGGGGTTCCCGACGGTCTTCGGCCCGGCCGTCACGGGCGCCGAGCGGGCCGGCCTCGACGGAAACGCCCTCCGCTCGACGAACGTCTGGGTCGCCGGCAGCCGGGCCTTCCCCGGCCTGGGCGACGAGTTCATGCCGCCGCTGGACGAGGGGTCCTTCCTCTACATGCCGACGACGATGGTCCACGCCTCGATCGGCGAGGCCCTCGAGATCGTCTCGCAGCAGGACCGGGCCTTCCGCGCGATCCCCGAGGTGGACATGGTGGTGGGCAAGATCGGGCGCGTCGACTCGCCGCTGGACCCGGCCCCCATCAGCATGATCGAGACGGTCATCACTTACAGGCCCGAGTACGCCCGCGACGAGGACGGCCGGCTCGTCCGGCAGTGGCGGGATCACATCCGCTCCCCCGACGACATCTGGCGCGAGATCGCCGCGGCCGGGAAGCTTCCCGGCGTGACGTCCGCCCCGAAGCTCCAGCCCATCGCCACGCGCCTGGTGATGCTCCAGACGGGCATGCGGGCGCCGATGGGCGTCAAGGTCCAGGGCCCGGACCTGGAGACGATCGAGCGGGTCTCGCTGGAGATCGAGCGCCTGCTGCGGCGCGTGCCGGGCGTCGAGCCGGAGACGGTCAACGCCGAGCGGATCGTCGGCAAGCCGTACATCATCATCGACCCGCGCGCCGACGCCGTCGAGGGCGCCATCGCCCGCTACGGGCTGAACGTCGAGGACGTCCTGCGGACCGTCGAGGTCGCCGTCGGCGGCAAGCGCGTCACGCGGACGGTCGAGGGACGGCGGAGCTTCGCCGTCCGCGTGCGCTACCAGCGCGAGCTGCGGGACGACATCGACAGCCTCGGCAAGATTCTCGTGGCCGGCAGCACGGGCCAGCAGGTGCCGCTGGCCGAGCTGGTGGAGATCCGCTACGAGCGCGGCCCGCAGGTCATCAAGAGCGAGAACACCTTCAAGGTCGGCTACGTGACGTTCGACAAGAAGCCCGGCGAGGCCGAGGTCGACGTCGTCGAGCGGGCCCGCGCGCACCTGGAGGCCGCCGCTCTTGAGCTGCCGGCCGGCGTGAGCTACCACTTCACCGGCACGTACGAGAATCAGCTTCGCGCGCGCCGCACGCTGTACGTCGTGCTGCCCATGGCGCTGGGCGTCATCTTCGTGATCCTGTACCTCCAGTTCCGCTCCGTGAGCACGACGGGGATGGTCTTCAGCGGCATCGCGGTGGCCTTCGCGGGGGGCTTCCTGCTGCTGTGGCTCTACGGGCGGGGCTGGTTCCTGGACGTCGACGTGTTCGGGCGCAACCTCCGGGAGCTGTTCCAGGTGCACACCGTGAACCTGAGCGTGGCCGTGTGGGTGGGGTTCCTGGCGCTGTTCGGCATCGCGACGGACGACGGCGTCGTGATGGCGACGTACCTGACGCAGACGTTCCGCCGCCGCCGGCCGCAGACCCGGGACGACATCCGCGAGGCCGTCGTCGAGGCCGGCACGCGCCGCGTCCGCCCCTGCCTGATGACCACGGCCACCACGATCCTGGCGCTGCTGCCGGTGCTGACCGCCACCGGGCGCGGCAGCGACATCATGGTGCCGATGGCGATCCCGGCCTTCGGGGGCATGGCGCTGGAGGTGCTGACCATGCTGGTCGTGCCCGTGCTGTACTGCGCCGCCCGGGAGCTGCGCCGCGGCCAGGCTTGAAACGACGCCCCCGAGCCGCTATGGAACGGGAGATGGCCCGCAAAGCGAGGAAAAGGCCAAAGCGCAGCAAGACGTTGAAGCCCCGCGCCGCGAAGGCGTCCGCGCCGGCGAAGCCGCATGACCGCCCGATGCGATGGTTCTGGCGGCACGGCTCGGCGCTGGTCCTGCTGGGCGTGGCGGCGCTGGCGTGGATGAGCGTGCTGACGTACTGCCCGGCCGACCTGCCGGGCGGGCTTCTCACGGCCGCCTCCGCCAATGGTAGAGACCCGTGGCTCGACCCGAACGGTCGTCCGGGCGCGGCAGGGGAGGCCCTGACCACGCGCCCGGCGGGGGCGCTTCACGCCATCGCGCCGACCACCGCGCCGCTGACGACGACGACCACGGCGCCGGCGACGGCGTCCGCCCCGGCGACCACGAGCGCCCCGGCGGCCACGGCGCCGGCGACGTCGACCGCCCCGGCATCCGCCCCCGCGCAGACGGGCGTGGCCAACGCCGCCGGCATCGTCGGGGCCTACACGGCGCACGTCCTGATGCGCTGGCTCGGCGGGGGGACGTATGCGGCGCTGCTGCTGGTGACGGTGGCGTCCGCCGTGCTGTTCCTGCGCGGGCGGATCCGCCACCTGCCCTTGCGCCTCGCCGGGCTGGTCCTGCTGGTGGTGACGGTCAGCTCGGCCGCCTACATGCTCAACCTGTCGCGGGGCGCCGATCCGGCCGCGGGCGCCGCGGGACGACTGGGCGCCGCGGTCGGCCGCTTCCTCGTCTCGCAGTTCGCCGTGTGGGGCGGCTGGACGATCCTCCTCGTGCTGTTCGGCCTGGGCGTGATCCTGACGGCCGAGAGGCTCGTCGTGACGCTGCCGCGCTTCGCCAGGCGCAAGTACGGCGCGTGGCGCCGGGCGGCGGCGCAGCGCGCCGCCGAGCGAAGCGCCGCGGCGGCCGCGGCGCCGT
Organism: uncultured Planctomycetaceae bacterium; assembly: GCA_964642165.1. Classification (GTDB taxonomy): domain Bacteria; phylum Planctomycetota; class Phycisphaerae; order SM23-33; family SM23-33; genus CAYRVX01. The sequence goes on along the minus strand of CAZXOC010000006.1, from coordinate 47,743 downwards.
CGGCGCCGGCCGAACCTGCCGAGGGGGCCGCCCCGTCGCCCGCGGAGAGGCGTCGGCGGATCGACGAGATCGCCGCCCGCCTGAAGTCCGCCGAGGGCGCCGCGGCCCGAGCGCAGGCCGAGATCTCCCCGCAGGGGCCGACGTGGTCGGAGCCGTTCGAGCTGCCGTCGATGGACCTGCTGACCGCGCCGACGGCCGGGGCGGCCGAGTCGCGCCAGGCCGACGCCCGGCAGCGCCGCGACACGCTCCAGCGCACGTTGAACGAGTTCGGCGTGGCGGCCGAGGTCGTCGCGTTCCATACGGGGCCGGTCATCACGCTCTTCGAGCTGTCGCTGGCCGCCGGCGTGAAGGTCTCGCAGGTGACGAAGCTGGCGAAGGACATCGCCCGCGCGCTGGCCGTGCCGGGCGTGCGGGTCGTCTCGCCGCTGCCGGGGCGCGACACGATCGGTGTCGAAGTGCCCAACGCCTCGCAGGAGATCGTGCGGCTCCGGGAGCTGATGGGGGCTGCCCCGCGGGCGCGCAAGGGCATGGCCCTGCCGCTGTACCTCGGCAAGGAGGCCGGCGGGGAGCCCATCGTCACCGACCTCGCGCGCATGCCGCACCTGCTCATCGCCGGCACGACCGGCTCGGGAAAGAGCGTCTGCCTGAACACGATCCTCAGCGGCCTGCTGCTGACGCGCAGCCCTGCGGAGGTCCGCTTCGTCCTGGTCGACCCGAAGATGGTGGAGATGGCCGCGTTCGACGAGATTCCCCACCTGCTGTGCCCCGTCGTCCACGACATGCGGCGGGCGGGGGGGATCCTCGCCTGGGCCGCGGACGAGATGGACCGGCGCTACGCCCTGCTTCGCGACGCCGGCGTCAAGCACATCGCGGAGTACAACCGCCTCGCCAAGGACAAGCCGGGCGCCCGGGATCGCCGCGGGGGCAAGACCCGGGCCGGCGCCCCGACGCGGATGCCGTACTACGTCTTCATCGTGGACGAGCTCGCCGACCTGATCATGACCGTCGGAAAGGACGTGGAGGGGCACATCGTCCGCATCGCGCAGAAGGCCCGCGCCGTCGGCATCCACCTGGTGCTGGCCACCCAGCGCCCGAGCGTCAACGTCGTCACCGGGCTGATCAAGTCGAACATGCCCAGCCGCCTCAGCTTCCGCGTGGCGTCGCGCGTCGAGAGCCGCATCATCCTCGACCAGAACGGTGCCGAGGTGCTGCTCGGACACGGCGACATGCTGCTGCTTCGCCCCGGCGCGGGGGCGCCCGTCCGCGCCCAGGGGACGTTCGTGGCCGACGGCGAGATCCGCGCCGTGGTGGCGGAGCTGCGCAAGCGAGGCCGCCCGCAGTACGAGCCGGCGCTCCTGCCCGGCCGCGAAACGCAGGCGGAGGGCGGCGAGGGCGCGGGCCTCGACGAGCTGTTCGGCCAGGCCGTCGAGATCCTCCTGGGCGAGCAGCGCGGCAGCGTGTCGCTGCTGCAGCGGCGGCTGTCCATCGGCTACGCCCGCGCCGCCCGCATCGTCCAGCAGATGGCCGAGGTCGGCATCCTTGGCCCGCACGAGGGCGCCAAGCCCCGCCCGTGCCGCATCACGCTGGAGGACTGGCGGGAGGTCCGGAAGAAGGCGGCCCGCGCGCACTGAGCGGCGCCGTCCAGCAGCCCGTCAGCCCGGAAG
>CAZXOC010000006.1:34886-45979 GCA_964642165.1 uncultured Planctomycetaceae bacterium | reverse complement strand
CCTCCGCCGCGCGTGCGGCCGCCCCCGGAGAGGCCCTCGCCGCCCCGGGTGACGTTCTACGGCTCCGGCGGCGAGGCCCATCACGTCGTCTACGTGATCGACCGGTCCGGCTCGATGGCGCCGACGTTCGACGAGATCCGCGTCGAGCTGCTCAAGTCCATCAGCCGCCTCCGGGCGACGCAGGATTTCTGCGTCATCCTGTTCAGCAACAACAAGTACGTCGAGGGCCCGCGGAAGAGGCTCGTTGCCGCGAATGCCGAGAACAAGCTGGCCGCCACGACGTTCCTGAAGCGGATCACCGCCTCCGGGCAGACGACCGTGCTGCCGGGGTTGAAGCGCGCCCTCGCCGTCCTCAAGTACGCCGACAGGACCAAGCCCGGCAGGCTGGTCTACCTGCTGACCGACGGCGACTTCGCGGGCGTCACCGGCGGGAGCACGTACGTCACGGAGGACGGGAAGACGCTGTGCGGCAACGAGGCGGTCGTCGAGTGGCTGCGGGACCACAACAAGCACGTCGACGGTGCGGTGCATATCCACACGCTGCTGTACCTCAGCAGACAGTCCTCCGCCGTGCAGGTCATGCAGGCCATCGCCCGCGACAGCGGCGGGACGTACAAACACATCTCGGCCGACGACTAGCGCGCCGCCCCGCTCAGCTTCCCGTCGAGCGGTAGTGGCGCACGCCGAGCTTCCAGGCGCGCAGGGCCACCAGCAGGAACGCCAGCCCCACCGAGGGGGACAGCCACCCGAAGACGCGCAGCGCCCCCGGGCCGCCGTCGCGATCCAGGATCGCCAGGGCGGGGTAGTAGCTCACGCACGCCAGGGGCACGACGAAGGTGAAGAACCGCCGGAACCACTGCCTGTAGATCGCCAGCGGGTAGCTGCCCGTCTCCGTGCCGCCGTACGTGACGGTGTTCATGATCTCCAGCGTCTCGGTGGTCCAGAAGGCCGCCGTCGCCTGGAGGACGATCAGCCCGTAGAACAGGCACGCCGCCCCGAGAATCGACAGCGCCAGCAGGGCGGCCTTGCCGGGCGACCAGGTCACGTCCAGGGCGCAGAGGGCGTAGATCAGCACGGCGAGGCCCTGGCTGAAGCGCCCGATCCGCCGCAGCTCCAGCGAGTGGGCGGCAAGCTGGAACGCCGTGCTCCGCGGGCGGAGCAGCAGGCGGTCGAACTCGCCGCTCTTGACCAGGTGGGCGAAGATGTCGAACCCGCGGCTGGTCGCGTCGGCCAGGGCGAAGGCCACGTGCACCATGCCGTAGAACAGCGCCACCTCGCTCAGCCGCCAGCCGCGCAGGCTGCCGAAGCGCCCGAACAGCGCCCAGATCGCCACGAAGTCGATCCCGCACGCCAGGAACTGCCCCACCACCTGCATGACGAAGCTGAGGCGGTACTGCATCTGCGAGCGGACGGACGTCGAAATGTAGCGGACGTACAGGCGCGCCGTGTCGCTCATGGTCAGCCTCCCTGCACGACGAGCCGCCGCTTGCCCCGGGCGAGCAGCCACCGGCCCAGCGCGACCATCACCAGCGTCCATGCCGCCTGGTGGCCCAACGCGCCCAGCCACTGGCCCGGGCCGATGTGGCCCAGGTAGATGCGGAACGGCACGTCCATCATGCCGCGAAACGGCAGCACGCGCAGGACCGGCTGGAGCCACTCCGGGAAGAACGGCAGCGGGAGGATCATGCCCGACAGGCACCAGACCATCGCCGGCAGCAGGCGGGAGATGCCCTCGCCCGAGATCGTCCACAGCAGCGAGATGGTCAGCAGCGTGGCCATACCGGCCGCCAGGAGCACGGCCATCGCCATGGCCAGCACGTAGGCCGCGCCGGCGCCCCACGAGGCCGGGGCCTGCATGCCCAGCAGCAGCCCGGCGATGAGGAACATCGGCACGGCGCGAAGGACGGTCGGCGCGGCGAGGTTGGCGACGGAGCGGCTGAACCACAGCCCGTACAGGTCCACCGGGCGGATCAGCTCGTAGGCGACCGTGCCGGTGCGGATCATGCGCTGCACGTCCGCGTCGCCGCGCCAGATCAGCAGGCGGATGGTCGCCTGCCCGAGCCAGATGTACGTGACGACCTGGGGGAAGGTCATCGGCTGCGGCGCGTCGCTCGAGGCGTAGAAGCCCGCGAAGATCATCACCCGGATCAGCCCCCAGAAGAGCTGCGTGCCGATCCCCGCCGCGGCGGCCGCCCTGTACTGCAGCAGCGACCGGAACCGCGCGCTCAGGATCGCGCTGTATGCGCCGAGCCGGCGCACGGCCGGGGGCATCATCCCGCGCCCCCTTCCGGGCTCGCGGCGACCGTCGTCGCGCGGGCGGGTCCCGCCCACGGCGCGGCAGCGGCTGGCCCCGCGTCCGCGGGGCCCGCGCCGAAGCGCCGGTCCGAGTAGATGCGGGCGATGATCTCCTCGATGGGCGGGTTCTCGACGAACAGGTCGCGGATGGCGTGTCGCGCGGCGATGCGGGCGATCAGCTCCGCCGGCGGGGTGCGCTGCGGGTCGAAGCGCAGCGTGACGCGCCGACCCTCGCGCGAGATCACCTCCGCCTCGCCGTCGTGGAGGCCGCCGTCGGCGTCGGCGAGGTCCACGATCAGCCGCCGCTCGGTCGTCACGCACGCGCGGAGGTCCGCCAGCGTGCCGTCGGAGAGGATCCGCCCCTCGTGGATCACGAGCACCCGCCGGCAGAGCGCCTCGATGTCGTCCATGTCGTGCGTGGTCAGGATGACGGTGACGCCACGCCGGCGGTTGAGCGTGCGGATGAAGTCGCGCACGGCGAGCTTGCTGACGGCGTCCAGGCCGATCGTCGGCTCGTCGAGGTACAGCAGCCGCGGCGAGTGCAGCAGCGCGGCCGTCAGGTCGCACCGCATCCGCTGGCCCAGGCTGAGCTGGCGGACCGGCGTGTCCAGCAGCGGGGCCAGCTCCAGCAGCGCGACCAGCTCGTCCAGGCTGCGGCGGTAGTCCCGCGCCGGCACGCCGTAGATGTCGCGCAGCAGCTCGAACGACTCGATCACCGGCAGGTCCCACCAGAGCTGCGTCCGCTGGCCGAACACCACGCCGATCTCGCGGACGTGGGCGATGCGGTCCTCCCACGGCACGCGCCCCATGACCTCGCAGCGGCCCGAATCCGGCACGAGGATGCCCGCGAGGATCTTCACCGTCGTGCTCTTGCCCGCCCCGTTGGGGCCGATGCAGCCGACCAGCTCGCCGGCCTCGACCGCGAACGACGCTCCGTCCAGCGCGCGGACCGTGCGATGGCGCCGACGCACCACGCCGGCCAGCGCCCCCCACAGCCCCGCCTTCCGCTCGGCGATGCGGAAGGTCTTCACCAGGTTCTCGACCGCGATGTGCGGCATGGCGTCTCCCGGCGCACGGAGCCCACGCGGATTCCGTCCGAATGGGATACGCCGAAGCGTGACAGCCGGCCCGGCCCGGCGGCGCGCGGGTCAGGGCGTCGGCGGGCGGGCGCGGAGTGTCTTGTAGCGCCCGTCGAGCCACCGGGCGACGTCGCTGGTGTACCACTTCGACAGGACGCGGCCGGACGGCCCGCCCGGGATGGCCGTGTGGACCTCGTCCTCGCCCAGGTCGGTCACGTAGCGATACGACGGGGCGAAGGTGGTCGCCAGGCCGTGGCTTCGGAAGATGGCGCCCTGCGAGATGGTCGCGCGGTTGCCCGGCAGCGCGACGGGACCGTAGTCCACGCCGAGCAGCCGGCTGAGCCATCGCGGGAGCCTGCCGCCGAAGAGCATGTTGCCCATCATGATCTGCCGCGTCTCGCCCCAGGTCTTGACGGTCGCGGGGTCGCGGCGGGCCACCTCGGTTACGATCCGCCGGAAGACGGCCTCGCGGCCCTCGCGGCCGAACCAGCTCTCGTCCTCGCCCAGCAGGGCGTCGTCGAAGTAGTGGAAGTACTCGGCCAGCAGGCACGTGGAGGACGCGACGGCGTCCCACGCCTCCAGGCCGAACAGCCCCCGCCCGAACACCTCGCGCAGGAGCCGCTCGTAGAACGACTCGAACAGCGTCGCGCCGCGCGAGGCGGTGTCGTAGCACAGGTCCCACTCGGCCAGGAGCCGGCCCGACGGCGTGTCGGGGATCAGCGGGCGAAGCACGGCCAGGAACCGCCGGGCCTGGATCGAGAACAGGTCGCCCTGCATCCGCTTCATGTCGTCGAGCGTGTGCAGGCGCTTGCCGCGAAGCAGCTCGACGATGCGCCCGACGCGGTACGGCCCCATGCAGAGGTTGATCGACAGCGGCTTGCCGTCCTGGTTGCGGTCGTCGTTGGCCGTCGCGAGGATGCCGTCGGCGGGGTCCTGGAGCCACGACAGCTCCCCGGGCGGCAGCACGCCCTTCCACGCGCAGCTCTCGTCCCAGCCCGGGACGGGGTACAGGCCCGAGTGCTTCCGCACCGGCAGGAGGCCGGACTGCTGATAGCCGATGCCGCCGTGCCGGTCGGCGATCACCCAGTTGCAGGACATGGCGACGCGCCCGGCCAGGGCCCGGGCTTCCTCGACGCTCGCGGCGCGGGGAAGCTCGGCCAGGGCCTCCAGCGACCGGGCGGCCCCGCCGTGGCGTCCGGAGTAGGCGCGGCAGAGGTGCAGCCCGTCCGGAACAGCGCCACAGTGCGGGTCCGTCTCGAGGACGCCGCGGTCGCTCTCGAAGACGGTGATCTCGACTGGCGGGCCCTTCTTCCGGCGGATGACCTCCCGCCGGGCCCGGAGCGGCTGGTAGCCCTCCTCCCGCCGGACGCGCCCGTCGCGGCAGTCCTCGATGAAGTAGTCCACCATGTCCATGAAGCCGTACGTGAAGCCGTAGGAGATGCTCCGCGTGCGGCCCATCACCAGGCCCGGCAGGCCCGGCACGCTTACGCCGACGCGGTAGTCGTCCGGCGTGTGCATCACGAGCTCGTACCACACGCAGGGCAGGCGGTTGACCTCCAGGTGGGGGTCGTTGCACTGGAGGGGGCGCCCGGATGCGGACCGGCTTGCCGAGACCGCCCAGTTGTTGCTCGCCGTGAAGGCCGGGGCGAAGGGAACGGCCGGCGACAGCAGCGGCTCGCAGATCCGCACGTCGCGGATCAGCGCCGCGGTGGCCTCGTCCAGCCCGTCGAGATGAGGCGAGAACAGCCGCTTGAGCCGCCGGACGGAGACGCCGCTGCGGACGGCCTGGATGAGGAACTTCTCCATGTCCTGCTGGCTCTGCGCCAGGCCGACGTAGGACATCAAGTGGACCGTCAGCAGCGAGTCCTGGGGGGCCCACGGCTCGGGCCGGTACCCCACCAGGCGCAGCGCCAACGGCGGCCCGAAGCGGCGAAGGTACTCGTTGACGCCCGCGCAGTACGCCTGGAGAAGTTCCCGGCCGCCGCGGCTGCAGCGGTCGACGTCGGCCCGCGCGGCGGATGCGAAATCCATCTGCCGCATGAAGACGTCGATGGCGAGCATCTCGTCGTCGCCCTTCAGGCATTCGGCGAGCCGTCCCTGGCCCGCGAGGCGGACGAGCATCATCTGGGCCATCCGGTCGTGGGCGTGGGCGAACCCCGTGCCCCGCGCCAGCTCGACGTCGTCGGCGCCCCGGATCTCGACGACGCCCCCCGTGGTGCGGCGCATGCGGACGTCGGAGCCGTCGATGGGCACGCGGACGGGCCTGTCGGTGAGCCTCACGCGGGTCTCCCCCTTCCTGCCGGGCGCGGCGGGCTGCCGCCGGCCACGTGCAGGAGGGTCAGCACGCCCCAGCGGCCCAGGCCGATCGCCTGCTCGATCAGCAGCACGTCGCGGAAGTCGCCCGGCTTGACGCGGCGGAACCACGCCGCGGCGACGGTGCCGGCCTGGAAGTAGCCGCACTCGGGCGGCTTCTCGCGCGCCAGCGCCCGGGCCGTCGGCGAGCCGGGCGCCAGGCCCGCCGGCACGTCGACCGTTCGCCCGAGGCGCATCGCCAGCGCCCCCGACGAGAGGCACTTCCACGCACAGCCGCTGCCGTCCCACTTGAGGACCGCGCACGCCAGCGCGTCGCACGCGGCGTAGCGGATCGCCGTGCTGGTCAGGCTCGTGCCGAAGGCCTCGGCGAGCTTGCGGACGCCCTCGAGCCCGGGCGTGGCGGCCCGGGCCTTGCCCGCGAAGCGCGACGTGGGCATCAGCAGGTTGGCGGCGAACAGGTCGGCCTCCTGCTCGGCGAGGATGGGCGACTCGTGATCGCACTGGCTGGGGTGGGGCGCGGCGCGGCCGGCGGCCAGGGCGTGGCGGTGCTCGTCGATGTAGAAGTGCCCCAGCTCGTGGGCGAGGGTGAAGCGGGCCCTTGGCGATTCGCCGTCGCCGAGGCGGTCGAGGTTGGCGTAGATGTGGAAGCGCCCGGCGCGGTGCTCGAGCATGCCGTCGAAGGCCTCGCCGTAGTGCCCGAAACTCAGCGTGACGCCCTTGGCGGCGGCGATGGTGCGTGGCTCGACGGAGCCGGCGGGGCAGTGCTCGTCGGCGACGGCCTCCGCCAGCTCGGCGATCTCGACCGCGCGGGCGGCGGGGATCAGCCGGCGCCGCGCGGGGTGCCTAGGCCTTCGCGTTCTCGCCGCCATGGTGGGCCTCTCGCTCGGCGGCCTGCCGGTCGCGCCGCATCGCTTCCTCGATCTCCGGCGGGACGTGCCCGCCTTCGCGGGCGGCCCGGGCCAGCGTGCTGTCGATGCCCGGATCGCCGGGCAGCGGAAGCGTCCTCGCGCGGGGGCCGTCGGCGGACCGGTGGCCGCGCAGCACGGCGCGGGCATCCCGCAGCGCCTCGGGCAGCTCGACGGGGCGGGCGCCCGCTTCCTGCTCGGCCCGCCGGACGTCCTCGTCGCACTGCGGCGCGATCCAACCCAGCGACCGCAGGGCGTCGTACACGTCGGCCTCGATGTCACTGCCGCCTCCGCCGCGGCCGGCGGGGGGCTTCTGCCTGGCCTTCATCGGGATGTTCTCCCTTCCGCGGCCTCGCCCCCGGCGCCGCGGAGGAATACCTCGATCTTCCTCAGCGCCCGGCGGCGGATCTGCCGGAGGTTCTCCGGCGTGGTCGCGAGCGTCTCGGCCAGCTCCGCGGCCACGTCGTTGGGCAGACGCTGGTGCTCGCGGTCCGGCTGGTAGTACTGGAACGTTACGCGGATGACCGTCTGCTCGCGTTCGCTCAGTTCCGCGATGGCCTGGCGGACCTGCCGGATGCGGGCCGAATCGCTCCGCGGGCGCGGCGCCGCGGCCACCTGCTGCCAGTGGTCCTGCTCCAGGAACACGGTCGGCAGCTTGCGGCGGCCTCGCAGCAGGCTCTGGACGAGGCGCTGGGCGATCCGCCCGAGCCACGCCCGCACGCGCCGCCGCAGGCGGTCGGGATCGTCCAGCCCGCCGGCGTCGAACTTGCCCGCGTGCTCGTAGGCGCGCCGGAGCGTGTCGGCTACGAGGTCGCCGGCGCCGGCCGGGCCGCCCAGCAGGGGACCATAGGCGCGCAGACACACCGCGTACAGGTAGGGCGCGTGGCGGCGGTGGAACTCCTCCCACGCCGCGCCCGCCGCGGACGCGTCGTCGCCGGCCATCGACATGTAGACCAGCAGGTCGGCGTCCGTTTCGTGGGCCAGCTCGGCCCGCGTGCCGTCGGATGCCATCTGCGCGGGTGCCTCTCGTGCGTGCACGCCGGTTCGCGGCCGGGGGGCGAAGGAGCCGCCCGCCCGCGTCCGGAAGAGTATACGCCAAAGCGTGACGGCGGGCGCTAGTCGGTGGCGGGGGCGGCGGGGGGCTCGGGGCGGTGCTGGCGGGAGAGGACGTCCTCGGGCGCCGGCAGCACGCCGGTGGCCAGCCAGCGCAGCGCGCGGCGGATGTCGTTGCCGATGAGGTACAGGCTCGGCACGACCAGCAGCGTCAGCAGCGTCGCGAACGACAGCCCGAACGCGATGGCGACGACCATCGGCTTGAGGAACTGCGCCTGGAAGCTCCCCTCGGCCAGCAGCGGCGCCATGCCGGCGACCGTCGTGGCGGTGGTCAGGAAGATGGGGCGGAAGCGCCCGCGCGACCCTTCCTCGGCGGCCTGGTGCACGTTCGCGCCGGCGCGGACCTTCCGGTTGACCAGGTCGATCAGCACCAGCGAGTCGTTGACCACGATGCCGGTCAGCGCGACCATGCCGAAGAGGCTCAGCAGCGTCACGTCGTAGCCGAAGATCCAGTGCCCGATGACCGCGCCGACCAGCCCGAACGGAATGGCGATCATGACGATCAGCGGCTGGACGTAGCTCTTGAAGATCGCCGCCAGCACGGTGTAGATGCCCAGCAGCGCCAGGGGGAACCACACGTACAGGGCGTCGAGGGCCTCCATGCTCTGCTGGCGCTGCCCGCGGAAGTCGACCCGGACGCCGGGGAAACGCCGCCCCAGGTCGCCGAGGAACCCGCTCCGCTTGAGGTCGCTCAGGACGTCCTCGGCGTTGGCCACCTCCTCGTCGACGTCGGCCGACACGGTCACCACGTGCTTGCGCTCCGCCCGGCGAAGGCTGGTGTACCCGCGGTCGGTCTCGACCTCGGCGACCTCGGCGAAGGGGATCTCATCCCCCCCGGCCGTGCGGACGCGCATCTCCTCGACCGCCCCGATGGTCCGCCGACGGTCCGTGGGGTAGCGGACCATCACCTTGATCTCGTCGCGCCCGCGCTGGAGCTTCAGCGACTCGTTGCCGTAGAAGGCGTCCCGGAGCTGCGAGGCCAGCAACCGCAGGTTGATGCCCAGCGCGTGCGCGCCCGGCTTGAGGCGAACCTTCATCTCCGGCTTGCCGGGCAGGGCGTTGTCCTCGATGTCCCGCACGCCGGGGTATGCGGCGAGGCGGGCCTTGAGGGCCTCCGCGGCGGGGTCGATCCGGTCGATGTCGGGCCCCAGCAGGCGGATCTCGAGGCTCTTGCCGCCGGGGCCGCCCCGGAAGGCGTCGAAGGTGTTCTTCAGCGCGTCGGGCACCGTGCCGGTGTTCTCGCGCCACCGGTCGATGAGCTCGCGGCTGCGGATGCCGCGCTGCTCGGAGGGCGCCAGCTCGACGATGACCTCGGCCACGTGGGAGCCCTGCTCGCCCCCGAAGCCGCTCTGCTGGCCGATCAGCGAGTAGACGCGCTGGACGACGGGTTTGCCGTCGCGGCCGCGGAACTGCTCGTTCAACCGGTACGCCGAGGACGTGATCCCCCGCGCCAGCTCCTTGGTGCGGTCGATGCTCGTGCCGGTGGGCAGCAGGAGGACGGACTGGAGCGTGTCGCTGTCCATCTTGGGGAAGCTGACGAACTTGACGCGCCCACCGACGTACGAAGCCGCCACGACGCCGGTCACCGCCAGCACCGCCGTCAGCGTGACGTACCGGTAGCGAGCGGCGAGGCGGTAGACGGGCGCGAAGCCGCCGTGGATGACCCGCTGGATGCCCGCGTTGACGCGCCCTCGGAGGCGCCGCGCGACGCGGCGCAGGCGCCCGTCCTTCCCCCGGGCGCGGACCTGGCGCTCCAGGCTGTGCGCCAGGTGCGGCGGGAGGATCAGGATGCACTCCAGCAGGGAGAAGCCCAGCCCCACGATCACGGCGATGGGCAGGATGCGGATGAACTTGCCCATCACGCCGGGGACGAACAGCAGCGGCATGAACGCCAGCCAGGTCGTCACCACCGCGCCGATCACCGGGCCGATCACCTCCTTCGTGCCCGCGATGGCGGCGATCCGCGGCTGCCCGCCGCGCTCCACCTGGGTGTGGACGTTCTCGCCGACGACGATGGCGTCGTCCACGATCAGCCCCAGCGCCATGATCAACGCGAACATGCTCATCATGTTCAGCGTCATGCCCGAGAGGTCCAGCACCAGGATCGTCCCCAGGATCGACACGGGGATGCCCATCGCCACCCACAACGACAGCCGGAAGCCCAAAAACAGCAGCAGCACGACGAAGACGATGATCAGGCCGATCCATCCGTTGCGAACCAGCATGTCCAGCCGGTCGCGGATGAAATGGGAGTAGTCGGACCAGGTCTCGAGGACGATGCCCTCGGGCAGCCTGTCCTGCTTGTCCTTGACGTAGTCGCGGACGGCCCGGGCGATCTTGAGGGTGTCCTCCTCGGCGGTCTTGAAGATGCTGACCATGGCCGCGGGGCTGCCGTTGAACTGCCCCGCGACGTCGACGTCCTCGAAGTCCTCCAGGACGGTGGCGACGTCGCCGAGGCTCACCACGGTGCCGTCGGGCTCGTAGAGGACGGGGATGGTCTTGAACTCCTCGGCGCGGCGGCGCTGCCCGAGGACGCGGATGGCGACCTCGCCGCCGCGGGTCTTGACCGTCCCGGCGGGGAGGTCGAAGCTGCTCTCGCGGATGGCCTGCGCGACCCGCGCGAGCGTCAGCGTGTGCCGGCGGAGCGATTCCTCGGAGACCTCCACGCTGATCTCGTAGTCCCGCACGCCCGAGACGGATGCCTGGGAGATCTCGGGCAGGTCGGCCAGCTCGTCGCGGACCTCCTCGGCGATCTCCTTCAGCGTGCGCTCCGGCGCGTCGCCCGCGACGGCGACGTGAACCACGTGCTGCCGGAGCGTCAGCTCCACCACCGACGGCTCCTCCGCGTCGATGGGGAACGAGTCGATCTTGTCCACCTCGATCTTGACGCGGTCGAGCACCTCGCCCGGGTCCGCGCCGGTCTCCACCTCGATGAAGACCGAGCCCATCCCCTCGCGGGACTCGCCGCTGACCTCCTTGACGCCGTCGAGGCCGTCGACGACCTCCTCGATCTTCAGGACGATGCCCTCCTCGACCTCGGCGGGGCTGGCCCCCGGATACGGCACCGCGACGCTCACCACGTCCACGCTGAACTCGGGGAACAGCTCGCGCGGGATGAGGAAGGCCGCCAGGACCCCGCCGACCAGCAGCAGGAACATCAGCATGTTGGCGGCGACCGGGTTGTTGACGAATCGGCGGACGATGCCCATGCGCGGGCTCCTGTCACCGATGGGCGATGCCGCCCGGCTGCGCCACGGGCCGCGTCGCCGGCGCCGGGCGAGAGGCCGGCCCCGGGCCGGATTCCAGGCGGTCGACGGCCTTCACACGCATGCCCAGCACGGGCTTGGGCACGTAGCCGACGATCACGCGGTCGCCCGCCTCGATGCCC
>CAZXOC010000006.1:26277-34786 GCA_964642165.1 uncultured Planctomycetaceae bacterium | reverse complement strand
CAGCACGGGCTTGGGCACGTAGCCGACGATCACGCGGTCGCCCGCCTCGATGCCCGCGCCCGGCAGCAGCAGCGCCTCCTCGCCCGCCAGCCGCGCCACCCGCACCGTCCGTCGCCGCAGGCGGCCGGAGTTCACCACGTAGACCGACCTCTTGTCCTGCAGGATCGCCCGCCGCGGCAGGACGTACGCCTCGGGGAGGGTCCGCCCCAGGATCTTCACCTCGCAGAACATGTTCAGGTCGAGCAGGACGCCCTCGCCCTCGATGGGGGGATTGCGGACCTCGACGACGACCGCCGCCGTGCGCGTCTGGGCGGCCAGCCCCGCCTCGATCCGGTGCACCCGCCCGCGCCACGTGACCTCCCGGCCGCGACCCGACGCGCCCCAGACCACCTCCGCGGGGATCTCCCGCTGCTCGGCGGCGTCGGGGCTGGCGGGCACGGGCCCGAGGCGTTCCGGTCGGTCCAGCCAGGCCAGGTCCGCGGCCGGAACGGGCACGGGCACGTCCATGACGTCCGTGCCGTACAGCTCCCCGCAGGCCTGCCCGACGGCCACCCGCTCGCCGGCCTCCACGTTGCAGCTCAGCACGCGCCCCGTCACCGGGCTGACGACGGTCGTCCGGTTCAGCGCGGTGACCGACTGGTCGAGCTGGACCTTCGCCACGGCGATCTGGGCCTGGAGCTGCCGGCGCTGCGGCGGGACCAGGGCGAGCTGGTTCAGGACGCCCTGGTGCTGGCTCTTGCGCAGGAGCATGGACTCCTCGGCCGTGTCGACGTCGGTCTGGCTGGCCGCCCCCCGCGCCAGGAGGCGCCGGGCCTTGGCCAACTGGTTGCCGGCGAGCTGGAGGCGCTCGGTCTCGATCTTCTCCGTCGCGCGGAGGTTGGCCTCCTCGGTGTCCAGGCGTTCGAGCTGCACCTGGAGCAGCTCGACGTTCCGCTCGGCGGCGTCGCGGGCAAGACGATAGTCCGTCTTGTCGATCTCCAGGAGCATCTGCCCGCGCTTCACGTGCTTTCCGGAGAGGAAGTTCTCGGCCTTGGCGACGATCTCGCCGGCGACCTGCGGGGCGATCTGAAGCCGCACGCGAGGCCGCGCCGAGCCGAAGCCCACGACCCGCACGCGGTAGTTCGTCCGGGCCTCGACCGGCGGGGCCAGGACCGTGGGGACGGGCGGCTTGGGCTCTTCCTGCTTCGGCTTCGGCCTCGTGAGGACCAGCCACGCCATGCCGCCGCCGGCGGCCCCAAGCAGCAGCGTGATCAACACAATGCTCACTACAACGTGTTTGCTCATCACGTTCGTCCGGGGGGATCGGCCCGACCGTTCACGGCACGTCTGCCACGTACATGATAGGACGGGACACACCCGGATTCACAGGGTTAGGGCGACGGGAAGGCCCCGAGGCCGCACCCGCCCGTCGGAGCCGCCGGAAACCTGCCGGCAGGGGGCGGGCAGGCGGTTTATTCGCTGTCGAACAGCCGGTTGCTCCGCGGCCCGAACCAGCCGATGCCGCGGTCCCGGCTGGTGGCCACCTGACGCCGGCGCAGGCGCGGGGAGTCGTCGGAGAAGCTCATCGCCTCGTCGCTGACGTGGCCGTCGAGCCAGACCACGTTGGCCCGGCCCATGTGGCGGAAGTGGATCGACGGGGTCACCGGCAGGTGCGGCGAGAGCGGCCAGGCCGGCGACTCGCAGAAGGAGTACTCGATCACGCCGTTCACCGTCGCGAAGGCCGTGTCCGTGAAGGCCACCGTGCCCTTGGGATCCGGGAAGTGGATCACGCGGTTGCCGCGGAGGTGCCAGTCGGGGGTGGCCGGCACGTAGCGCCCCTGGCGGAAGGCGACGTGCTGCCCGACGAAGTTGTTGTTGTACCCGTAGCCGCCGCAGCCGGCCTCGAAGCCGATCTGGACGTCGCGGAAGCTCGGACAGCCGTTGACGAGGTGTCGGCTCAGGTAGGGGCTCAGGGGCCCGCCCTGGCGGCTGAACGGCCGGCTGCGGTCGCTGCGGACGCCGTACCAGCGGATCGTGTTCACCTTGGCGTAGTCGTCCAGTCCCGGCGTCGCGCGGAAGTGGGGGGCGCCCGGGGCGTAGAAGCCTTCGTTCGCGCGCTGGTAGAGGTCGTTGCCGATCTGGAGCAGGCGGATGTGGCTCTGGCAGACGGCCTTGCGGGTGATCTGTCCGGCCTTCAGCAGCGAGGGGGTGAGCATCCCCGCCAGGGCGGCCAGGATGGCCACGACGACGAGCAGCTCGACGAGCGTGAAGCCCGCCGCCGCCGGGCTCGGGTTGCGGGCATCAGGTGGCATGGTACCTTCCGTGCCCGCGCCGGCGCAGGGCTGCCGCCGCGGCGGCGGCGAACAGCAGGACCGACGCGGGCTCCGGTGCCGGAGCGGCGGCGACGAGGGACACGCCGAAGTGCTCCCTCAGCAGGGCGAAGTCCGCTCGCGTCACGAAGCCGTCGCCGGTGAAGTCGCCGTCGCGCCAGGCCGCGTCCGGCCCGGCGCCCACGTGCCGCTTGAGCGTCACGTAATCCAGGTGGTCCACGCCGCCGTCCTCGTCGGCGTCGCCCGGCGTCGGGCCCGCCACCCACGACCCGTGGATCACCGAGACGGCGTCGATGTCCGCGCTCAGGGGGCGCCACGCGCTATCGTCGTCCGGCCAGTCGGGAATCTCCCCGGTGGGGTCGTAGATCGCGTTGCCGTCGCTGTCGGCCTCGGCCCCGTCGCCACGGACGTCCACCAGCCGGACGTACCGGATGGCGTTGGGGTCCACCAGGCCGCCGAGGACTTCCGGCACGTCCGCCAGGTCGGCCAGGTCGAAGGCGTCGCCCCCGGCCTGGGCGGGGTCGAAGGGATCGCGCTGCCCGGCCGGGCCGCTGGACGTCACGTTCACCCGCACCGGGTTCACGCCGGCGAAGCCGCTGTACAGCTCCGGGAAGATCGCCCCGTCCGGGCCGGTCGGCGGGATCGAGAACGTCTCGCCGCACCAGGTGGGGAACTCGGCGAAGTGAAGGGCGTCGCTGCTGACCCGCACGCGGACCAGCTCGCCGAACACCAGCCCGGTCCGCCCATCGACGAAGGGGTTCTCGAAGACGATCAGGTCCGCGCCGGGCCCGTCCGCGATGATCCGCCCGCGCCCGCCCGGGTCGGCGAAGCCCAGCGTCAGCGAGCCCTGGAGCCCCAGCGTGACCACGTGCGTGCCGCTGTCCTGCCCGCCGGCGCCGCGCGGGCCGCCCAACGCCAGGCCGGGGTCCGGGAAGCCCTCGTTGCCGCGCCCGGGAGCGTAGTCGATGACCTCCGTGGCGTAGAAGCTCAGGAACGACTCGGCCCGCCCGGCCGCAACGCAGGCCAGCAGGGCCGGCAGGAATGTGCCAATCGCCAGCGCTCTCACGGTTGTCCTCGTCGTCGCGGGCGGCCCAGGACGGCCAGGCCCGCCCAGGCCAGCAGCGACGCCGTCGCCGGCTCGGGTACCACCACGTCGTCCAGGCAGAAGTAGTACGGCGTCCAGTCGTCGGACGCGGACATCCGGATGCCGAGGAAGCTCACCCTCGGCAGGTCCAGGTCGTACCACCGCCAATCGGCCACACCCGTCAGGTCGACGACGGTGTGGCCCGTTTCCACGAGCGCCTCGTCGTACGCCGTGACGACCAGTTCGTAGTAGTCGTCCGGCCCGTAGTTCTCGTTCATGTACTCCACCGTCCAGGTGACGTTGGTGAACCAGGCGCCCCGGACGGTGCAGCCGCGAAGGCCCCCGAGCAGCCCGACCCGGCAGCCGATGCTGCTCTCGTAATCGTCGAACCCGATGGCATAGGTGCCGCCGGCGCCGAGGGTGTGGTCCGTTCCGGGGGCGGAGGTGTACTGGCGCAGCCAGTCGTCCGCGCCGACGACCGTGCGGTTCGAGACGCACCAGCCGCCCCAGTAGTCCCACGGATCGGTGTGGTGGTAGCCGCAAAACGTCGCCGCGGCCGTCGGGCCGGGCGCATCGGCGGTGAAGAAGCCGCCGCAGTCCCCGGCCGGCTTGTACGCCTCGGCGCCCAGGGCGAGCTCGGCGAGCGACTCGAACGTGACGTCCGGGTCGCCGGCCCGCGCCGGCGCCCGCGTGGCGAGCAGCGCCGCCAGCACGATCGCTGCGTGTCTCATGGTGTCCTTCCTGACTCCGGCGAGCGGGGCGCCGGTTCCGCGTTCGCCCAGCCGCGGGAGACGCCGGGCGGCCCGGGCGCAGGGCCTGCCCGACGGCAACCTGTGGGGAGAATGCCGGCCCCCGCGACGGGCGCGTCGTCCGGCAGGCGACCTGTCTCACCGAGCCGCGGGTGGACCAAGCAAAAACCCCGGTCTCCGCGAGCCGGAGCCGGGGCCGAGCCGCATGCAAGCCGTCCCGCCGGCCGATTCACTCGCGAAGGCCGATCCAGGTTGGTTGCAGGCAGGTCTTCTGGCTTCCGGGTGGCGGGCTGCCCTTGGGGGGCGAGCCCGTCCTTCCGCCGCGCCTTCCCATCCCGACGACGCATCGGGACAGTGGCCTCTGCGGCGGTCGTCCCCGGTCACAGCGGCGCGTCCGCGGCCGATTCGCACGGCCTTCCCTCTTGCGCCCGCCGTCCGGCGGACAACCTGCAACGACTCCCCTGTAGCCGCTGCGGGCGGCGATGTCAAGCCGCCGCCGCCCGATGCGGGGGAAAAATCGCGGTTTGCCCATCGCCGCCCGGTCGCCCGCCCAACCACCGGCAGGCGTTAGTAAAGCCCGGAGGCGGATCTTCCGACACATAAACGGGCGGGGATGCAGGGGCTTGCGATCGCGCCGCGCCGCCCGGCGGCGGCGGTGCGTTTCCGCGCCGCGATCGAGCCGAGAGTGACCGTGAGACGACATCGACGACGAAACGCCTTTACGTTGATCGAGGCCTTGATCGCCGCGACCGTGCTGGCGGTGGCGGTGCTGGCCATCTCGATGTCGCTCTGCGCCGGGCACGTGCAGAGCCGGGAGGCCGTCCACGGCCGCCGCGCCATCCGGCTGGCCGAGGAAATGATGGAGTACATCGTCTCGCGGCCCTACTACGACCCCGACGGCTCCGGCGGCGAAGGTCCCGAGGGCGGGGAGACGGACGTCTCGACCTTCGACAACATGGACGACTTCGACGTGTACGTCGACCCGCCGGGCGCCCTGACGGACATGGCGGGCAATGCGTATCCCTTGGAGTACCAGGCGTTCCGCCGGAGCGCGGAGGCCCGGTACACCACGGCGGCCCCTGGCGGGCTGGGCGCCTCGATCCCCGGGCTGTCCGTGACGATCACCGTCTCGGGCCCGGCAGGCCGCCGTTGGCGGATGACGCGATTCGTCCCGAAGCCGACTGACTGAGACCGTGAGCATCAGGCAGGACATCCCGGCCGGGCACCGGCACGGCCCCCGGACGAGGCCGCCATGCCCTCCCCGCCGCCGCGCGGGGCTGACGCTGGTGGAGCTGCTGCTGGCGGTGACGATCAGCGCGATCATCGGCGCGGCGATGGCCACCATGCTGCTGGCGGTCTCCACGGGCACGTCGAGCCATCGCAAGACGCGGTCGCTGGCCGTCGCCCACGGCGTGGTCGCCGAGCGACTGGGCGCGGCGGTGCGGGTCTCGCGGACGGTCCTGGCCCGGGAGGACGACCTGCTGGTGCTGTGGGTCCCGGGGCTCTCCACGAGCAGCACGCCGGCCCTGTCCGAGCTGCGCCGCATCGAGCTCGACACGTCGAGCGGGGAGCTGGCCTGCTACCGCGTGCCGCCCGAGGTGCTCCTCGATCCGGACCCGCAGTACGACCCGGCCACGACCGACTTCGACGACGTCACGGAGACCGCCAAGGGCAAGGGCACGCTGGCGAAACAGCTCTGGGCGACGGGCGTGCAGGACTGGGCCGTCGCCCTGGACCGCGAGGAGCCCCGGCAGGCCCGCTTCGTGAGCTACCGTCTGACGCTGCACGGCGACGGCGGATCGGAAACCACCACGGGCGCCGCGACCCTGCGCAACTGAGGAGATCCCCGAGGGAGCCCGACATGCCCAGACGGCCAAGACAGCCCCGAGACGCCCGGGGGTTCGCGATGCTCCTGGTGCTGATCGCGGTCGCCGCGGCGCTGATCCTGTCGTCGGCCTACGTTCTGGAGCAGAGCACAGCCGTCCAGGTCTCCAGCAACATCGGCGCGCACGCCGAGGCGCGCATGGCGGCCGAGTCGGGCCTGGCGATGGCCGTCGCGTACGTGCGAAGCGACGACAACTGGCGCAGCGACCAGGTCGAGGGCGCCTGGGTGCAGGACCATCCCTTCGGCGGGGGCACGTTCACGATCTCCGCGCAGGACGGCCAGGACCTCGACGGCGACGGCGTCGTGGACGGCGACGGCGACCTGTCCGACGACTGGATGGACATGCTGACGCTGACGGCGGTCGGGCGCTGCCGCGGCGCGCAGCACACCGTGCGGGCGGTCGTGCCTCCCTTCAAGCGGGCCCTGATGATCGTCAACGACCCGGACGGGCTCTCGTCGGAAGACACCGACCGCTACACGCTCCTGCGGGAGTGGGGCTGGCGGGTGCGCCTGCTGCGGGGCAAGGCCACGTCGGGGGAATTCGACCAGGCCGTCGAGAACATGCACGTGGTGTACTTCGCCGCCCACACGGTGCTCGAGAGCACCGTCAAGGACAAGCTCAAGGTCCTCTCCCTGCCCGTCGTCACGGGCCATCGGAAGCTCGTCAAGGAGATGAAGATGGCCGGCGGCGACAGCGACGTCTTCGGCGGAACGTCCGTCGACGTCCTGAAGCTGACCCGGACGATCACCGACGAGATCGGCAACGAGACGACGGAGGTCTACACGCACTACATCACCTCGCCGTTCCCCGTCGGCACGCTGGTGATCTGCAGCGCCCTCGACGATCTCCTCTACCTGGACAAACCCGCGGTGGGCACGCAAGGCCTGGCGTCGCAGGTGGGCTCGCCCGCCCGGGCGATGCTGGGCATCCTGGAGTGCGGCGCGTTGATGGCCGACGGCAGGCCGGCGCGGGCCCGGCGCCTCGCCCTGCCGTGGGGCGGCGAGAACTTCGCGTTCCAAATCGGCTCCCTCAATGCCAACGGGCGGGCGCTGCTGGCCCGTAGCCTCGACTGGGCCGGCAGCAGTTGGCGAGGCTACCTGCCCGGCATCGCCGTCTGGGACCGGATCGAGATCAAGGACATGGCCCTGGTGGACGGGTTCTGGTCGACCTCGGGCCCGTACGGCGGGGGCAACGTCAACGCCGACTGCACGCTCTCGACCAACTCCGTCGGCGACGATGACCTGAAGCTCTCCGGCGGCGTGGTGAACGGGCACCTGTTCGTTTCCCCCGACGCCGACATGTCCAAGGTGATCGACATCAGCGGCGGCGCCGCCCTGACCGGCGTTCGCCGGTACCTCAGCCTGAACGTGCCGATCCCCACCCCCGAGGAGCCGACGGACCTGGGCGAATCGCTGGGCGATGCGGTCTACACGACCGGCTCGCACGCGATCTGGACCGACAAGCACTTCAACAAGCTGACCATCCGCGGCGATGCGATCGTCCACATCAAGGCCGACCTGCGGATCCTCTGCGACGACGACGTCCGGGTCGAACAGGGCGGGCAGCTCGTCGTGGACCCCTTCGTGCAGTTGACCCTCTACACGAAGAAATTGGTGGAGTTCAAGGACAACGCCCGGGTCAACGCCGACTTCAGCCGGCCGGCGAAGCTGAGCCTCCTCCTCCTGAAGGGCGAGCTGGTTCTGCGGAACAGCGCCCAGGTATACGCCATGATCCAGAGCTACGACGGCGAGCTGGAGGTCAACGACGAGGCCGACCTCTTCGGGACCTTCGTGGGCGAGAAAGCGAAGGTCCAGCACAGCGGCGCCTTTCACGTGGACACGTCCAACTCGGGCACGATCGTCACCCTCGGCGGCGGGTACGATCTGGAGAAGGTCGCGCTGAACGGCGTTCGGTGGGTGGAGGACCGCTGAGGCCGTTCGCCGCAGGCACGCACGTGCGCGGCGACCCGTGGGCGAGAAGGGAGGACCCATGCAGGAACGACGAACCGAAAGAGACCGGAGACGCCGCGGCGACCGGCGCAAAGGTCAGGCGAACTACACCGGCCCGGACCGGCGCGGCGGCAAGGACCGCCGAAGCGGCAAGGACCGGCGCGAGAGGCGCTCGTAAGGCCCGCCGGCGGCCCCCGGCTCGTCGCGGCACGGCGCCTCGCGCCGACGGGCGAGCCGCTCCCCGCGGGCTCCCCGCGCGCGGGACGCCCGAACTCTGTGACGCCCTGCGCGAAGAAGGAAACGGGCACGAGGCCGGAACTCCCTCTCGTGCCCGTCTTGCTGTTCTCGAGCCGCCGGGCGACGGGCGCGCGGCGACCTGCCCCATGGCCTGGCCCCCTCGCCGGACGCGCCGCCTACCGCCGTCTCGCGCGTCGGCGGGCCCTGCGCCGCTTGGACCCGACCTTCCGTCTCCGCCTCGATCGCGTTCTGCCGACCTTGTGACTCATGCTTTCCGGGTACTCTCCCTGGGCAA
>CAZXOC010000006.1:13007-26177 GCA_964642165.1 uncultured Planctomycetaceae bacterium | reverse complement strand
GATCGCGTTCTGCCGACCTTGTGACTCATGCTTTCCGGGTACTCTCCCTGGGCAACTCGCCCGCCCAACGGCAGGGCAGAACGGCTATCCTAGCCTCACGGGCGGCCGGATGCCAGCATTTCCCGGAGGAAGTCTGCCGGGCGAGGCGCTCACGCCTGCCGGCACGACTCCAGCACGTAGCCCTCCAGCCCGGCCACGATGAACAGCAGCCGCCCCTGCTCGTCCACCCAGTAGACCCACGGCACGTTGCCGTCGCCGAGCAGGTCGAAGGAGAACGTGCGGACGGTGCGGCCGCCGGCGACCGCCACGTCCATCGCCTTGCGGAACGCCAGCGTCTGGCGGCCCTTGGGCTGGTCGAAGTGGTCGATCAGCGTGAAGTCGATCGGTCGCCCGGGCCGGCGGGGCAGGCGCTGGACGGCGTCGAAGAGCGACCAGTTCACCGTGTACGCGCCGGCGGGGCGGAGGGTCCTCGTCGCGACGGCGTCCCGCACGGTGATGGTGCCGTCGTCGACCGTGGCGGAGCGCTTCAGTCGCGTGCCGGCGATCTCGCGGCCGCCGGCGTCCAGCAGGCGCGTCTCGAACGTCCAGCGGCTGGGCGTCGCGAGCCGCTCGCCGGCGCGGCTGTGCAGCGCCGCGGTGAGCTTCTGGCTCCCGCCGGTGAGGCGCTTCTCGTAGGCCACGTTCAGCACGGCCTCGCCGTCGCTGCGGACCCGGCGCTCGAGGCGCAGCTCGCCCACGCGCCGGGCCGCCGCCGCCCGACCGGCCAACGTGAAGACGCCGAAGACCTCCCGCCACGAGCCCGCCGCGTCGAACGCGCCCGCCGGCGGACGGAAGCCCCGAAGCACCGGCGTCAGCGACCGCAGCGGGTACCTCTCGATCGCCTCGTTGGGCTGCGCGTTGTTCATGCCTTGCCTCCCGCCCTCTTGCGGGCCGGACGCCGGGGCCGACGCCGCTCGATCGTCGGCGTCGGCTCGACGGTTCGCATCTCGGCCTGGAACGCCGCCAGCAGCTTGCGGTGCTTGCCCAGCAGCGCCGCGTGCCCGGCCTCCTCGGCGAGGTTCTTCGTCTCCCAGGGGTCGGCCTGCATGTCGAAGAGCATCTCCACGGGGTCGCCCTCGTAGCGGGCGTACTTGTATCGCGGCGTGCGGACCATCCGCCCCTGGACCATCCACTCCGACACGACGCACTCTCGCCACGGCACGCGCCGGCCCTCCGACAGCGGGCGGAGGCTGCGCCCGCGGCAGGTCTTCGGCGGCTCGACGCCGGCGTAGTCGCAGATGGTCGGCATCACGTCCACGCCCGAGACCAGGTGCACGGCGTCCTTCGCCCCCTCGGCGACGCGCCCGGGGCAAGAGACCACCATCGGCACCTTGACGGCCTCGTCGTACGGATACCACTTCGAAACGTGCATGTGCCTCGCCCGCCCGTCGCCGTGGTCGGCGGTGAAGAGGATCACCGTGTTGTCGGCCAAGCCGGCGGCCTCGACGGCATCGAGCACGCGCCCCACGTCCGCGTCGAGCATCTCCACCTGCCGGGCGTAGATGTACAGGTAGTACCGCCACATGTCCTCCGTGTACTCGCGGACGCGGCGCTGGGCGAGGCGCTGCGGCTCCTTGGGGCGGGACCGGTGGTTGGGCGGGAGCTTCGGCAGGCGGTCCCGCAGGCGCTCGAAGGGCAGCGGCAGGTTCGGCGGCATGCGGTTGGCGCGCGCGTTGCCCCAGTAGCAGATGTCGTGCGGCTGCATGAACGACGCGACCATCAGGAACGGCTTGGCCGCCGCCGGGCCGCCGCGACCGCGGTTCTTCAGCCACGCCGCGCACGCGTTCGACACGATCGTGTCGCCCAGGTCGCCCTGGCCCATCCCCGCGGGCAGGACGTCGAAGCCGTCGATCTTCGCCTGGTAGCCGCCCGGCAGGTGCCACTTGCCGCAGTAGAGCGTCTCGTAGCCGCTGCGGCGGAGCCACTGCCCCACGTTCGGCCGGCTGGCGTGGATCGGGCGCCCGTTGGTGATCACCCCCGTCTCGACGGGCATGCACCCGGTCATGATCGAGCTGCGGGCCGGCGAACAGACGGGGTTCGTGCTGTGGGACTCCAGGAAGGTCGTGCCCCCCCGCACCAGGCGGTCGAGGTTCGGCGTTCGCGCGTCGGCGAAGCCGTGGGCGCCGATCGCGTCCAGGCCCAACTGGTCGCAGAGGATCAGGAGGACGTTCGGCCGCTTGCCCGGCGCCTTGGGCTTCGCCGGCGCCGCGCCGAGGGCGGGCAAGGCCGCCGCCGCGACGCCCGCCCCGCCGGCCTGGAGGAGCTTTCGCCGCGTCACCTTCCGGCCTCGTTCCGGCCGCGGTGCGCTTGGCTTCATGGTCATGAGCTCTCCCGATCTGCCGGTTCCGGCGGCTGTGTGCCGCCGCCTCCCAGCGCTTCAACGCACGCCGCGACGAGCCGGTCCGCCAGCTCGTCGATCGGCCGGTCGCTGCGCAGGCCGGCGGCGCGCGCGTGGCCGCCGCCGCCGAAGCCGCGGGCCACGGCCGATACGTCCACGCGCCCGCGGCTGCGCAGGCTCCCGCGGACCACCGGCGCGCCGGCGCCGGGGGCCTCCACCACCAGGATCGACGCCGCCACGCAGCCGATCCGCAGCGGCTCGTTGACGACGTCCTCCGTCTCATCCGCCCGCGCGCCCGTCTCGGCGAAGTCCTCGCGCCGCAGCTTCATCAGCGCGACCTCGCCGTCGTGGTGCAGCTCCAGCCTCGCCAGGGCCCGCGTCAGCAGCCGCATCCGCTCGGGGCGGTCCGACTGGTACAGCCGCCGGTACAGCTCGTCGGTGGCGATGCCCGTCTCCAGCAGCCGCGCCGCCGCCCGCAGGCACCGCCCGTCCGCGTTGGCGTGCCGGAACCAGCCCGTGTCGGTGGCCATGGCTACGAATAGCGCCTCGGCCGCCGCCGCCTCGACCGGCCAGCCGAGCGCGTCGATCAGCTCGAGGACCATCACGCCGGCCGCCGCCGCGGTGGGGTCCACCCACCGGACGTCGGCGACGTCGTCCGTCGTGGCGTGGTGGTCCACGACGACGACCTTCCCGCGCCGCGCCCGCAGGTCGGCCTCCAGGCCGTCCAACTGCGCGAACGCGCACGTGTCGACCACGACGACGAGGTCCGCCTCGTCGGCCAGCTCGGCGAAGTCCTCCGCCCCGGCCGGGCGGTCCTCGGAAAACACGAACGCGTACCGCTCCGGCACGTCGTCGGGCACGAGCATCCTCGCCGACCGGCCCGCCGCGCCCGCCGCCGACGCCAGCGCCGCCATCGTCCCCAGCGCGTCGCCGTCCGGGCGCGCGTGCGTCACGATCAGCAGGCGCCGCGCCGAGCCGACCCGCTGCACGATCTCGTCGAAGCCGCTACCGGCAGATGTCCCGCACACGGTCCACGTCCTTGGCCATCTGGGCCTTCAAGGCCTCGGCGCTGTCGTAGCGCCGCTGGTCGCGAAGCCGCCTCGCGAAGCGAAGCTCCATCTCCCGCCCATAGTAGTCGCCCGAGGCGTCGAGCAGGTAGGCCTCGACGGTCCGCCCGCCGCGGCGGCCGTCGGCGAAGGTCGGCTGCGTGCCCACGCTGACGGCGGCGGCGAACCGGCGTCCGGCGACGACGGCGCGGCCGGCGTAAACGCCGTCGCCCGGGCAGACCTGCTCGCCCGCCGCGAGGTTCGCGGTGGGGTAGTCCAGCTCGCGTCCGACGCCTCGCCCTCGGACGACGCGGCCGAAGAGGGCGAAGTCCCGCCCGAGACAGCGTGCCGCGTCCGCCACGCGCCCGGCGGCCACCAGGTCGCGAATCAGCGTGCTGGAGACGACGCGCTCGGCGTCGCCGAGGGTGACGCGGACGGCCTCGGCGGCGTGCACGGCGAAGCCCGCCCGCGCGCCGGCGCCCCGCAGCGTGTCCACGTCGCCGGCCCGTCGGCGCCCGAAGCGGAAGTTCGGCCCCTCCACGACGTGCCGCGGGGCGAAGCGGCGGCGGATGACCTGCTCGATGAACTCGCCCGGCTCGAGGGCCATCAGCTCGATCGTCGGGCGGACGGTCACGACCCAGTCGCAGCCGGCCTGGCGGAGCATGTGCCCCTTGCGCCGGGGCGGGACGACCCGCCGGGGCGCGTCGTCGGGGCGCAGGACGAGGTCCGGCGGCGGGTCGAACGTCATCGCGGCGACGGCGGCGCCGTCCGCGTCGGCCAGCTCCCGCGCCGCCCGGAGGATCCGCCGGTGCCCCAGGTGCACGCCGTCGAAGTTGCCGATCGTCAGCACGCCGCCTCGCACGTCGGGCGGCAGCGCGTCGAGACCTTGTACGTGGTGCTTCTCCATGGCCGTTCGTCCGTGCCCGCCGCTCCGCGCCCCCCGGGCAGGAACGGCGAGTGTACCATCGCCTCCCCGGACAGACAACGGCCGGGCGGCAGGCGCCATAGGCCGCCGGACGCGCCCCGCGATCTTGCGGGCGAATCAGCACGCTGCTACGGTGCACGGCGAGGCGGGGGGGGGCGTGCCGGGCGGCACGGGACGTCCACGACAGCCCGCGGGGCGGCGGAGGTCAGAGGCGATGGACCTGGCACGCGCGGTTCTCGGCGGCTTCGAATGCGGCGCCCTGGCGGGCGTCTTCCTGGTGATCGGTGCGGCCTCCGCGGCGGCCGGGCCGGCGGCGACCGGCGGCCCGACGGGCGACCTGCTCGCCGGGCGGTTCCGCTGGCGGGTTCGGCAGCCCCTGGTCGCGCCCATGCAGCGAAAGGGCGAGCTGGACTACTCCGTGAAGGACCCGTCGATCGTCTTCCACGGCGGGCGGTGGCACCTGTTCGTCACCGTCCGCGGCCGCGAGCGCAGCCACCGGGTGGACTACCTGTCCTTCGGCGACTGGGCCGACGCCAACGCCGCCGCGCGGCAGACGCTGTCGGCCAGCGACGCCTACTACTGCGCGCCGCAGGTGTTCTACTTCACGCCGCACAAGAAGTGGTACCTCATCTGCCAGGCCAGCAGCGAGGCGTGGCGTCCGAAGTACCAGGCGGCCTTCGCCACGACGACGGACATCGCCGACCCGAGCTCCTGGAGCAAGCTTCGCCCGCTGGGCGCGGGGCCCGGCGGGGGGCGAAGGGGCCTGGACTTCTGGGTGGTCTGCGACGACGAGAAGGCACACCTGTTCTTCACGACGCTCAACGGGCGGATGTGGCGCGAGGAGACGCGCCTGGCCGACTTCCCCGCCGGCTGGTCCGAGGCCAAGCTGGCGATCCGCGGCGACATCTTCGAGGCCGGGCACACCTACAGGCTCAAGGGGCTGCGGAAGTACCTGACGGTCGTGGAGGCCCAGGGCGGCCGCGGCTGGCGGTACTACAAGGCGTACCTCGCCGACCGGCTGGACGGCGAGTGGAAGCCGATCGCCGCGGCGAAGGGCCGGTGCTTCGCGAGCATGGCCAACGTCGCGCCCGACGGCACGCGCTGGACGGACTGCATCAGCCACGGCGAGCTGATTCGCTCCGGCTGCGACGAGAAGCTCGAGGTGGACCCGAAGAGCCTGCGGTTCGTCTTCCAGGGCGTCCTCGACAAAGACCGCGCGGGCAAGCCGTACGGCAGGATCCCCTGGCGCCTCGGCCTGCTCGAGCCCCGCCCCGCGGCCCGGTAGCGCCCTCGCGGCCGGGCGCCGAGCGGCGGTGAGAAACCCCGTTTGGGGGGGCTGACGGTAGTGGCCCTGGCCGGCTAGGCGGCAGAGCTGAATCTTTGGCAGAAAGCGACCTTGATGTGAAAGGGCTACAAGCGTGCCCCCGCTTGTGCCCCTTTCACGCCGGGTGCCTCCGGCTGCGCGGCCGCACCAAACCGGCGCTAAAACGCCCGCCTGATCCAAGAACGAACGAGCTCCTGTGCATCAAGCCCAGGGTCCACGTTGCGGGTTGCATAGCGCGGGCGCGCTCGCTACCGCTTCACTTGAGGGAAGCCTTCTGGCGGAAGTTCCGGCCGGCGGCATAAGCCACGGCAAGAGCGGAGCTTGCCGCATCCCACGAACCGGCGACATCAGAGACCGAAGCCCCGGAGTTCCTCTCCGCTGCCCGGTTCCTTGGCGAACTGACAAGAACTCAAGCAAATCGCTTTTATGCCCTTGAATCGTACGACGGCTTGTCGTGTACTTACGACGCTTAGTCGTAGAGCGGTTAAGAGCTCGAGGACGCCGAGAATGAGAAAACCACCACTGGCGAACGCGGAACTGGCGGTCATGGAGTTGCTCTGGGATGAGGACCAGATGACTGCTCGGCAAATCCGCGAGCAACTCTACCCCAACACCACCAAGGCGCAGCATGGGACGGTGCAGCGGCTGCTGCAACGCTTGGAGGACAAGGGCTACGTCGTGCGAGACACGAGTCAGCCCGTCCTGTTCTTCTCGGCGGCAGTTTCTCGCCGCGCGTATGCGGGCAGTCAACTGGAAGCGCTCGCGGCCAAGCTGACCGGCGGCTCGCTCGCGCCCCTGATCACGCACTTCGTCGAGCAGAAGAAGATCTCACGCGAGGACATCAAACAGCTTCGAGCCATTCTCGACGGCCAACAGGACGATGGAGGACAGGCATGACGGACCTCCTTCTCCAGATAGCGGTGAGCAATGTCTGTATCTCGCTCGCCCTGGCCGTCGCAGCGTTGCTCGTCGAGAGGATCGCCAAGCGGCCCGCCATCGCGCACCTGCTCTGGTTGCTGGTCTTCGTGAAGCTGCTGACGCCGCCCATCGTGACGATTCCCGTTCTCACGATTTCAGCCCCGGCGGACACCATGCCCCTTGACATCGATGGGCCGACGGCTGGCGTTGCCGTGGAGGCCAACGCGGGCGCGTTCGACGTTTCCCCGGCGGAAGAGACGAACCCTACGGTATGGGAGCAGACCGAGCCGGCGCTCCTGCTGGCCTGGCTGTTCGGAAGCGGATTCATCCTGATCTGGTCTCTGGTGCGCGTCTACCGATTCGACCGGCTGTTGCGGACGGGATCGGAGACTGCGCCACCGGAGTTGCAGGCCAGGGCAGCGAGGATCGCGGGGCGACTCGGTTTGAGGTCCGTCCCGACGATTCGCACGACATCCGCCCAACTGTCCCCGCTGGTGTGGTGGGTCGGCGGGAAGGTCCGCGTCGTGATACCGCAATCATTGCTGGACCAGATGGACACGGAGCACTCGCAATGGGTCCTGGCCCACGAGCTGGCGCACGTGCGCCGCCGGGACTACCTCGTGCGCTGGCTCGAATGGCTGGCGTGCGTCTGCTTCTGGTGGAACCCGCTGGTCTGGTGGGCCCGCTGCCGCCTGCGGGCCAATGAAGAGATCTGCTGCGACGACCTGGTTCTTGCCAGCCTGAAGCCCAAGCCGCGGACCTACGCGGACTCACTCTTGAGCGCAATCGAGCATCTTGCCTCTCCGGTACTCCGCCCACCGGCTGTGGCGAGCGAAGTCAACAGCGGCGGGTTCCTTCGAAGGAGATTCAAGATGATCGTATCTGAGACTACGAACCGATCCCGCTCACGTTGGCTGCAGGCGTGTGTCCTGCTGGGCGCGATGCTCGTGCTTCCCGTTGGGCTGACGTACGCCCAGGATTTCGACGCCGTGGAAAGAAAGCTCGGCGAAGCCGTGGCCGAAGGCGAACTCTCGCTGGAACAGGCCGTCGTCATGATGGAAGCTCTCAGAGAGGTCGCCGAAGACGAGCAGGAAGGCGGCATCAACCGTCGATTCGGGGGATGGATCGGGGACGTCGGCGGCAAACTCAAGGCGGCGGTCGAGGCGGGAAAACTCAGCGAGGAAGACGCGTGGAAGAAGTGGCATCACTTCAAGCAGCATGAGTTGGGTCCCAAGCTCAAAGCGACCCTCAAGGCGGGCAAAATGAGCGAAGAGATCGCCCGGCGGATCTGGCATGACGTCGAAATGGCCGAGGTCGGTGAGAAGCTCAAGGCAGCCGTCGCCAAGGGAGAGCTTACCGAAAAGGAAGCCGGGGCCAAATGGAAAGCGATCAGCAAAGAGAGCCGCGGCGATTTCGCCGAACGCCCCAGCCGCGATGAGATGGGGAAAGTGAAAGAGAGGATCTGGGCTGGTGTCAAGGAGGGCAGAATCACCGAGGCCCAGGCCAAAGAACGGTGGGGAGGATACCTGAAACGTGTTCGCGGAGAAGCCCGGGAGCAGCGATCGACCAAACGCGACGAAGGGCTTGTCGGCCACTACAAGCGGATGGGCGTCTCCGTCGAGACCCTGGGCAAGATCAAGAAGGCCCTCGCCGATGCCGGAGTCACCGACAAGCAGATGGAAGGCACGCTGGGCGGCATGATCCGTGTTGTGTACGAGATGAAGTCCGAGGGTGACGCCTACGAGATGGACCCGGGGCTTCGGAAGTACTTCGCAGAGCGACTGCGGCTCACCGACAAGCAGATCGAGCTGGTCGAAGGCATCGCCCGCCGCGTGCTCCACGGCATGAAGGAGTCGACTCGCAGGGGCGACGTGCCCGAGCGGAAGCGCGACGAGGGCATCGTCGGCCACTACAAGCGGATGGGCGTCTCCGTCGAGACCCTGGGCAAGATCAAGAAGGCCCTCGCCGATGCCGGAGTCACCGACAAGCAGATGGAAGGCACGCTGGGCGGCATGATCCGTGTTGTGTACGAGATGAAGTCCGAGGGTGACGCCTACGAGATGGACCCGGGGCTTCGGAAGTACTTCGCAGAGCGACTGCGGCTCACCGACAAGCAGATCGAGCTGGTCGAAGGCATCGCCCGCCGCGTGCTCCACGGCATGAAGGAGTCGCATCGCGAGAGGTAATTCATCCGCATCAACCACCACGAATAGACGGGCGGTCGGCTCCGGTCGGCCGCCTGTTTTTCGTTAGGCCGCTGGCTGCGTGACCTCTTGGTTCGCTTCTGGCGCTATTCGGCCGCCGGCCGCGTGGCGGGATCGGGCCGTCGGACCTTCCGGATGGCAGTTTCCATCTCGCCGCGAGTGCGACCATCCTTCTCCCGCCCCAGGGCCTCGGCCAGCGCCGGCAGCGATCCCCTGGCAGCGGGGCCGACGTCCCCCAACGCCTTGGCTGCGACGGCTCGCGTGTACCATGACTTGTCCTTCAGACCGGCAACGAGCACCGGAACGCCCCGGTCCGGCGCGCCGAACCTCGCCAGCACGTGAGCGGCGTTCAAGCGCAGAATGCCCTTGCGGCCGTCGGCCAGCATGGCCAGCAGCGCGGGGATCCCACGGTCCCCCTCGGGGGGGCCGACGGCCAGCAGCACACTCGCTATGTGCGTGGAGTAATCGACGTCTCTGTTCTCGTTCCGCAGCGCCGTGACCAATGCCGCCGCGGCCGGGGCGCCCGCGCGGCCCAGGTTCAGAACCGCCGTAGCCGCCTGTCTCCGGAAATTGCCGGGGTCGTGTGTGGTCTTTGGATCGCATTCCAGCTTCCCGATGAGGAACGGCAGGTGCTCGGCGGCACGTCCGGGCTGGATCTTGTTCAATGCGTTGTACGCGCTGAAGACGACCCCAGCGTATCGATGCTTGAGGTTCGCCCGAAGCGGAGGCACGGCGGCCTTGGCCGGCGGCCCCATCTGCCCCAGCAGCCCTGCCGCCCTGGCCTGGGAGAGGCTCAGGTTGCCGCCGTCCAGCTGCCGAATGAGAAACCGGATCTGCCGGTCGAGGTGTGCCTGGGGATCGATCCCTCTGAGGGCGTCGAACGCAACCCATCCCACATCCCGATCCTCATCCTCGAGTAGCCGAAGGAAGCCTGCACGGGCTTCGGGCGTGTCCGCGGCAATCTGCCTCAGGACCCGCGCCGCGTCCCGGCGCACCGAGGCCTGCGTGTCCTTCAGCGCCGCCACGAACGCAGGCACGGCCGTCTTCGGCAGCCGCTTCATCGCCGCCAGGCCCGAACAGGCATACGAGCGGACCTTCGGGTCCTCGTCCGTCATGGCCTGCAGCAACGGGCCGACCGACGGCCCGCCAATGTTGGTCAGGGCCCGCACAATGTGCGGCCGTGCACCGTCACACTGAATCCGCCGCAGGGCGCTGATCAGTTGCGGAACCGCCGCCTTCGCCTCCGGTCCGCGAGCCGCCAGGATCCCGGCCGCCGTCTCGACCACGCGAGCGTGCTCTTCGCCCAGCGCCTTGACGACGAGCTTGAGAGCCGTCGGCGATCCGACCCGGCCGAGCGCCGCGACAGCGGCTCGACGGACATTGGCGTCGGGATCTGACAACTCCTTGGCGATCGCCGCCTCGACGGACGGGGCCTGCAGCTCCGAGAGGCCGCGCAGGCAGTGGATGCGGACACCCGCGTCGGACATCTTGAGGCCCCCCAGCAGATGGGGCATGCACGCCTTGTTCTTCAGGTCGGCGAGCGTCCGCGCGGCGCTGCGGCACCCGGCAGCGGCAGCAACCGGAGACGCCATCTCAGCGCCGAGCCGGGCGATCAGCTCCTTGACCGCCTGTTCGCTGCGTGGCCGGATCGTCAGTCGGAACGTGGTCGTGATCACCGGGTCAGACTTCGTCACGCCCTTGATGACGGGCCGCATCGACCACGGCGCCCGAGCGCCCGTGATCGTGTATTCGCCGGGGCCGGGAAAGGTCAGGTAGCTCCCTGCCCTCAGCGCCTTCGTGTAGGTCTGGCCCGGCTGGATGATGTGACTCGACACGGGGCCGCTACCATATCCGGCACGTGGGTCCATGCCCCAGGGGTCCGGAACAGCCCTGCCATTCCCGCCCACAGCCGTGATTGTGAAATAGCTGTACCGGCTGAGCCCGCTGCCGTTGTGTGTCAACGGACCGTCGGTGAGACCGACGGGGACATCACCCACGTTCGTCAGGACGAACGTGAAGTCGTACATCGGTTCGCCCCAGATGTACTCGACCTGGTCCGGTACGAAGCCCGCCTCGACGGCATATTTGCCCTTGTGGAAACACCTCACGTAGGGCCGGGCCTGCGAGGCCTTGACGGCCTTCAGCAAGGCCGCCGCCTGCTTCGTGCCGATCAGTTCCAGCGCCCGCGCGCCGCGGATCACCCTCCGCCTGGCCGGCGTGGCCGGCGTCAGGCTCTCGGTTTCGCGCACGAGTGCCTGGAGCCGACAGCGTGCCTCAAGTGATCTCGTCTTGTGCAGGGCGGCGAGCAAGATCGGGGCCGCCGACCGTCCCATCATGCGGAGTTGCTCGGAAGTGCGGTTGCGGACGCTGTATTGGTCGTGATCAAGCTCGCCGATCAGTCGCCTCAGCCCCCGCTTGTCCGCCTTGTGCAGGATCGGATCCATGCGCCGCCGCAGCATGGCCACGGCCCGGTCGCCGCCGCCGGAGAGCTTCGCCACAGCGGCATAGGCGACCCTGGGTTCTTGCTGGCCGATCCGATCCCACAGCCGGTGCAACTCGGGATCGCTCAGACCCCCCGCCGGCGCCCCCGCGTCGGCAGCGGGCGTGTCGTTGGCCGCCACGCCTTGGGCGCCGCTCGTGGCGGTGGTGCCGCAAACGATGAGCCCGACGACAGGGAGAGCCAGAACCACTGTCATCAGCCCTGTCCGTCGCATCGCTTTGCCCATAGTCGCACCTCTGGCGATAGGACGCCGCAAAGGATCGGAAGTTCCCGCATCGGATAGACGGTTGCCCGGCAAGCGTGACCTGCTCTGTGTGAATGGGTTGATATCGCCGGCGCGATTCGAACCCGCGACCTTCCCCTTCGGGGATGCCCTGCCCACGGAGCTGCGCCGCCCGGGGCCTCCGCCCTTATGTGCCGGCCGCGCGGGACGAGCTGACGCCCGTTCCGGCGAGAATGCCGGAGAATGGACAGCAACGCCGCGGGCGGCGGCAGTCAGCGGGCGACAGCCCGGTCGGGGACGCCCCACCCGGCCAATGTGGACACGGCGGATATCGGCGGCCGCCCGGCATCCGCGGGCGATTGCGTTCGCGCGGGGGCGCCGATAGCATGACTGGCCGCCCGGCCGCGCCGTCGGCGATCGCGCCTCGCCCGGGCGAGGGGCGGGCACGCTCGTGCGGCCGTTGCAGGGAGGAGGCATCGTGTCGCGACGGACCTGGCTTCTCTGGCCGGCGGCCGCCCTGTCCCTGGCGTGGGCGCCCGGGGCTCACGGGCAGGTGCGCGTTCCGGCCAACGTCGTGTTGTCGGACCCGACCGACCGGTGCGTCGTCGCGACGTATCGGCTGACGGCGCCGCGGGACCGCGCGGCCGAGGACGTCCACTGCTGGTTCCCCCTGCCCCAGGACGAGCCCCGGCAGCGAATCCACGCGCTGCGGTTCCAGCCGAAGCCGACGGAGGTCACCACGGACGAGCACGGCCGGCGGCTGGCGCACTTCCACGTGGGGCGCATCGCGAAGGGGCAGCACCGCATCGTGCGCTGGATGGCGCGGGTGACGACCTATCGCACGAGGACCTACCTGGACAAGCCGCCCGAGCCCGGCCGGGGGAAGCTCGACGCCGCCAAGCGGCGCCTGTACCTGCTGGACAAGCCCCTGTACGGCGTCAACTCCCCGTTCATTCGCGAGGCCGCCGCGGCGATCGGGCCGGCGGACATGCCCCCGGGCCGGGCCGTGCAGGCGATCTGCGACCACATCAACAAGACCGTCCGCTACGAGATGGTGGGGGCGTGGGACAACGCCGAGACGGTCCTGCGGCGCGGCACCGGCTCGTGCAGCGAGTTGGCCTACGCCTTCATCGCGCTGTGTCGCGCCCGGGGGATTCCGGCCCGGTACATCGGCGGGACGACCTGGCCGCGCCACGGCCGGTGCTCCTTCGACGACGCCAACCACCGATGGACCGAGGCCTTCCTCGACAAGATCGGCTGGGTCGACATCGACTTCCGGCTCCGCGGCTACGCCGGGCGACACCACTACATGATGAGCCCCTATCGCCTGGTTGTCGGGCACGGCGACGGCGACGAGCGGGCGCCGCTGCGCTGGGCCTACACGGCCAAGGTGCACGGCAAGGTCAAGCCGCGCGCCAGCCGCGAGTTCTTCTGGTGCGAGCCCGTGCCCGCGCGGGTCTTCGATGAGGTCGCGGGCATCGCCTCGCGGACGAAGCTCTCGGAGAGGGCTTCGGCGTCCGGCGCCGCAGCCGCCCTGGGCAGGATCGCCCGGCCGCTGTGCGTGCCGTTCCTGGCGGACCTTCTCTGGTCGGACGATCCCCACTCGCGCCGGCAGGCCGTGGAGGCCATCTGCCGGATCGACGAGATGGCCGC
>CAZXOC010000006.1:0-12907 GCA_964642165.1 uncultured Planctomycetaceae bacterium | reverse complement strand
TCTTCCGGCATACGGGCGTCGGGCGAGCCGCCCTCGTGTTCGGGCACGTCGGCCGCGGGCGCTCCGTGCGACTCCCCTTCCACGTCCCGGACGAGCCCCACGTCCGCCACAACCACATTGCCGGCCTGAGGTGCCCGCGCGGAAAGTACGGGGTCGCCCCCGAGAAGCTGCACCGCGCCGTCGTGGTCGTCGACGCCCACCGGGCGCGCTTCGACCTGGACGGGCGGACCGTCTTGACGGCCAGGGGGCGCCTCCTCGGGCCCGGCCACGTGGGCCTGACCGTCTGGGGCCCGCAGACCCACATGCAGGTCAAGCGGCTTCGCGTCTTCGACGGCCCCGAGGCCCGCCTGGTCGACGGCGGTCCCGGCGAGCGGACGCCGCCGAGCACCCGGGCCGCACCCCGCGGCGCCCTGCCCGACGGGGCGGTGCTCGTCCTGACGTTCGACAAGCCCACGATCGTCCGGCGGCTGGGCAGGACCTACGCGCGCGACCTGAGCGGCTCGGGCCGCCACGGGCTCCTCCACGGGGGACAGGTCGTGCCGGGCCGGGCCGGCCAGGCGATCCGCCTGGGCGAGGGCCGCGACCGCGTGGAGATCCTGCCGTCGCGAGGCCTACGGCGGCGCAGCGCCCTGACCGCGGCGGCCTGGGTGAAGACCTCGTCGCGGCGCGGCAGCGTCCTCTGCCGGCACGCCTCGCAGCGGGACGGCTGCTTCGTGTTCGGCCTGGTCGAGGAAGGGCGGCTGCGCTTCGGCAGGTCCGGCGCCCCGCGCGACTCCCGCGGCGTTGCCGACGACGCCTGGCACCACCTCGTGGGCGTCTACGACGCCCAGGCCAACCGCCAGGCCCACTACGTCGACGGCGCCCGCGTCGCCGAGTTTCCCGCGGCCGGGGCCCTGGGCTACCGGGACCTGCCGATCGTACTCGGCGAGACGGCGCGGGGGTCCTGGCACTTCGCCGGCGCGATCGACGAGGTCGCCCTGTTCGACCGGGCGTTGAGCCCCCAGGAGATCGGGGCCCTCTACCAGGCGGGACGGCGAGGCGAGAGCCTCACCGAGTGATCGACCGCCGCCGAGAGCCGCCCGGCTTCAGCGGGCGACCTTGGCGGGCTCGTTTCTCCATTCGAAGCGCCGCTCGAACTCGGCGGGAGTGAACGTCTCCTGGCCGTCCGCCGTGACGGCTACGTACACGACGTCCTTCTCGGGATCGAACTTGCCGCTCGCACGGAAGTGCCCGCCGCCGCCGAAGACCAGACCCGTGGATGGCCCTGTCGGCAGAATCGTCATGACGAGCCGGCGGTCGGGGACGTTCCAGAGGCGGGCGGTCAGCCCACACGCCGAGAATAGCAGCTTGCCATCCCGGGACCAGCCCAGGGAATGGATGCCCGCGCTGTGAGCGCTGAGCGGCGGAAGCGAACGGCCGCGCCTCGCGCTCCACAGCAGGACCGATGCACGCCCGTTCATGGGCGAGTCGCCTTCGCCGGCGGCGATCGTCTGACCGTCCGGGGACCAGGCGACGGCTTTGATGGGACACCCCGTTGTGCCCGGCAGCACGCCGGGACGCCCCCTGCGCCAGATGACGCACTTGCCGTCGGTCCCCCCGCAGACCAGGTCCCTGCCGTCCGCCGACCAGGCCAGGCCTCGCTGGTCGCCGCCGGGCCCCCTGAACTCCCCGAGATACCGCCCTGTGGCGGCGCTCCACAGGACCACGCGGCGCTCCCCAGCGAAGCCGAGGGCGATCATCTTGCCGTCAGGAGACCAGGCCAGCACGTAGCGACCTCTGACCCTGTGGCCCTTCAGCCTGCCCAGTTCCTTTCCGGTGGTGCTGCTGAAGATCGAGGGCTCTTCCCCCTCGGCGCCGCTGACCAGCCTCTTGCCGTCGGGCGACCAGGTCAGCCCAATCGCCTGTTTGTCGGCATGCTCGGCGTTCCGGAACGCGCATTCCCGAAGCCTTCCCTGGCACTCGGCATCCCAGAGGGAGACCCCTCCTCCCTTCTCGCACGCCGCGAGGACCTCCCCGTCGGGTGACCACGCAAGGTACTGACTGTCGCTGAGGCGGGGGACCGTCGCCTTCAGCGTGGCGGATGTCAGGTCCCAGAGGTGAAAGCTGAAGCCCCCGCCCCAGTAGGAACAGGCAAGCCGCCGTCCGTCCGCCGACATGGCCGCCAACTTCATCACATGGAGGGAATCGAAGTGCTTCCAAAGCGTCTTCCCGGTGGCCACGGCGCACACCGAGAGCTCCACCTGTAGCTTGCAGTTCCCGAGCGTGCTGGAGCAGAACGCCAAGTGCTGGCCGTCCGGCGACCAGGCCGCCCCACTGACGTCGCCAGAGTGCCCTGTCGCCCGAGAGACGAACTCCCGCGTGTGCTGCCACGACTTCGCATCCCAGATGTAGGCCTTGCCGGAGTCTCCCTGACAGGCCAGCTCTTGGCCGTCCGGTGACCAGGTTGCGATGTTTGATCGGTAGACATTCTCCTTGATCGAGCGGAGGACCTTCTTCGTCGTCAGGTCCCACAGGAAAAGCCCACCATCGCTCCCACCGGTGAAGGCCAGCGTCTTGCTGTCCGGCGACCACGACACCGCGCCGACACGTCTGAGACCGCGGTCGATCACGGCGAGCTGCTTACGCGTTGAGGCGCTCCAGACCATCGCCTTGGCGTCGGCCGCGCCCGTAGCAATCCACCTGCCGTCCGGCGACCACGCCACGGTCTCGACGTCCCCCGTATGCCCCTTCAGGACGCCCATCGCCCTGCCCTTCGAGACGTCCCACAGGCGCGCATCGCCGTTGGCGCCGACCGTGGCCAGGTACGCGGCATCCGGCGAGAACGCCGCCGCATGGACGCCGGGCGCGATCGACATCTTGCGGAGGTACTTGCCCGTGGCCGCCTCCCAGAACCGGACCGTCCGGTCCCTGGACACGGAGGCGAGCGTCTTGCCGTCCGGCAGGAACGCCAGGGCCCGTATGCTGCCGGCGTGGCCGATCACGATCCCCTGGAGCTTGCCCGTCTCCGCTTCCAGGATGCGGATGGTTCCGGCATCTCCCGCGACGGCGAGGCGGCGGCTGTCCCGGCTGAAGGCAAGGGCGTTCAGGCCCGCGCGGAACCGGCGGGTCTCCAGCGTCCAGCTCTGCACGCCGTTGATCTTGCCCGTCCTGCCGACCAGCAGCAGGTCCCGGTCGACGCCCTCGACCGCCGGGGCGGGCTGTCCCGCGGGCAGCTTCCCGGCTCGCGGCGCGGCGCCGGCCGACACGACGAGAAGCCAACTCAGCACAGCGCCGGCTGCAACGGCTTGACCCTTCCGGAACGATGACATGTGACCCATCCTCTCGACCGGCGCATCGCCGGCGTCGCGAGCACACCGCAGAGCGAAGCGCCCAGCTCGAGATGGCCGACGAACCCATGGCGGATCGGTGGACCTCTGCGAACCGCCTCTCGCCGACAGCCGGGCCTCGATGCCCTGCCGACAGGGGCCATTATACCGTCGAACCCCGCCCGCGTGGACCCCGGCGTGCGGAGGGCGCGCCCGCGGGTCGCGTTCCGCGGGACGGTCCAGGGCGAGCCGCTGCCGGGCGCCTATCGGGCGACGCCATACCTGCTTCGCCTTTCGTTTCGGCCTTCGGCCGGGCTTCTTGGGGGACCAGGTCGGGGCCGAGCAGGGCGGTGAGGCGCGCCGGCAGCGGCCGCTCGTCAAGCGGGCGGCCCGTGGCCTCGTGGCGGGTGAACCGCTTGCCGACGGCCGCGTCGTCCGGCTTCGCGATCCATTGCCCCCACGTGCACACCCAGCCGGCGGTCAGCTCCCGCAGCCAGTCGCCTTCGGCCAGGCCGTCGCCCTGCTCGGCCACGTGCGCGGCGGCGCTGGAGTACGGCCAGTCCTCCGGGCGGCGGGCCAGGCGGGCACGGACGGGGTTCCGCTCGACGTACCGCGTCGCGGACAGCAGGTACGGCTCGTCCATGACGAACGACGCGAACCGGCCCTGCCACAGGCCCGGCCGGCCGAAGCCTCGTGCGAAGGCGGCTGCCCGCGCCAGCCCTCGCGGAAGTTGATCCGCCGCGTGCAGCGCCGGTGGGCCTCGCCGATGCCCCGCCGCAGACCCTCCGCCGTCGACGGCACGACGACCAGGTGCACGCATGGGGCGGCGTAGCCTTGGCGAAGCCGGCTGGTTCGGCATGAGGCAGTAGGCCCACACCTCCACGCCGCGCCGCCGGCACCATTCGGCCGTCAACTCCACGTATGCCGCGTACTCGCCCCGCGAGAAGAACACCTTCTGCCGGCGGTTGCCGCGCTGCGCGACGTGGTGCGGCCACCCCGGCGCCACCACTCGGGCCAGTCTCGCCATGCCCCATCCCCCCCTCCACCCTCCCGCCTGCCAAGAGTTCCGTATGGCGTCCCCGGAATAGCAGTTCTTCCGCTGCGCGAAGCGAGCCGCCCGGTTGGTACCCGGCAATCAGGACAAGGCAGCCGTCCAGGCTTGGCTTGCCGTGCAGCGACCCTCGGATCTCCACGTAGGAACGGCTGCGGCGAAGCATCTGTGGCCGTTCCACCACGCGGTGTTCAACGACCTGAAGGGCTTCCTGCGGGAATGGCTTGGGGGTCCGGCGCCCGGGGAGTAGAGAGGCAAGCATGGAGGGCCGGCCCGCCCTCCCGGTCTCATCCCCGCCGTCCCCGCTGTGACGCATGGGCACGCCAGCACTGTCTTGCGCACGGCGTGTGGACTCGTGTCGAAGGACACGCGACGGAAGTAGTCCTCCGGCCCGGCTTGTCGCGGGAGTGCCAGGGCGGTGCGGCGGGGGTTATCGCTTCTTGGCGGGGACGCGCAGTTCGACGCACGTCCGCCCGCGCCGGCTGGTCACCCGCATGGTGGCGCCGATGGCGTCGGCGCGTTCGCGCATGGAGCTCAGGCCCAGCCCCCTTCCGGCGGCGTCCGGCAGGTCGAAGCCCTCGCCGTCGTCGACGATCTTGAGCACGAGCTGCCCGCGCGCGGCTCGCAGCGACAGATCGAGGTTCCTGCACTCGCTGTGGCGGATGGTGTTGTTGACGGCCTCCTGGGCGATGCGGAAGAGGGCGATCTCGACGGCCTCGGGGAAGCGGGCCTTCTCGACGCCCCGCCCGCAGCGCAGGCGTGCCTCGATGTCGGCCAGCTTGCAGAAGGACAGGAGCTGCCGCAGCGCCGCGGGCAGCCCG
The DNA here is from genome assembly GCA_964642165.1 of uncultured Planctomycetaceae bacterium. Classification (GTDB taxonomy): domain Bacteria; phylum Planctomycetota; class Phycisphaerae; order SM23-33; family SM23-33; genus CAYRVX01. The sequence goes on along the minus strand of CAZXOC010000006.1, from coordinate 7,730 downwards.
AGCTGCCCCAGCGTCGCCGGGAACAGCCCGTAGCTGATCTGGCGGACCTCGCGGATCAGCTCGTTGCACTGGCCGATCGTCTCGGACAGCGACCGCGCCAGCGACTCGTCGAGGCGGGCGGCCTCGGACCGGAGGCCCTGAAGCCGCAGGTGAATGGCGATCATCACCTGCCCGAGCGAATCGTGCAGCTCCCCGGCCAGACGCCGGCGCTCCTCCTCGCGCGCGTTGACGAGCTTGGCGTGGGCCTGGCGGAGGGCTTCCTCCGCGCGCTTGCGCTCGGTGTTGTCCCGAACGAACCCCACGACGGCGGCCACCTTGCCGGAGGCGTCCCGGATGGGCGAGAGCGTCTTCTCCAGCCAGAACTCGCCGCCGGGCAGGCAGGCGAGGTAGTTGTCGCGCATGGGCTTGCCCGTGCGGAAGACGCGGCGGATCCGCGCCACGCGCTCCGCGGCGACCTCCGCCGAGAGGATATCGGCGATGGTCTTGCCGGGGACGAGCTCGGGCGCCAGGCCGTATCGCTCGTGGAGTTCCCTCGGCCCCCAGACCGCCAGGATCTTCCCTTCGTAGTCGTAGACGACCACGGTCGTCTCGTACAGCGACGAGAGGATCGCGCGGAGTCGCTCCTCGCTCTCGCCCAGGGCTTCCTCGGCGCGCTGACGCTCCGAGACGTCGCGGACCACGCCGCAGACCACGTGACGTCCGGCAAGCTCGAACGTGCTCGTCGAGACCTCCACCGGGAAGACCGTGCCGTCCTTCTTCTTGTGGTAGCCGAGCGGCACCCGGCTGGTCGAGCCGGCGAGCGTCTGCCGGACGGCGGTCTCGCAGACCACCCGGTCCGCCGAGACGTCCGCCAGCTTCAGGCGGAGGAACTCCTTCCTCGTGTAGCCGTAGAGCTTCAGCGCCGTCTGGTTGACGTCCAGGAACTGCGTGGTCTCGGCGTCCAGGATCGCAATCGCGTCCGACACCGTCGCGAAGAGCTGGCGGTACTTCTGCTCGCTCTCGCGCAGGGCCGCCTCGGCCCGCCGGCGGTCGGTGACGTCTCGAATGACGGTGAGAACGCACCAGGTCTTGCCTCGCGAGCGGATCGGGATCTTCCGGGTCTCGGTAATGATCTCCTTGCCGGCCACCGTGCTGGTCTCCTCGGTGACCAGCCTGTGCCCGGTCCGGAAAACCCGGCGGTACTCGTCGCGCACGCGGTTCGGCAGGAACGAGAACGCCTCCAACAGCGTCTGGCCCTCGGCGATCGCGGCCAGGCCCAGTTGCCTGCACCACCGCTTGAAGGTCGAGTTGAGCAGGAGGATCCTCAAGTCGGCGTCGACGACGTGGACCGGGTCCGGCAGGGCGTTGGTCACGGTGCGATAGAGCCGGACCAGATCGGACGGGAACTGGTCGCTCTCGCCGCGACGGCGGTGATGCTGACTTTGGCCCATGTCGTACGTCCCCGGCCCCGCCCCCGAACCGGGCGGGAGTCTCTGCGGGTATCGTAGCGGATTCGGCAGGCGACGGCGAGTGCGAATAGGACGATCCGGCGCGTTCTGCCGTCGGCACGTCCGCGGGCCGTGCGGCCCGGCCGCTACTTGCCCCCGGCCCCCGTGCCGGAGCAGACGGCGTAGAGATGGCGGTGCGAGGCGACGTAGAGGACGCCGTTGGCGACGATGGGCGTCGTGGAGATGGCCCGCTGCAGGCGAACCTTGGCGAGCAGCTTCTTGGCTCGACCGGCGGCGAAGACCCACAGGTACTTCCGCTGCGTGCCCACGTAGACCTTGCCGTCGGCGACGAAGCAGGAACTCCAGATCGCCTGCTTCGTGTCGTGCGTCCAGCAGACCTTCCCGCTGTCCGCGTCGAGGCAGTACACCACCCCGGCGATGTCGGCCACGTACAGCAGCCCGCCGGCGATCGCGACGGTGGACATCGCCCGGTCGATCTTCCGGAAGGACCAGAGACAGGCTGTCTTCGTGACGTCGCCGGTCTTGCGCGCGTCGATGCAGTGGAGGATGCCCGAGGCCTCGCCGTGGACCGGGTCGCGTCCGACGGCGACGTAGACGCGGCCGTTGTGGAACACGGGCGTGGCGATGATCTCGCTGGGGCCGAGGAAGCCCTTGCGGATGTCGGCGCGGCTGGCGTCGCCGTCCCAGTAATCCACGGGCTTGCCGTCGCGCAGCCTGTACTCCGGCGGGTTGCAGTCGTAGGACCAGACTTTCTTCAGCTTGGCGACTTGGCCGGCGGGCGCGACCGGCGACGCCGGCTCGAACGCGTAGCACACGCCGTCGCCGCCGCCGTAGAAGACCAGCGTCCGCCCCGCCACGCGCCCCAGCGAGGGCGACGACCACTGCCCGTGGAAGACCCGCCGGCCGATCTTCTCGTCGTCGACGGCCACCAGGCGCCCCGTCTTCTTGTCCAGCGCGATCAGGCTGGGTGCCTCCGGCAGGGGGTTGGGCTCGCCCGGGATGCGGTGCACGCCGTTTCCGGTCCCGACGTAGACCAGCCCGCCGTGGATCAGCACGTTGCAGTTGGTCGCGTCGTGGGGCGCGGACGGCAGCTCCGAGATCGTGTCGTAGCGCCAGAGGATGTCGGCGTCGCCGGGCCGCAGCTCCGCCGCCTCCTTGCCCGGGCCGACGATGTACCGGCCCTCCTGGCGGAACGCCCCGTCGTTGCCGTTGGCCAGGCCCCGGGCATCGAGGCAGAGCACCTCGGCGCGGTTGGTCACGACGTAGACGCGGTCGCCCTCGACGGTGGGCGAGGAGCACACGCCGGTGTTGAGGTCGTCGAAGTTGCTGCCGTGGATCTTCTGGCTGTATCGCGGCACGAGCAGCCGCCAGAGCAGGCGCCCGGTCCGCTCGTCGAAGCACGCCAGCACGCCGCCGCGCGTCCGCTCGGCGCGCGGGTCGGCCCAGCAGGCATCGTTCGTGCCGACGAAGACCCGCCCGCCCGAGACGGTCGGGTTGCCGTACGTCGCCGAGCCCAGCCGGGCCACCCACTTGACGCCGCGCAGCGTGTTGGGGTCGATCCCGCCGCCGGGGGTCCGCTGCCCGGGGTCGAACGACTCCGGCAGGGGTCCCTCCGACGAGACCATGTTGCGATCGTCGCTGCCGCCCCACTGGGGCCAGTCGCCGGCCTGTGCGGCGGCGCAGAGTACCGCGGCCGCTCCCAGGGCGACAAGATGACCCGGCCGGTCGCTTCGCATGTGCTCAGGATACCTTCCTGTCAGGTTCGACGCACGCGATCTCGTACGGTTCCCCGTCGGGACGGGGCCGCAAACGGCGGCGAGGGCGGCGGGGGACAGAGCTGCCCGCTGGCCCACTTCAGCCTGCCGCTTGGCCCCTGCCGGATCTTTGCCGCCCAGAGCGACGGGCGTCTGGGCGAGAAGGCCCTCCGCGTGGACGCGGCGACGAAGCGCGCCGTCGTGACATCTGGCACGGGGGACTTCCAGTAAGCCCGCCGAACCGCTACCGCCGCCTGGCCAGCTTTTTCAGGACGTCTTCGGCCCGGCGCCACTGCGCGAAGCGGCATTCCCGGCGCCGGAACTCGCCCGTGTGGGCGGCCCGGCGCCCGTTGCGCCAGGCCACGCCGAGCTTCTTGTGCAGCAGCTCGTGGTAGACGATGAAGTCCACCACGAAGGCCGGCACGTCGCCGGCGTCCAGGGCGGAGCTGACCATGACCGTGTCGTGGGCGACGTCGTAGTGGCCGAACTTCCGCATGCTGAAGCTCCGGCTCCACGCCAGGCGCGGGCGCGGCAGCGCCGAGCCGAAGTGCGCGGCGTTGACGCGATCGAACGCGGCGGCCAGGTCGTGGTAGACGCCCGCGGGCGACTCGGCCTCTCCCGCGGCCCCCTCCATTTCGGCCAGGGCGTCCTGGTACGGCGGCGCGAGCATTCGCTCCGAGACGGCCTGGTCGGTCGCGCCCCGGGCGAAGGCCAGCAACGCCAGCTCCGCGAACGCCTCGCGGCCAAAGCGGATCATCGGGGTCGGCAGGCTGATGCGCGTGCCCTCCGGCAGGGCGCGAAGACGGTAGACGCCCTTCATCGGGCGGAAGTGCACCACGACCGGGACGCGGTACCGCGCCGACCTGGCGGCCTGTCGCTCCAACTCCGGCCGGGCGCGGGCGACGGCCGCAGCGTACGCGTCGACGTTCTCCCGCCGCGAGAAGTACCTCAGCCAGCCGATGGCGGCGCGCGACTCGGGCTTCAGATGCCCCGGGCGCAGGTCTTGTGCGTCCGTCATCTCCTGGAGCTTCTCGGCCTTGGCGCGGATTTCCTCGTGGAGCCGGCCGCGCTGCTCGGGCGTTTCGGCGCGGGCCAGGCGATCGAGGAAGCGTCGCAGCACGCCGCGCAGGCCCGTGATGCGGATGGTCCCCCGCAGGGGGCCGCCGTCCGGCGCGTCCCCGGCCGTCTCGACGGCGTCGAAGTCCACGCCCTTCAGGAACTCGTAGGCCCGGCGCGACGGGGCCGACATCGCCTGCGGCGTCAGGTCCCGGTCCTGCATGAACAGGTCGAGGTCCTCCAGCCGCCGCGTCACGAGCTCGCGCAGCCGGTCCAGCGCGTCGGGCGAGACGGGGCGAGCCAACTGGTCGCGGACGAGGTTGGCGAGCCCGACGAGGCCGCGAACGGTCATCCTTCTCATGGGGCCTAGGTAGCACGCGAGGGCGGGCAGGTCAATCTCCGGCGCCGCGGCCGCGCCGTCCCGCGCAGGAAGGGGCCCGCGCCGCGGCCGTCCGGGCTACCTGGCCTTGACGTCGAAGGCCAGGAAGGCCTCGCCGTGGCGGATGTACAGGACGCCGTTGGCCACCACGGGATGCGCCCAGTGCGGGCCGGAGCCGCGCGAGATCTCGAACCGCCCGCACAGCTTGTATTCCTTGCCGGAGACCTGCACGAGGGAGACCTTGCCTCCCCTCTCGTCGTAGGCATAGATGCGCTCGTCGGCGTAGACGATGCAGGCCTTGCGCACCTCCTTGACCTGGTACACGATGCTGCCGTCCTTCGGGTTGAGGCAGTAGAAGCGCCCGCCGGAGCTGGAGCCGTAGATGTACCCGTCAATGCGCAGGACGCCCTGGTGGTGGTTGTCGAGCTTCTTCTCCCGCCAGACGGGCGAGGCCTTGCTCCCGTCGTCGGAGAGCTGGAGCAACTGGCTGCCGTAGCGGTAGCCGCTGGAGATGTACACCATGCCGTCGAAGAGGATCGGCGTGTTGGGGTGGACGGCCCAGCGGTTGCGCTGAGGCACCTTCCAGAGGACCTTGCCGCTCCGCGCGTCCAGGCCGACGATGTGACTCTCCGTCTGCGTGAGGATCACCTGCGACGAGCCCACCTGCACGGCGATGGGCGAGCAGTAGGCGCTCTTGTCGCTGAGGCCCTTGCTGGTCCAGACGGTCTTGCCGGTTCTCTTGTCGAGGGCGACGACGGCGGCGTCCGGCCCGCCGGGGTGGCAGATGAACTTCCCGTCGACGATCAGCGGGGACTCGGCGATGCCCCACTGGATGTTCCGCCCCCGGAAGACACGGAAGGTATCGACCGCCCAGGTGCGCTTGCCGGTCTTGGCGTCGAAGCAGGCGGCCCATCCCTCGCCGCTGTAGACGTACGCCGAGCCGTCCTGGACCGTGGGCGTGGTCCGCGACATGGGGTTGCTCTTGGTGAACTCGGCCCCGTAGACCTGGCGCCACTTCACCTTGCCCGACAGGTCCAGCGCGTAGAGGGCGCCCTTCCGGCCTTCCGTGCCGGTGAGGTAGATCGTCTCGCCCACGACGGACGCCGCGGCGTAGCCCTTGCCCGGCGTGTCGATCGCCCACAACGGCTTGGGTCCGCCTTCCGGCCAGGCCTTCAGCAGGCCCGTCTCCTTCGACAGGCCGGTGCGCTCCGGCCCGCGCCACTGCGGCCAGTCATCCGCCGGCGCAGCCGAGCACGGCAACAAGGCCAGCGCCAGCACGATCGCGGAGAGGTGTCGATTCATCGGTGCTTCCTCATCGGGTGCAGCCGAAGCGACTGCTGGTTCTTCCTGGTCTTTCGTCCGCCGCGAACCTGGACGTCTTCGCGGTTCTGTATGTACTAACGCCTCCCGCCATCGGGGTTCCGATACCACATCGAGAAAATGACCGGGCATCGATGGCGGCGCGCGCATCGGCGGCACCGAGGCCCGGTCGGGAAGCCCCCCCCGCAGGAGTGCGCTCCTCCCCGTCACGCGGAGGGGCAGCGCAAAACGACCGTCGGCACCCGCCGGCGCCTGACGGTCGTGTGTTGGCCGACCCGCGATGGATGCACGCCCCCTCGCCGGCCGGGCGGCGATCAGCCCCTCGCCCGGACGCCCGCGACGAGCTGCTCGAACTGCTCGGTCTCGTCGCGAACCTGCTTGACGAAGCTGTTGGCCTCGGCCGAGCCGAGCACGGCCTCCATCTCCTCGTCCGTCTCGTAGACCATCTTCCGGAAGGGGTCGTCGAAGTCCTTCTTCCGGGAGGCGTAGGTCTGGTGGCGGACGTACTGCTGGATGCGGGCGGCCTCGTCGAGGGCCTTCTCCCACAGCTCGGCGGTGAGCTCGGCGGCCCCGTGGAGGTCCAGCAACGTGGCGAAGGCGTGCTTCTGCTTGTCGAGGGGGTACGTCTCCCACAGGCGATCGTAGGCGGCGTGGATATCCGGCCAGCGGTCGAGCTTGCCGCTCTTGATGTCGGCGATGAGCCGCCGGAGGTCGGGCGCGGCGACGAGCTGCCCGCCGAGGTTGACCCACGCGCGCTGCCGCTCGCCGCCCAGGACCTCGGACATCGAGGCGCGCGTGGCGTCGGGGTTCTGCTCCATGTACGTCAGCAGGTTCTTCACGGCGTAGTAGTGGAGCATCTCGCGGTAGGCGCGGCAGCCCGCGTGGGCCTTGAGGATCGCGACCTTGCGCCGGGACTTCTCGACGCCGTCGGCAAGGACCTCCAGGCCGTCAACGGCGTCGGCCGGACCGTTCAGCAACTCGTGCCCGACGGCCAGAAGCTCCTCGCGCGACGTGCCGTCGGGCGCCTCGTCCCCGGCGCGCAGGTGGGCCTCGCCCGTCCACTCGGCCAGCAGGTCGATCGCGGCGAAGATCTCCTCGGCCGTGTCGGGCGCCAGCGAGTCGAACTCGATGTTCTGGACCTTTCTCCGGCGCTGGTCGCGGGCGCCGAACTTCCAGGTGTTCCGCGCCAGGGCGTACATGTTGTACAGCCACCAGTAGCCCGGCATGATCTGGAGCCGGTCGGCTTTCGGGTCGTTGCTGACCAGGCCGAACGGCAGGGGGACGTTGAGCTCGTGGGGGTAGTCGGCCATGGCCAGCAGCGTGAAGCTGGCGAACCGGCAGTTGTGCTTGACGGAGACGCACAGCCCGGGCCAGAACCCGCGCCCGGCGCGGATCTCGCCGTCGGGGGCCCGGCTGTTGTGGTTCGAGCCGATCGTCGCGCACGCGGCGATGTTGCTCTGCCCCATCACCAGCGAGGCGATCAGGAACGAGTTGTTGTGGTGCTGCTCGTGCGCGGGGAAGATCAGGTCGTTGAGCACCTCGCAGCAGGAGATCGTGGAATTGTCCCCGAGGACGGAGTGGATCAGGCGGGCGCCGTACTTGAGGCTGCTGTTGTCGCTGAGGACGAAGCGGACGGCCTTGCAGCCGTAGAAGACGTGGCAGCCGTGCCCGATGATGCCGTTGACCAGCTCGACGCCCTCGCCGATCTGGCTGGGCTCGTCCTCGCTGGAGTTGACGGTGAGGTTCTTGAGCTTGTTGGCGCCCTTGATGTAG
>CAZXOC010000005.1:0-67021 GCA_964642165.1 uncultured Planctomycetaceae bacterium | reverse complement strand
CCGCCAAGGAAGGTGGCGTATGCCACCCGGTACCGGCCGGCTGCCGGCGCCAGCCGCCCCTCTGCCGCAGCAACGGAGGGCGACTAAACCCAAACGGCGACGAGCAATGCGGTGGTGATGCCTGGTGTTCTCATCGGCGCTGTCTCCCTGGCCGGACTGCTTTGGCCCTACTTGCGCGGATCAACGAATGGCGCAATCTCCCAGCCCGGTGGTATCGACCGTGCTCATCCGGCGGAAGGCAGATACCTGCTGTGAGATTGAGGATCCTGCAAGGTGTCTGGTCGGCGTCACGTGGCACCCCATGCCAAGCTCGCGAGGCGCCAGGAGGGGCACATGAGCGACCGGGCAGACTCTTGCGTGAAGGAGAGGGCCGCAGGAGAATGACGCTCTGGGGCCGGGGCGGTTCCGGCCGCACAGATGCGGTGAAACCCCAAAGGACTCCGGTCAGTGAGCGGGCATCCCAAGTGGCCGTGTCAGGCGAAGGGGAAGGGCCCGTGCCTTGTCCTCATCATCTCTGCCATCGTGCTGAGTGAGTTGCCGTCGGGCGGAGTCCGCGCAGCCAGCAAGTCCGCGGCGGCCGGGCGGTCTTCCGCCGACAAGCCGCACGTCCGCACTGACCGGAAAGCCTACCCGCTGCCGCCGGCCCCGAAGCTGCCTCCCGCAGGGGGCACGTTCACCGACCCGACGTTCGGCACGCAGATCCTGCGCGTGACCGACGAAGCCGACGGTGACAGCCACAACGCCTACTCCTACTACCCGGCGTTCAACCGCGACAGCACGATGTTCTTCATCCACTGCAAGGACGGTCCCCGCCTGTACGACTTCGACCCGAAGGCGTTCCGCATCGTCGGCAAGCGGCCGTTGTTCGCAGCCCGGGCGCCCAACAGGCACACGCCACGCTGGGAGGACTGCATCTGGAGCGACAAGGCCCCCAACGCCCTCTTCTGCCACGAGGGCCTTCGGCTGTGGCGGCATGACGTCCGGACGCAGAAGTACGAGCTCGTGAAAGACTTCTCCGGCGAGCTTCCCCGCGGCCATCTTCACCAAATGAGCAAGAGCCTCGACGACAACACCTTCGGCTTTTCCCGCCAAGGCCCGAAGTGGGAGCTTGCGGGCTACCTCGTGTGGCGACGGGATGCGGACAAGATCGTCCTGCGCCGAGACACAACGAACCTGGACGAGATCCAGGTGGACAAGACCGGCCGCTGGTGCGTCGTGAAGACCGCCAGGCAGGGGAAGGGGGTCGTACAGGACATCGTCGTCGACCTGGCAACGGGGAAGACCGAGGACCTCATCGACAACGAGCCGGACTTTGCCCCCGGGCACTCCGACAACGGGCCAGGCACCATCCTGGGGGCGGACAACTGGAAGAACCGCCTGACGCTGCGCCGCTTCGAGAAACCGCACGAGTTCATCAGCATCCTGGACCTCCACAACGATTGGAGCCAGGACCAGCACATCTCATGGCTGGCCGACGACGAGAGCTGGGTGACACTGAGCTTCTATGTCTGCAACAAGCTGCCCAACTCAGGCGCGTTCAAAAATGAGATCGTCCAGGTGAAGACGGACGGCAGCCGGCAGATTCGTCGCCTGGCCCACCACCGGTCGGTCTTCCGCAGCTACTGGGACAGCCCGCGTGCCTGCATCAGCCGGGATGGGCGATTCATCACCTATACCAGCAACTGGGAAGGCCGGGGGCGACAGGTGTTCATCCTGAGGGTCCCCTCACGGTAGAGGATGAACTCGTCGACATGGTAGACGGCGACCTACCGGACGCCACAACGCTTTGTGATGGTCTTGCGGATCTCCTGGTTGGCCCTCGTCACACCGCTCACAAAGTCGCCAAACCCACCGCGCTTCTCCGAGACATGAGGCGGACGATACTCGCCGCCGATGGGATAGCCGTCCTCGTCCGTCGCCCTCGCCCAGACCGCCTCCCGGCCGTCGTAGGCATTGTCGTGGAACGTCACCAGTCCGAAGTTGTAGGCCGTGTCCCAGGTGATGCCGGTCCAGCTCGTGTCCCACCACGCCCAATAGTTGAAGCCGCAGTAGATGTACTCGCTCTCGGCCGTCCGCGTGTTGATGAGCTTCAGGACCTGCTCGCCGTACAGCCTTGCCCGCTGCTCCTGCGTGTCTCTGTTGTTCCACGGCTCGTACCGCCAGAACGCATCGCCCGGCTTCAGCGAACGCTTCAGGGCGAAGTAGGCGCCCGGGTTCTCCTGGTGGACGGCGAACTTGCTGGGGGCAAGCCAGTCCAGCGACTTCCACGGGCGCGACGCGAAACGGACGTTCTCGTACTTGCCGGCGTACGTTCGGCACTCGACGGCCGGTGCGAACTGCGTGTACGTCCGATATGGGATCTTCAGTTGAGCGTGTCCGGCCCACCAGAAGTTGACGCCCGAAGCCGTCACGATGACCCGAGACTTCCAGTCGTTGACGACCTTGCGATCGTAGCCGTTCTGGTTGGGGTCCGACGTCAGGGCCTTTCGCCCGTCGCTCAGGACCTCGTCGTACTCCACCTTCGCAACGGTCCCGCGATAGCCCAGGGGGCTGTCGTTGACGGCCTGGGCGAAAATGCTGATGACGAAGAAGGGCCTCCTGAGCACGCCGTACCACCGCACGGCGCGCTGCCGGTCGCTGATGCAGATGATGTCGCTGTAAGTCTGCCGCCCGTCCTCGCTGACGAGCCCGCGAACGACGTACTCCCGTGGCGTGTCCATGTTGTTCGTCGCAAGGAGAACGGCGGGGCAGGCCTTCTTGCGGGCAGCGTGGACCGTCCGATAGAACCGCCGCATGAGCTTCTCGGCGAAGGCGTCCAGATCCTGTCTGAGGGCCGGCCGATCCGGCTTGCCCGGATCCAAGGGCTTGCCGAGACCCGATCCGTCCTCGTCGAGGAAGCCCGTGCCCTTGCCCCAGCCGCTGTGGGAGTCCCAGCCCGTGTAGCTTGTCCCCCATGCGCGATTCAGCTTCTCGATTCCGCCGTACCGGCCCTTGAGGTAATCGCGGATCGCGTACTTCGTGTAGACCTTCGTGTCCGCAAAGCGCGCCTTCCTTCCCGCGAAGTCCACGATCCCCTCGGTCATCGCGAAGTTCGCAGCCGCGGCTGCCCATCCGAGATGGGGATGCCTGCTCTCCACGCCGCGCATCCAGTCGGTTTGCTCGACAAAGGCGAACAACGTCCAGCGGAGCCGTTCGGGCTCGTCCTTCAGGCGACGCGCGTCGTCCTGCGCCTCGGTCTCAACGAAGGCCGCGAACTTCGGGTCGAAGACATCGCCGAAGAACGCCCGGCCCACACCCGCGCCGGTCGCCCAGAGCGAGCCCCACAGGTTCTTGACGCCCCCCTGCCGCAACGCGTGTTCCATGTTCGCCTGGGTCGCCACAGACGGCATCGGATCGGGGGGCATGCCGTTCGTCGTCCGGTAATAGCGCCCGCCTTGCCCCCGGTCGGCCGTGACCGGCGGGTAGCTGTACGGCCCGATGCTGTTGAAGCCCCACCGCCTCAGGCGCGTCCTCACATTGTTCGCCCACCGCTCGTGCGCGGCCGTTGTGCTGCCGTCACCGTTCTTGCGGTACTTCGCCTCGACGATCTGCTGGTATGTCTTCCCCTGCGGGGTGAGGCCCGGGTGGCTGAAGTAGATGGCGGCGACACTCCTCGGCAGCAGGCCGTGGCCTTCCGGGGTGATGAAAAGCCACTGCCCGCGCTTCTGCTCCAGGTGGAAGCGTCCCGTCTTCTCCCCCCGGATCGCGCGGTCGCCTCCGTAGACGTCGACCTCCGCCGCGCGGCTCATGCCCGGCGCGCCGCGGACGTCGGCGCCCTGGGAGAGAAGCGCCGCCCACGCCAGCAAGGCTGTCACGTTGCTCCCGCGGCCTGCTGCTTCCATTGCTTCGTCTCCGGGCGAATAGACCTCTACTGGTGCCACTCGCCCACGAAGGGCACGTAGTACTTCCGCCACTCGCGATAGCTCCAGACGGGCGAGCTGATCAGGCCTTCCTGGCCGAGCGCGTCGACGGCCGCCACGAAGTACCGGTGCGTGTCTCGCCCGGCCCGGGTGTCGGTGAAGGCCGTCGCCTTCACCGGCTCGGCATTGAGGCGCTCGATCACGCTGCTGTTCCAGCGGTGTTGCTTGCGGTAGACGTTGTAGCCGACGATGTTCCTCGCCGGGTGGGCACGCCACTTCAGGTCGACCTGGTCGCCGCGCTCCCGGGCGTAGACGCCGGTCACCGGCGCGGGAATGCTCAGGAACGACGGCGAGTCGCCGCCGGCGACGCCCAGGCGATTCACCGCGCCAACGCGGTAGGCATACGTCGCCCAGGCGTACGGCTTGCCCTTTGGGTCGCGGTACTTCTCCAGATCGCGACGGTACAGCGGATCGGCAGCCGCCGCAACCTGGCCGCCCGCCAGATCCACCGACTTGTCCGTGAATCGAGGCTCCTTGACCAGTTCGCCGGAGATCCGCCTGAACGCTCCGATCGCCCGGATCGCCCCGACGGCCGGTTCCGGGCGGGGCACGTAGACGGCCTTCCCCTCGTGCTGCGTCAAGGTCGTCAGCTCGGAGGTGGCATAGACCTGCACGTCCGCCCTCTCGACCCGGTAGCCGGCGATGTCATCTCCCGGCGGGGCCTGCCAGGTCAGCTCAATCCCTTTCGGCCCGAGCACGGAGACGACCGCGTCCTGCACGATCCATGGCTGGGTGCGGACCTTCATCGACGGCCTGCTCCCGCGCTCCTCGGCGTCGATGGCGGTGACGTAGTAGTGCTGCACTACGCCTCGCTTCAGGTTGCGGTCCGTCAGCCCGGTCTTCGAGGTCGACCCGACCCGGACGTACTCCACGAGCCACGGCTTCGGGCCCGTCCCACGATACACGTGGTACCTGGCGGCGCCCTTCACGGGCCGCCATGAGAGGGCGGCGCTGCCCTCCGCCGCCGCGACGGACAGGCCCGTCGGCGCCTCGGGGCCCGGCCGGGCCCGTCGAGCACCGTACCGGAACGTCCAGATCTGCTGCTCGTTCTTCGGCCGGTTCTCCAGGAGGAAGACGTTGTGCTCCGGCAGATAGAGCATGATCGTGTTCCGGCTGCCGGACGGGTCCGGCTGCCCCTTCGTGGCGAGCTTCCGCCAGTCGTTCTCCGCCGGGAGGTAGGCCCACGTCTCTCGCTGCAGCGTCTGGCCCTTGTCGGTCCCCTGGCGCAGGTTGGCGATCGCGACGTCGTTGGCCAGGTCGTACGCCATGACCGTGCCGTCGCCGGCCTTGGGAGGGTGATGGGCCGGCTTCAGGTCCGTCCAGGTGTTGCCCCGCAGGTCGTATCGCCACGTTCGCTGGTCGCGGCCGTACTGGTCGCCAAAGGCATAGAAGCAGTTCCGCTTCGCGTCATACGCCAGCCCGAACGTATTGCGGCCGGGCAGCTCGGCCTTCGGCCGCATCCGCGTCCACCGGTTGACGTGGGGGTCGTAGACGATCGTGCCGTGGCCGGCTCCCTCCCCCGCGGCGACGAGGATCACCTGGGCGTTACTGTCCCACACGGCTCCGCGGAGCGGGCGCGGCCAGGGCTCCGGCAGCGGGCGCAGGTTCCGCCAGGTCCTGGAGGGCGCGTCGTAGGACCAGACGGAGCTGTCGCGGGTGTAGCCCGTCCTTCGCCACTGCCAGCCGTGGCTGTAGAAGAATGCCGGGAAGCGGACGAAGCGCCCGTGGACGGGATCGAAGACGTTGTCCCGGCAGCAGCAATTGCCCGGCGGGCCCGTATTCGTCTGGGACAGCGTCCACGTGTTGCGGATCGGGTCGTAGTGCCAGGTCTCGAAGTTCTGTTCGCCCCCGCCGCCCTGGTTGTGCCCTCCCCACCGGATGACGATGCCGTTGGCTGCGTCCCAGCCCATGGACGCCTCGTACCCCATCCGCGGGTTGGGCGGAGCCCCCGCGCCCGGCGTACGCTTGATCCACGTCATGGGCGGGTGGCCTGCAAGATCGATGGGCGGGGCCATGTTCGGGTCCGCCGCCTCCGCCGCCAAAGCAAGCAAAGACAGCGGCCCCACAGCTACCATGACCGCAACTCTCGCGACTCCCATGGCGCGCCTCCGCGGTGGTGAGAAGGGACCTCCGGTCTTGTACCGCTCCCGCCTGCCGGCAGCAACATGTCCCGTGATGATTCCGCGTGTCGACGGCCTTCGGCCCGGCATCAGACAGGCCATTGCGGAGGGCCGACCCTCGCGTCAAGATGGCATTGTCCCTGCTTCGGCGTCAGGGAACAGGACACAATGAGGACAAAAGCCATGCGTTGCTTTGCCGCATTCCTTCCGATCGTGCTCGCCGCGGGGCTTGTCGTCTGCCGATCATCGCGCGCCGAGGAGGGCGGGAAGCCCGCTGTCAGCGGGCCCGGCTCGTTCGGCATCGCCTCGAGCGGCGAGTCCTTCGGCGACCACGCCCGGCTGTTCCCCCTGCTCCGTGAGGCGGGAGTCACCATGGTGCGCTCGTTTCCCGAGTGGGCCAGCTTCCAGCCGGAACAGGGCAAGTGGGACTTCTCGGCTGCCGACGGGCTCATCGACAGTGCCCGGAAGAACCGGATCCAGATCGCCGGTGTCTTCATGTACCTGACGCCGTGGGCGTCTTCCGCCGCGCCGGGGGAGACGGACCACGGCAAGCGCACGCGGACGTTCCCTATCAAGGACATGCGGACCTGGCGAGAGTACGTTAAGGGCGTGGTCACGCGGTACCACAAGGACGTGAAGTACTGGGAGGTGTACAACGAGTTCAACTCCTCGGCATTCGCCCGCAACGCCACGGTCAAGGACTACGTCCAGATGGTCCGCCACGCCCGCAAGGTCGCCAAGGAGGTGGACCCGCAGTGCAAGATCGGCATCGGCTGTGCCGACGTGGACATCAGCTTCCTCCAGCAGGTGATCGCCCAGGGCGCCGGCGGCCACTTCGACTTCGTGAACGTGCACCCCTACTCGCTGATGGGAGCGGTGATGGACGGGCGGGAGCCCGTGTTCCTGCGAATGGCCACCAACCTGCGCAAGATGCTGGCGAAGGCCAACCAGGGCCAGGACATCGACCTGTGGGTCAGTGAGATCGGCGTCGCCTCGACGACCAAGCCCGAAGCCGAGAGAAGGCAGGCGGAGGCGATCGCGAAGGCCTACACGCTGTGCCTGGCGCAGGGCATCGATCGCGTCTTCTGGTTCGAGGGCCGCGGGCCGGCCTACGGGCCTGATGGCGATTTCGGCATCGTCCGAAGCAACTGGACGAAGCGCCCATCGTTCCGGGCGCTGCGGACGCTGACCGGCCTGCTCGGCCCGCGGCCGCGATACCTGGGCTGGCTGAACCCCACGGGGAGGAGCTACGGCTTCGTCTTCCGAGGCGGCGCCGGGGCGGTCCTGGTGACCTGGGCTGCCGGGGACGAGGGCGACACGCTGCGATTCCCCGCGCCCGTGACGGTGACCGACCTGGCGGCAAAGGCCGTCGAGGTGAAGGCGGAGCAGGGCATCGCGCTGTCCAGGGCGCCCGTCTTCATCACCGATCTGACGAAAAAGCAAGTCGCCGAGGCGCGCGCCAATCATGACCGGCCACTGCCCTGGCTGAGGGATTACAGCGCGGCCAGGTCGGTGTCCTGCCGCATGGGCGCCGCCAACGTGGAGAGCGGCCTGACCCAACTCGAGAAGGCCGACGGCAAGACGGTCGTGGGGCTTGTGGACGGAGCCCACGTACGTCGAACAGACATGGCCGGGAAGTCCCTCTACGTGTACTTTGACGTGGACGACAGCTATGTGTCGGTCGGCGACAACGAGGTCGAGATCACCGTCGTCGCGCGGCGCGTGGACCCGGCCAAGGCGGGCGGCTGCAACCTGACCTACGAGTCCGCCAAGGGCTATCGCCAGACCGGCGAATGGTGGACCGTGCCGGCCCGGCCCGGGTGGCACGAGCACACGTTCCGAGTCAAGGACGCGAACTTCGCCAACAACTGGGGTTGGAACTTCCGCATCGCCGTGGTGGGCTCCCCGGGCGACATCTGGGTGAGGAAGGTCACTGTCAAGCGAGTCGGGCCCAAGCAGTGAACAGCCAGGACAACCTGCCCGGACGTCCGTAGGATACCCGGACGAGGAGACGGTTCGATGCACGAAAGCGATGATTGCACGCGGCGGGATTCCGTCAAGCTGTCGGCCGGAACGGTCCTCGCCACGGCGGCGGGGGCGATCGGCGGAGAGCAGGCGGCGGAGCAGCCGGCGCCCGGCGATCGGCCCGGTGGGGCACGGCCGCGCGTCGGCTGCGTCAGTTGGAACTTCCATAGCCTTGCGGGCGGCACCAGCCCGAAGGAAGCCATCGACACCATCGGCCAGTTGGGCTTCGAGGGCATCGAGCTGATCCTCCAGGGCCGCCGCGACGCCGAGGAGTTTTGGACCGACGAGACGATCGGGGCGACGCGCAGGCAACTGGACAAGCACGGCCTGGCGGTGCCGCAGTTCGCCGTCTTCCAGCCCGTCGTCGAGGAGCTGACCAGCACCCGCGCCGACGAGCGCCAACGGGCCCTCGACCGCTTCGAGGCCGGCTGCCGCATCGCCCGCAAGCTGGGGTCGCCGATCATCGACATCGTGGCCCCCTGGGCGCGCGAGCTGAGCGGCCCGACCGGCTACCTGCCCCGCTACTTCGAGGTCGACGACGCCGCGCCGGGGCAGACATTCCACATCGACATCGCCCCCGGATTCGACTGGGACAAGGTGTGGGAGACGTTCGTCGAGTCGGTCAAGGGCTGCCTCCAGCGCGCCAAGGCCCACGGGCTGAAGTTCACCGTCGAGAACCACACGCACACCATGGCTCCCGATCCCACCGCGTTCCTCCGCCTATGGGACGCAATCCGCGACCCGGCCCTGGGCATGAACCTCGACGTCGGGTGGGTCGCCCTGCAGCGCGAGTACCCGCCGGTGGCCGTCCACAAGGCAGGCAAGCACCTGATGAACGTCCACATGCGGGACATCGACGGCCTCATGCGCCGGTTCGTCCACGTCGGCCGGGGTGTGATGGACTTCGCCGCGATCGCCCAGGCCCTCAAGGCCGTCCGGTTCGACGGCTTCCTCTGCCTCGAGCAGGACGGCGATCCCGACGAGGACATGAAGGCCACGTGCGCCCGCTACCTGGCCATGATGAAGGAACTCCTGGCGTAAGGGCCCTTGCCGCCGCGCCCGCCTTTCACTTCATCTTCTCAACGGCCGCGCGGTAGTAGCCGTCGTCGTGCTTCCGCTTCCAGCCGTCGGTCGGCGCCATGCCCGCGCCGGCGCGGTGCTTCGCCCACATCTCCTTGACGAAGGCCTCCTTCTCCTGCCAAGCCCAGCCGTGTCGCGACCACTCCTTGTCGTAGTCCTTGCCGGTCGCCTCCTTGATGGTCCTGATGAATGCCGTGTCGTCCTCGTACATCCAGCGATCCACGTAGTCGAGGAAGGCGTCGTGGTGCCATGCCTTCTCGGCGTGCAGGAGCCTCAGGGCCAGGGCCTGGGCGACCCAGCCGCCGCTCGTGCAGGTCCGGCGGTACGCCTCGCTGGTGTTGTGGCCCCGCTTCCACTGTGACGGGGGCAGGTGCTCGTAGGGCCCCCAGCCTGAGTTGCGGCTCCGGCCGGCGCCGGCGGCCGTGTCGATCCCGGAGTGGCCCGCGAAGACGACCTTCGCGCCCGTCCAGCAATCACCGTAGGCGGTCTGCTCATCTTCGCCGTAGCTCACCTTGGGGGAGGATTCCCCCACGTGGGCCAGTTGCTCGTCGCCCAGAAGCAGTCCGGCGAAGACGATGGGCAGCTTGCGCCCACTGCCGTGCCCGCCCCAGCCCGTCCAGCCGGGATGGCTTGCGCGGACCATGCCGCCGAGGTCGATGCCGATCTGGACGTAGTTGGCGAGGAGCGGCTCCTTCTGCTCGGGCTTGAAATCGGTGCAGAGCAGCAGCGCGCAGACGCCGGAGACGCGGCCGTACTCCATCCCGTATTGCGGCATGTTCTCCACAGGCTCCTCGAAGCCGAAGAAGCACGTGCCCACCCAGGGCCGCTGCGTGAAGCGGATGAACAGGTCGAGCTTCTTCGGCACGCTCCGGCTCGCCGCGGCGTTGGGCAGGAGTTCGCGTTTGAGGTTGCGGGCCAGGTAGATCCTCGCCTTGCGGTCGCAGAAGGCCGGCCGGAAGGCATCCGCCGGCTGCGGCGCGCCCACGCAGGTCAGGACCGCGGCCGTGCGGATCGGGCTGCTGTCGTCCACGCCGCGCTCGATCTTGTTCCGCAACTGGGCGTGGAGCACCAGGTTCTTCGGCATGCTGATCGTGGAGACGAGCGAATCGCCGGGCTTCATCGCCACGGGCGGCTTCTGGATCAGTGACGGGTCGAACCAGTTCCGCACGCCGCTGTCGTAGGCGACCTTCATCCGGGCCGGCGGGTTGAGCATGAAGCCGTTGCGAACGCGCTGGTCGACCTTGCGCTCCTTGTCCATGCGGTCCAGCTCGCGCCTGGGGACCTCCTTGCCGTAGAGGGGCTTCGGGTCGATCGCCTTGACGGCTGCGGGGCCGACGACGTACCAATCGCCGTTGACGAACCGCCCCACGCGGGCCGGCTTCTGGAAGGTCCAGGTGATGCCGTACTGCGAGACGCTATCCTTCAGCGGCAGGTCCTCGAGCCGGGGTGTCGCGGGCGCGTTGTCCTTGGTGTAGACCGGGACCGGGCGGTTGGTGGCCTTGTCGGCGGCCACGGCCTTCTCATCGTACGGGTCGGCCTCAATCGTCGGCGGGACGTTCACCGGGCCGCCCAGGGCGATGGACACGTCGTCCAGCCAGACCGTCTGCCCCTTGCCCTTGCCGGCGTCGCCCCAGACGGCGAACGCGCTGAAGCCCTTCAGGCCCACCTTGCGGGAATCGACGGCGGTGACCTCCTTGCCGTTGTGGAAGACCTGGAGGCCCACGTCCGGATCGAAGTCGAAGGTCCACCTGCGCCAGCCGGCCGGCGCGCGGCGGATGCCCAGCCAGAACAGCCGGTTGAACCAGTTCTTGCCGTCGCAAGCGCTGGCCGTGTAGCCCTCGCCGCCGCCGAGGTAGTTGGCGTAGAGGATGCCGGCGGCCAGCACCTTGCCGTCGCGCTGCACCAGGCCCCACCGCGGGCCCACTCGATGGGCCTTGACGTCCTCCGGCGCCGTGCCGTCGTCGTAGACCCACACGTCGATCTTGCCCGACTCGTCCCGGTCGCGGAGCTTCAGCACGGCCTTGCCCCCGGGGCCGACCTTGAGCGTGCCCCCCTTGCCCTCGCGGCCCCTCGTCGTGTCGATGGTCACGTCGCCCGTGATCGTCCAGCCGGCCAGTGCGTCCTTGCCGTCGAAGGTGGTCTTCCTGACGTCGCTGCCGACCGGCTGTGCCGGCAGTCGCGCCGGCCGGACGGGCAGCAGCCACGCGGCGACGATCGCCCAGCAAAGCGCCGAACCCGATGCAGAGACTCGCCTGGTCATTGCTCTCTCCTTGCCGCTGTCGGTTTGACCGATGAAGCGGACGGCGTGCGGGAGGCCATAGGCAAAGCTATGACACGTTCTGCACACGGAAGTCAAGCCTCGCCGCTGCCGCCTCCAGGTGTGGCCTCGACCCCAACGAAGCCCTTCTCGCCCGGCGGCCGAGGCGCACGTTCGTGCCTGCCCGTCCCAGCCGCCAGGCCGGCGCCCGAGGCGGCAATCCGCATTCCTCTATGCCCAATTCGACGGCGCCGAGGCCAAGGATGTGTCGCTTTGTGTCGGTTCACGCGCGCATCTAAATGATAGGATAAGAAGCTTTATTCCCCCTAGAAACAGCAGTTAAATATATATAACTGCTGGACTATTTCACGACTTCCGTACAAAACGCCCCCCCCTCCGGAATTCCCATTCCGCCCCCGGAATTCTCTCCGCCGAAGCGGCCGCACGTCTTGATCGATGGTGGCGGAACGGTCCCAAACACGGCGCTACGGAAGGCCCCAATCTATGTAAGCTACTGGCATATCATCAATTCCGGCCTGCACGTTTCCGGCGATCACGCCTGCGGCCCGTGTCACTGTCCACGGATTTCGCGGAGGCACGGATGGGCGGCCGTCGTGCTGTCCGCTGTCCGCTCGCCGCTCGCCCCCTCCCGCCCCGCGCGCGGCCTCGGGACGTCCGACCCAGGCGGCGACGCACATAGATGCCCACCTCGGAAGGCCACGGAGATATTGCCGCATCTTGTGGACGGCGGCGTGACCATGCGCCGTTGTGTGCGCGCCTACGGATAGTTCCAACTCTGGACAGATTCGGAATTCGTGGTATAATCATGGTGCATTTTGCCGGGAGCGAGCGAGTGGGCTTTGCCGGTTACGGGCAAGGCAAGTGCCCATTCGTTTGCTTCTGTCCAGGCGGCGACACCGCGAAAGAGAGGATCCAAGTCCCCCTCGGCGGGCCGAGTCTCCCCGCCCCGTGACAGGGACGGCTTGCCGCGTGGCGCCTGCGTTTGCCTGACCGCGAGGGCCTTGGTGCGGAGGCGCCGGGATCGCGCCACAAACACGAAGAGAGGCAACCCAATGGACGGCAGGACGGACTCCAAGAGGCAAGGGCCCAGGTTCCCCACCACGATTCGCTGTCAGCTCGTCGTTGGGGTGTTGCTGTTCTTCCAGGCGACGTGGACACGGGGCGCCGACGACAACTGGATGGGTCCCTCGAACGGCAACTTCAACGACGGCGCCATGTGGACCGACGGCACGCCCCCCGGCTTCTACGACACGGCGGTGTTCGACGTGGCCGCCACGTACACCGTCTCCTTTGCCTCTCCCGGGGAAAGCGAGCGATTCCGTGTGATGCAGGGCGATGTCACGTTCAAGAACCTGGGGGGCGGGTCCTACCACGCGTATCGGGAGGGCGCGGGATCCGAGGGTGGCGTTGACGGGACGCTGACGGTGGACGGCAATGGCGGACCCTTTGTCGTGGAGACCGCCGGAAGCGATGTCTCGGGTACGCTCAACATCACAAATGGCGCGATCTGGGATAACGTGGGCTTTCTCCAACTGAGCGGCGCCCTCAACATCGACAACAACGGTTCCCTGGGCGGACATGGTGCCATCATGGTCGACGGCGGCGTGCTCACCCGATCCCCCACCGGGACCTGTTTCGAGGACGGGGGGGACCTGTTCGTCCAGAACGGCGGCCGCGTCACGCTTCAAGGCGACTGCGCCTCTCTCCACTACATGGTCATCTCGATCGACGGTCCGGGCTCGATACTGGAGACCACAAACGGCGGCTCGACGACGCTTGGGGGGTCGTTTCACGAGTTAGAGATCTCTGACCAGGGCGCGCTCAGCACGTCCGGGGCGTTGGACGCCATGGGCCACATAGACGTAGGCAGCGCCGGGTCCCTGTCCGCGGGGACCCAGCTCAATATCGGTACCCAGGCGGACTGCAACCTGACGATCTCCGGCTTCGGCTCGATGCTGACGGTCGGCGACGACGTGACGGTTGGGGCGGGTGGCGCCTGGGGCGGGCTGTGCATCTCCGACGGGGCCCGGGCGACGGTCGGCGGGGCGATCCACGCGGCCTCATCCGACGAGTCGGGCGACCAGGCCGACATCCGGGTCCGGTCCGGCTCCTCGCTGGAGGTCGGCGGGGACATCCACGTGGGGGCCGCCGGCCTCCCCAACCAGTACGCCAGATTCCACGTGGAGGGGGCTTGGGTCGAGCAGACCGGCGATTCGGTGCTGACGGTGGGCGCCGAGGGCTGGGGCGGCAGCCAAGGCGTGCTCGAGGTGCGAGAGTGGGGCGGCGGATTCACGGCGGGCGCCGGCACGGTGCTGAACGAGACGGGGCGGATCATCATCGACGGCGGCGAGGTCGACTTGAAGGAATTGACCGTCAACGGCGGGACTATCGACTTCCGCCGCGGCGATCTGAGCCTCATCGGCGACGTGACCGTTTGTGAGGACGGGCTGTTCGAGGACGAAGTCCTGGACATGTATGACCACGATCTGACGGTGGAAGGGACGGTGACCGTCGAACGCCTCGGAGCCGTGATCCTCGACGACGGGTTCCTGGAAACCGAGGCCCTGATCGTCCTCGGCGCCGTGTACCTCGACGAGGGGGCCGTGTGGGTGGAAGAGGACCTGACGATCGGCGACGGCGCCCCGCCCGGAGCGCAGGTCGCGATGGGCGATGAGGGGCTGCTGCTCCTGGCGGCGGACGGACAGACGACGGTCAACGCCATGTCGCGACTGACGGTCGGCAGCGGGGAGTTCCTGAGCGGGAGCCTGACCAACTCGGGCGCCGTCGCGCTGACCGGCGGCATCAGCAGCATCGCCGGGCCCGTCACCGTCAACCCCGGCGGCAGCCTGACCGTGGAGGACGGCTCGCTCGCCGCCGCCACGCTGGTCAACGCCGGCACGGTCGTCCTGGACGGCTCGGCCAGCCACGTGGCTGCGGGCTCCTTGACCAACGAAGCGACCGGCTTGCTGCTGGTCGGCCGGACCGCGTCCCTCCACGTTGCCGAAGCCACCAACGCCGGCGAGTTGGTCCTCGACAGCGGGGCGGCGAGGATCCTCGGCACGGGCACGCTCACCAACACAGGCCTGATCCGCGGTGGAGGGACGATCTCCATGCCCGTCACGAACGCCGCGGGCGGGGAGATCCGCGCCGAGATCGGCGAGCGTCTGAAGCTGGCGGGCGCCAACGGCACGAACCAGGGGACGATCAGCCTCCACGGCGGGGCGATCGAATTCGCGCAGACGCTGACCAACGGTGCTGCAGGGAACATCGTCGGCCGCGGCACGTTCCTCAGCGGCGGGCTGACCAATCAGGGAGACATCGGGCTGTCCAGCGGCACGACGGACGTCTACGGCGACGTGATCAACGACACGGGCGGGCGGGTGATCGTCTCCGGCCGGGCCGACGTGACCTTCTGGGACGACGTGCACAACCAGGGAGCCCTCTTCAAGGTCTCCGCCGATTCCTCGGCGACGTTCTTCGGCGCGTATTCCGGAGGCCCCGTCTCAGGTGCCGGCCACGTGTACGTCGAAGGGGAGGTGGCGCCGGGCTTCAGCCCCGCGATGATCGACTTCGGCGGGAACGTGAGCTTCGGGCCGCTCGCCAATCTGCAGATCGAGCTGGCCGAGAGCGACAACAGCGATGCCGACCACCCGCGATACGACGCCCTCCGCATCGCCGGCGACGTTGACCTGGCGGGAATGCTGTCGCTGACCTGGCTGCCGCGGGCGGACGATCCGAACAGCAGGTTCGGCGGCATGTACGACGTCGTCACGTACGCCGCCGACAAGTTGACCGGCGAGTTCGTCGCGACGGGCGGGAACATCGGCGAGGCGTACGTGGCGAGCGTCGAGTGCGACGCGGACCTCGGCGACGGCCACCACGCCGTGCGAATCACGCTCCACGAGTTGATCGACGGCGACGCCGATGTCGACGGCGGCGTGGACCGCAGCGACTTCCTCGCGCTCAGAGACGGTTTCGGCTCGGCCGGCGCGGACTGGTTCGCCGGCGACTTCACCTTCGACGGCGAGGTTACCCACCTCGACTACGTGACCCTCAAGAGGCGCATAGGCGAGTCCGTGCTCGAAGGAGGGACGATTCCCGAGCCCGCCACGCTGGTGCTGCTGGCCTTCGGGGGACTGGGCGTTCTTCTACGGCGCCGGACGTAGCGGGCGCGATTGCCGTTACGACGCTGCCAACGCTACGATGCCGGAGCGAACGTTGTTGGGCAGCCCGTCCCAGGAAGAGATCAGACCGACCAGATTCTCGGGCATTGGCGGCTTAGCATTCGTGTCATCGGCGCGCGCGGAAGGAGGCTTTTCCTTCTCGCCGAGCACACCCGGCAACGCCTCGATATCCGCGTGCAGGTCGCCCATCGCCACGTGCGTGTAGACGTCCATCCTCCTTCGCCAAGGCTTCGGAGGACAGGTCGTGCTTCGCTCTGCGAGCTTCGCAGGACGCATCGTCAGGCCTGCCTGCCGAAGCCTTGGCAGAGGCAGGTCGATCGTGCTGTGGCGGGCCAGGGCCTGGGCGTTGCGGGGATGCACGCCGGCGCGGGCCAGGTTGGAGATGAACGTGTGCCCTTGCGAAGGGGCCTCTCACGGCAGGCGCTGTCTCATCGCCCGGAAGCATCTGCCCCTGCTCGCTCCACAGGATCGCCAGAAGCTTGGGGAGCCTGCGCAGGGCCAGACCTTCCGGCTCATGGCCAGCAAGAACGGCGGTGACCAGATCCGGCGCCAAGCCTGCCAGCTTGAGGATCCTCCCGACATACGACCGATCTACCCCGTAGCGCTCCGCCAACTCCCCCATCGACCCCACCTCCCCCGTATCCAGCATGCCCTGCCACTTGAAGGCCTGGGCCAAGGCGACGACGATCGGCCGGCGTGGACGGACCTCGGCGGCGGTCGGACGTCGGGCGGCAGGACGATCTCCTTCCGCCCACCGCGGCGCCTGAATCCCATCGGGACGTGGACGTCGAGGGACGGACCGGGGACTGGCTGGTTTTCCGGGCCACGATGCGTCGTAAGATACGTTCAGGGAGGATGTTTTCCTGAGGGGCCGTCGCGCCGGTCGCGCTGCGCTTTGCGGCCACGGGGGGTGCTCGCCATGCCCCACTCCCTCCTCCTTCCTCCCTGCCAAGCCGCGAGCGGGCGAGGGGGCGGGTTACGGGGAAGGCGCAGGCTTGTTTGGGGGCGGGGCGACGTGGGACCGGGGGCGGCACGAGGCCGTCCTGGCCGACGCGCGCCGGGCAGAGCTGGTCCTTGCCCGCGCTGCTGTGCCGGCGAAGCAAATCGTGGACGCCCGGAAGATCGGCCGCCGCTGACACGGATCCTCCGTCGGGGGTCCGCGGGACGTGCGCCTCGTCGCGTCAGCGTCCGACTGTATGATAGGAGGCGTGCGCAGCACTTGATCGAGGTGACAGCATGAGGCGAGCACTCCTCCTCGTGGCGTCGTCGGCCTGGCTTGCGGCGGCTTGTGCGGCACAGGCGGCGGGCAAGGCCGTGCCGCCCCGGTGGGACGCCGGCGGCATCGGCCCACTGCCCCGGCAGGGCATCGCCTGCGTGGACATGAGCGCCGACGGGCGGTTCGTGGCCGTGGGAACCATCGCCGCGCCGGGCGACCCCAGCGTCTTCCTGCTGGACGCCAACGGCGGCATCGCTGCCCAGCACGAGGCGGGCCTGAGATGGATCGACCAGGTGGCCGTCGGCAACGCGGGGCAGTTCATCGCGGCTGTGTGCAGCACGCCGACGGGATCGGCGGATGATCGGCCCGCCGCCTTCACGTTCGCGGCGAAGGCCACGGTGGCCGTCAAGACGACGCTGGCCTCTCCGCGCCACGACCCGTGGTTCTTCCACTACGGCGACCACTCGAATCACCTCGCCACCCCGCTCCGCGCCGCCGGCGGGCAGCCCGTGGCGGTGGTAGACGACCGGGTCGTGTGGTTCGCCGCCCCGAGCGGCGCGGCCAGGAGGGAGGTGCGATTCGCCCGCCAGACGGCGTCAGTGGTCACCGCATTCGCCGTTGGGGCGGACGGGAAGGTCGTCCTGGGGTGCTCGGCGGGCCGGGCCGACGGCAAGGGGGCACCGGGCAACCTGTTCGTGATCGAGCCCGACGGGAAGGCACCCGCATGGAGCCGCCCGATCTGCACGGATGCCGAGGCCGCGCCGACGATGGAGGAGGCGCGTCACGGCCCCCCGGCCCCGGTCATTGCCGCCAGGAAGATCTGGGCGCCACTTGCCGTCGCCCTGGACACCAAGCGCGGGCGCATCGCCGCGGCCGACTACCAGGGCTGGGCACGGCGCGGCGTGAGATTCATGCCCTCGCGCCCAACCGTCCACGTCTATGACCGCCAAGGCAAGTTGATCCGGCGGTTCGGCGCGGAGAGCTTCGCCAAGCCGTTCTGGTGCGAGCTGGCCTTCTCGAGCGACGGGGCGAGCGTTCTGGCCTGGCCGCACAACTGGCCATGCCGCGGGTTGGCCGGCCAGGCAATCCTCCCCGCCGACGAGAACGTCCGCAAGCTCTACGTCCTCGATCTCGCGACGGGCACGGCGCGGGCCATCGACCTGCCCGGCGCCATATCGAGCGTCGCACACAGTGCCGCCGGCGCGACGGCCGTCGCGTGCTGGAATGGGCGAGTGTACCTCCTGGACTCCTCGTTCAAGTTCGCACCCGCCCGGGCTGGGGGCCTGCGAACCGGCGCGGCCTGCCTCGTGCGGGTCTCGCGCGACGGGCGCAGGGTCCTCGCCGCCGGGACCAACGGGGTGGTGCGGATGCTGGACGGCGCGGGCAGGGAGCTCTGGCGTAGGGACCTGAACCAGACCGCCCGGCAAGGGCCAAAGCCCTGGACGCGAAACCAGAAGGCCGAGCGGGTCGCTCCCGGCATCTGGCGGACCAACGGCAACCTGGCCCACAGCGACATGGGCTCGCAGGTTCTCGTCGAGGCGCCCGGCGGGCTGATCCTGATCGAGGCCAACTCCGGGCATTCGTTCGAGCAGAACTGGGCCCGCATCCGGGGCGCGGGGCTCGACCCGATGAAGGTCCGCCATGTCCTGCTGACCCACGAGCACGGCGACCACGCGCCGGGAGCGTACCTGTGGCGGGTGGTGACGGGGGGGCGCGTCGTGGCCAGCAGGGAGACCGCCTACGTGCTCCAACACTGTTTGCCCGATCATACGGGCTACGGCTTCCATCCGCCCAACCCGGTGGACATCGTGGTGAGGAAGGACCGAGAACTGAAGCTGGCGGGCCTGGCCGTGCGAGCGATCCGCGTGCCAAGCCACACATGGGGCTCCACCGCGTATGTCTTCCGGAAGGAGGGCAAGACCTACGCCGCCACGGGCGACCTGATCATGCCCGGCGGGGTGTTGGGCTACGACGGCAGCATCGACTTCGGTGGGAAGGACGTTCTCGCCAGTCTGCGGAAACTCCAACGGATGGACCTGGACGTCGTCCTGGGCGGCCACGGCGGAGGCAGCGCCGACGAGTTCCTCGCCAAGGGCATCGGCGTCGGCGAGGCGACCGGCTGGGGCCGGACGAAGCCCGAGAAGCCCGATCCGCTCCACGGATTTGCCTCGAAGGACTACCTTGTGACTGCCTGGCTCGAGAAGATCCTCTCGGCGGCGTTCGGCGACGTCAACGGCGACGGGCGGCCGGACGTGGCCGTCCTCGTCGATGCCGCAGCGGGCGAGGAGGGACTGGCCGTCAAGGTCTACCTCAACAAAGGCGGGGCGTTCGGCGCCGCCGAGATCACGCTCAACCTGCCCGACTGGTTGCGGACGGGAGACAGCCGCCTTCTGGTGGGGTGCGTCAACAAAGACAACGTCGCCGATCTCTTCGTCTGCGGCCAGTCGCGAGAAGGCCACCGAGGCGTGCTGCTCATGTCCCTCGCGGGAAAGATGGAATACCGGCCGATCGAGATCCGCGGATCGGTCAGGACCTCGCGGATTCTCCCAGCCGACCTCAACGGCGATGGGCTGACCGACCTGGTGCTGCTGAACCGATTCGCGGCCGACCAGATCGCCTACCAATCACAGACAGGCACGTTTCGGACGGTCCGCGCCGAATGGCGGAACGGCATGGACCTGCGGCTGGTGGACGTCAACGGGGACGGGCGGGCGGACCTCGTGACGTCCGGCGGCGACGTCCTGCTTCGCCAGCCGAACGGGTCGCTTTCGCCGCCGCTTCCGCTTGGGGCACCGAAGGAGTGGGCGTGGGTGGCCGCGGGCGATTTCGACAGGGACGGGCAAACCGAACTGGCCCTGCTGACCCAGGCGAAGAGCCAGGACGGCGGCGCCGAGGCGTGGCTGTTCGAGAACACCGGCAGCGCGGACCGGCCCTTTGCGCCGCGGCCCACGCGGCGGTTCGGCATCCCGGGCGCCGCGGTGCTTCGCTGCGGGCCGACCGTTGCTGACTGGAACGGCGACGGCGTGGCCGACGCGATACTCACCGTCAGCGGGCGCCGGGGGGCGATGGTCCTCCCCGGCCGCCCGGGCCACGGACTCGATCCCGGAAGGGCGGTGAGGATCGCGTTCGACTACCAGGTGCACCACGACACGCCCACCGGCGTCGCCGACTTCGACGGCGACGGGAAGGCGGACCTCGCGGCCTTCGGCCACAGCCACAGGACGGTGCCCGGTGTCTTCATCCGCCTACAGACCCACAAACAAAGGAGAGTCAGATGAACCGCAGAGCATTCCTGAAGAGCGTGCCGGCTATCGCCATGCTGGCCGCCAAGGCATCCAGCTCCGCCCAGGGCGCCGGCACGGCTGCCGACTCCACCCGGGACCTGGAGCCGATCAAGCTTCCGAAGCCCGAGACGGACGGCGGCAAGTCCGTGTTGGCTGCCCTCCAGGACAGGAAGACGACGCGCCGCATCAGCGAGAAGAAGCTCCCCCCGCAGGTGCTGTCGAATCTGCTTTGGTCGGCGTTCGGCGTGAACCGCAAGGCCGGGCCGTTCGGCCAGGTGGGAAGGACGGCCGCATCGGCCAGCAACTCCCAGGAAATGGACCTCTACGTCGTCCTGCCCGAGGGCGTGTACCTCTACGAGGCGGTACCGCATCGCCTGGCTCCTGTTCTCGCCGGGGACCGTCGCGGACTGGTTCGGCGTCGCCGTCGCAGGCGCTCCCGGGCCGAGGCCCCGGTGATCCTCGTCTACGTCGCGGACATCGCCAAGTACGCCAAGGCGAGGCTTCAGGAGCCGGGCTTGAGGAATCCGGAGACCCAGAAGTCCTACTACAACGTCGCCACGGGCCTCATCGCCGGGAACGTCTACCTGTTCGCTGCCTCGCAGGGCTTGGCGGCCTGGTTCCATAACTGCAACAAGACGGGCCTCGCCACGGAGCTGAAGCTGCGGCCCGAGCAGCGCGTGCTCTATGCACAGACGGTCGGCTACCCGGCATAGGGTGGAGATAAGCGCAGAGGCGGTGACCGGCCTGCGTATGAGACGGAGGAAGACGATGTCGAGCAACGCCGTGGCGGTCCTGTGCAAATGGATCCTCCTGCCGACCGCGCTGGCGTCCGGAGAGCCGTTGCTCCGGGAGGGCCCGACCGTCTCGCGCGACGCGAACGGCGCACGAATCGCGCTGACTCTAGGCCGGGCGGCCGACGTGGAGATCGCCGTTCTTGACGACCAGGGCAAGGTAGTGCGGCACCTGGTCGCCGGCTGGGTCGGGGCAGAGAAGGCCGTCGCGCCCCTGAAGCCCCGGTCGCTCAGCCAGTCTGTCCGGTGGGACGGCACGAACGACGAGGGCAAGCCCCATCCCGGCCCCGTGACGGTTCGCGTTCGCGCGGGAATGCGACCGAAGCTGGGGCGACTGATCGGCGGCAGCCCCTATCGCGGGCGGGCAACCGTCACGCCCTATCGCGGCTCGCAGCAAGGCGTCGCCGTGGACGAGAAGGGCAACGTCTACGTCAAGATGATGTCCGACGTGGGCAGCCACGGCAACACGGGCCTCTGGCCGTGGCAGGTCCGCAAGTTCGACGCCAGCGGCGACTACGTCCGGACGCTGCTCCCCTACCCGCCCTCGACGCCCCCGGCCAGGGCCCTCGGCTACGAGCTGATCGACACCGGCCGGGAGCACCTCACGCCGGTCAACCGCAACAGCCTCTACCCGGTGTTCTCCGTCTTCGGCAGCGCAATCCACCCGCGAATCAGGCCCGGCGGCGAACTGGTGTTCATCAACAGCCGCCAGCGACGCCTGACCTTCTTCAAGGTGGACGGCAGCAACGAGGTGCGACAGGTGGCCCTGTGGCCGAAGAAGGCCAACATGCCCGCGCCGGTCTGGCTGGACTTCGAGGTGGCCTTCTCGCCCGACGGCCGGTACGCCTACTACTCGAACGTGGCCGGGACGGTCTACGACGGCAAGAAGCCCGAGGACATCGACCCGAACTGGCCCAACGGCCGAGTCTACCGCCACGATATGAGCGACCCCGAGGCCGCCCCCAAGCCGTTTTTCGACCTCGAGCTGCCGGACTTCCGCAGGACGAAGTACTGGATGCCCAGCGCGTGGGACAAGCGGACGGCCGCCGCCGGCATCGATACCGACCCGAAGGGCAA
The DNA here is from genome assembly GCA_964642165.1 of uncultured Planctomycetaceae bacterium. Lineage (GTDB taxonomy): Bacteria > Planctomycetota > Phycisphaerae > SM23-33 > SM23-33 > CAYRVX01. The sequence continues at coordinate 45,007 of CAZXOC010000005.1, read as the reverse complement.
TGTCTACATCTGCGACCAGGTCAACCAGGAGGTGGTCATCGTTTCCCCCGAGGGCAGGAAGCTCGAGGCGATCGAGCTGCCCTGGCCGGACCGCGTCCAGGTGCATCCGAGCACCGGCGATCTCTACGTGGTCAGCCGGACGGTCAGCCGGGGCTTCATTCCACCAAACAAGCTGCTCAAGGTGACCGGGCGGGGCAAGCGGGCGAAGGTCGTCGCCGAGTTGGCCATGACGTCACGCGGCAACGTCGAGTTCACGATCGACGCGCGTCGAAAGCCGACCGTATTGTGGGTCTTGGCCCCGGCGAAGAACCCCAGTGGCCAGGGCCTGCTGAAAGTGGCAGACCGCGGTGACAGGCTGGTCGTCACGCGGGACGCCTTCGATCGCGACCACGAGGCGCTGGCCTTCGCGGGCAACATGGCGGTCGACAGGGAGGCCGACCGGGTGTACGTCATCGACACGCGCGGAACAATGTGCCGGTACGACGGCCGGACGGGCCGGGGCGGCCCCGTCAAGCTCGGCGCGTCGCTGCTCGCGGTCGGGCCGGGCGGCACGATCGTCCGCGTCGAGGGATGGCGTTCCTCGTTGGCAACCTATACGCGCGACCTGAAGCCGCTGCCGGTGGCGCCCGGCGGGAAGCACTCGTTCGGCTCCTTTCGAGGCCGGGCCGGTCGCGGGTGCTCCCTCGGGGGCCTGGCGATCGACCGTCGCGGTCGGCTCTGGACGCTCCAGGAGGCCGACGGGATGTTCGTCGGCGCCTACCGGCCGGACGGCACACCGATGCCGCCCGCCGTGACGGGCCTGGACATCCACGCCTCCTGCGTTCGCGTCGATCGAGCGGGCAGCATCTACGTCGGCTGGCTGGGCCTGCCCAAGGGGCACAAGCCGCCGAAGGGCTTCGAGAAGGACCCGGCCTACTTGCGGGCGACGGGATCGGTGCTGAGGTTCTCGCCCCGCGGCGGGCGCCGCCTGAAGGTCGGAGGCGGTCGCAAGCCGCCCCCGGGAACCGTGATGGGCTTCGAAGGCGTTGAAGCAGTCTATCCCGGGCTGGCACCGTTCAGCCAATGGCGCTGCGCCGGGGCGTGCGTCTGCACGAAGCCGCGGTTCGACGTGGACGGGTTCGGCCGGCTGATCATCCCCAACGCCATCACGTTCTCGGTCACGGTGAAGGACAACGCGGGCAATCGCATGGCCAGGTTCGGGCACTACGGCAACTTCGACGCTCGAGGAGCAGCCAGCGCCGAGCCTCAGCCGGCCATCCCACTCGGTTGGCCGACGAACGCCGGCGCCGCCGGCGACCACATCTACGTCGCGGACGTGCTGAACCACCGAATCGTGCGCGTGGACCTGGACTTCGCCGTGACCAGGAAGATCGCAGTGCGGTAGGCGCTCCCCCGGCCCGTCTCGACAGATGCCTATTGGCCGCGCCGGCTATCTGCCCTCGCTTGCGTCTTTCTTGCCGGGCCTCTTGTGTGTCTGTCCCGTGCCTGTTCCGCGCGGACCTCGTCCCACTCGTCCGGTCCTCTTCCTGGCCTCTTTCACGACCCTGACGTCGTCGGCGTCGCGGGCCCCGGCCCCGGCAGACTTGAGCACGAGCTCGTAGGCCTTCTCGGCGGAATCTGTTCGAACGGCGGGGGCATCGAATCGCTTCGCCGCGCGGCAGGCCCCTGGTGCAGGCCGGTGCTTCTTCCACTTGCCCGCGACCCTCTCATACCAGGTCACGTTGCGCCAGGGGTCTCCTTTGGCGGCAGGAGTCAACGGTCCGATATTTGATGCGACGTACACCTGCGTGCCCTTCTGGGGATCCTCCAGCAGAATGCACTCCTCCAACTTGGCGGACTGAGGCCCCGGGATGTAGGAGCAGCCAACCACATTGACGTGAGCCCCGCTTCCGATCTTGGTGGCGTTGTGGTTGGTCCAGTTGTAGATGACGTTGTTCACCAGGTCGTAGACGCCGCCATGGACGCGTGGGCTGCGATCGCCGTTGTGGGCGAAAAGACAGTGATGGATCGTGACGCGATCGGTACCCTCGCCGGAAAGCCAGCCCATACTGTGGAAGCCCTTGGGATGGTCTGCTTCAGACTGTCCCTCCGCGATGATCGTCCACTGGCATGTCAGGTTCTTCACTTTACCCCAGGTGTTGACCACCTCGTCAGTCGCCCACATCAGCGAGCAATGGTCCACGAGGACCCGCTCAACTGTTCCTCCCTTGTAGCCCCAGAACAGGAGGGCATCGCCCGAGGCCCCGCCGGTCAAGACGCGGATGCGCAAGTGTCTTACGATGATGTCGTCACAGTCCCCGACGAAATGAATGCCGTGGTTCAGCAATGTGATGCCGCCGTCCGGGGCGGTCTCGCCGTCGATGGTGACACGGCCGCTGGTCACGCGGATCGGACTCCGCAGCTCGATGGTGCCTCCGACACCAAAGCGGACAATCCTGGGCCCTCGGGCCGCCAGAGCTTCGCGGAGAGAGCCGGCCCCCGAATCGGCAAGCGTGGTGACCGTCATCGGGCGCCCGCCTCGTCCTCCCTGCGAGACGGCCCCAAACCCCTCCGGCCTGTGAGGCAGTCTGCTCGGGCCCCCGGCGTAGCCTGCTCGAGGCCACAACGCCCCTGCCGCAAGAAGTGCCAAGGAGAGCATCAAACGGACTGGACGGTTCCTGTGGGAATTGCTGTGGCACATAATCTCCGTCCCCGGCCAGGGGGCCAAAGCTGAGTCACGACCTGCATTGTCGGTTCCGGCTGGGCCGGCAGCAAGCATGATTGTCTGCCGACGGCCCCACGGGCGGTGTTCTCCCGGGGGGCAGGATCCCTCGCAACACCACCGGGCTGCTGGAGTTGACCGACGATCATCTCCTGCCAACGCAGTAGAGGAACTTGCGGCCGCGGATGAAGATCCGCCCGCCGGAGACCGCGGGGGACGAGCCGTCCATCTCGCCGCCGAGGTCGTTGGCGGCGAGCACCTTGAGGCTGGGGCCGGCCTGGATCACGTAACTCTTGCCCGCGGTGGCGAAGTAGACGCGCCCGTCCGCGGTGGCAAACGGGCTGGCGAGCTTCGAGATGCCGTCCAGCTTCGCCGTGTAGAGCTCCCTGCCGGTGGCAAGGTCCAGGCACACGATGTCTTCGTCCCTTCGCGCCTTGTAGACGTACTTGCCGGCGATGACCATCTGCGGCTTGCCCTTCACTTCGATGAGCAGGGGCGTCGTGTTGTTGTAGGACACCTTCTCTCGCTTCTGCTGCCACTTCACCTCGCCGGTTCTCTTGGCCAGCCCCTGGAGGAAGCCCTCGCCGCGGCCCTGGTCGCAGAGCAGGATGACGGTGTCCTTGTAGAGGATCGGGCTGCTGCATATGCCGGGATTCAGCTTGAACGGTCCGGGTCGTTCCTTTCGCCATAGGAGCTTGCCGCCGGAGTCCACCGCGGCCATGACGGCCGAGCCGAACCAAGCGTACACCACCTTGCCGTCGGTGACGGGCGTCGGCACGGCGTAGATGGCATATCCGGCCGGCTGCTTGCCCGACGGGATGGGCGTTCGCCAGAGCGTCTTTCCGTCGGCCGCCTGGTAGCAAACCAGGTGGGGTTCCGGGACTTCCTTCCTCTCTTCCTGCTCGCCCGTCTGCTTCGCGGCCGTCGTGAGGAAGACGCGATCGCCCCAGACGATCGGGCTGGAGTGGCCCGTCGTCCCGGCCAGCGAGGCCTTCCACAGCACGTTCTCGCCGCTCTTCCCGTCCCATTGGAGCGGCAAGGACTTCTCGGCGGAGCGGCCCACGCCCGTGGGCCCGCGCCAGCCCGGCCAGTTGTCCGCACGGCTTGCCCAAGGCGAGGCGAGGCAAAACCCGGCCCACGCCACGGGCACGAAGACAGTCCAGGAAGTGCTGCGTCTCATCACGATCGCCTCCACGCGGGGCCAGTACCCCCAGTAGTATGGGCTCCGGAGGGGGAATGACCATAGCACGCTTGTTCACCGGAGCGGCTAGACAGGTAGGGTCCAGCGCAGAGCGGTCTACGTCCGGGAACCGCTGTGGGTCGACCTCTGTCGCTCGGGCCGTCCTTGACCGCTCTGCGCATCGAGGCTGGAGTCGCCACTTGGTGGGCTCGCCTCACCCGCCGCTGTGTCATCAGCACCGGAGATCGCCAGATGATCGCGAACCGGAGGACGCTCCTCCTCGTCGCCCGGGTCGGTTGCCTTGCCCTCCTGGCCGGCAGCCTTCACGCCGCCCAGCCGCATCGGCCGAAGCCGCCGATGGAGATTCCGGTGGTCGTGGTCAAGTACTTCCCGGTCAAGGGCGACCGGATCGACATTGGCGTGACCGGCGATTGGGGAGCTCCGCTCAAGCAAACGCGGGAGAAGACCGACAAGCTCACCGCCGAGGTGGCCAAGGCCCTCCAGGAGGGCTCGCGATACCACGCCTACAAGAATCCCCGCGCAAAGCCGAGCCTGGTCTACCGGATTCTCCGGACGATCGAGTACCTCGAGCCCTTGCCCACCGTGCCCCGGCCCGGCAGGAAAGTGCCCAACACCGACTACAACAAGATCATGGAGCGGATCGGCATCCGGCGGTGGGTCGAGCAGAAGGGGGTCAAGCAGGTCTGGATCTGGGGCTACCACGGGGGGGGTGGTGAACCTTTGGGAGTCGAACATGGCCGGGCCCTGGGGCGACATCAGCAACAGCAGCCGGGACCCCAACGACCTGCCCGTGCTGAAGAAGACGTACACCGTGTATCACTACAACTACCAGCGGGGTCCGTCGGAGGCGGTCGAAGACCACATGCACCAGATCGAGGCGGTGCTGAACCACGTCGACGGGCGCGACCGCACGGCGGCCAACAAGTGGCACGAGCTGTTGTTCTGGGGCAAGTTCGTCGGCAGCGATCGGACGCACAAGATCGTTCGCCCGGGCTGCGGTCGCGCCCGTCTTCCGTTCCACGCATACCAGCAGGTCCTTCTCGGATGCGACGAAGACTCGCCCGCCCACCGGGACAGGAGACGACTGCCCCTTGCCGACCTCGGCTCGCCAGAGGATGTGTGTGCCTTCTTCGCTGTCCCACGTAGTGGGCGGGCCGGCCTGGGGAAAGCGCCCCGTACCGTCGCCGCGCCAGCCGACCGCACTCCCCCCAGCCGCAACGGCCGTGAGGGCCAGCAAGACCGGGCACGGCCATCGCAACAAGGCCGTCAGAGATGTCCGTGCATGCCACATCCGGACCGTCCGACAACGGGGTGGTGAAGGCGTCAGGGCTTCAGCAAGAGCTCTCCCCAGTTCACGGGGACCATCTTCAGCTCGAAGACCTCGTCGCTCACCAGCCCGGTGTGCTGGTTGCTCCAGTGGGTCCGCAGGGCTGTGTCGTTGCCGGCCCGGTTGCCGTGCGTCGCGCCGAAGTCCGCCCGCAGCGTGGCGCCCGCCGCCGGCTTGGTGCCCAGCGCCGCCCACGGCAGGGCCGCCTCCACGATATAGCGCCTCCTCGCGCGGTCGACCTTGACCTCGACCTCCCCGTCCGTCGAAACGACGACGCTCTCCATCTCGTAGCCCTTGACCACGCCCGATCGGAAGACTTTGGGGCGCTTCTCAACGGCCCGTCTGCGGTAGACGACCACGGTGGGCTTGCCCCGGAACGGGCCGATGGATACCCGCAGGTCACCCAACACCGCTTCTTTCCGGTCTTTGGGCGCCTTGACGTCGGTGCCGAGCTGGAGGTCCACCGTATCACCACGGGCATAGAGGAACTCCGGCGCGTCGGCGCCGTTGACCCAGGGCGTGGCGTCCTTGACGTCCCAGCCGACGTACAGGTTTTTGCTGTCCCACGCGGCCGCGGTGCGGCAGGCGGTCGCGCCGCCTTTCCGATACGTGGCAAACTCGGCGCCGGCGAAGTCCCTGTCCAGGTCGCCCGTGAAGGTCGGCGAGGCCCTGCGGGCGACGAGGCGCTTCGTCCCGACGGCCGTCTGGAGGTACCGGGCGCGGAACGCATGGGCCGTTCGGACGTCATCCGCCGTCAGGACGACCTTCCCGCCCGGCAGCGGACGAATCGTGTCCAGCCCCACCACTTCGGCGTTCCAGTAGCTGATGTGGCCGGCCTGCACGCTAAGCCCGCCGTCCCTTGTCTGTGTGAGGGATCCGCCGAAGGCCTCCTCCCCCGCGCCGGGTGGACAGGTGTCGAGGACGGCGCCGGGCACGGGCCGGTCGGGGTAGACGTTCTTCATCGGGTCGCCCTCGAACAGGCGCGTCAGGTAGAAGCCCTTCTCCGTCAGGACGTGCCACTCGCCCTTGTTGGTGGGCACGACCCAGATGTTCCCGATCGGCGGCGGCAGCTTGGCCGCACCGACGATGTCGTATGCCCCGCGGAGCATCCCCACCTTGGCGGGGCACGCCCTGTGCGAGCCGTGCACGCCGGTGAAGTTGCTCGGATACGTCCACAGCAGTCGCCCGGCGACGACGTCGTAGCAGTCCATCGTGCTGTGGTCCAGGCCGTAGCCGGCGTTGTAGAGCATGAAGCGCCCGTCCGCCGATCCGTGACCCAGTTGTGCACCCATACCGCCTCGGCCCTCCTTAGGCCCGGGAAGCTTGACGGCCTTGGACAGGTCGTACCGCGGGGCGCCGCACGACGTGAACCCCGTCACTGCGACCCTGTACCGCGTGCCGTAGAACGACAGGTCGGGCGCCATCGGCATGTACCAGCCCTGGATCCATGCGCCGAGGTCGATGTCGAAGGCCCTGACCTCCGCGGGCTGCTCGCGCGCGTCGTCGTTCTCGTCCGACCAGATGCGCACCGGCTTGCCTTTGCCCTCCGGCGGGTGGAGTATCGTCCGCAGCTTGTACCGGGCGTCGCCCAGCCGCTCGTAGATCCGCACGGGCTTGGCCCCGTGGAGGAACCCCGACGTCACGGCCAGGTAGAGCCGCCCGCCGCTGCCGAAGCCGAACCGCGACGCGCTCATGCCCTCGCGCGTGATCGTCCCGAGGCACGTCGCACGCCCGGTCTTGGGGTCGATGCGCCACTCGCAGCCCTGGCCCACCATCAGGTACGGGTCCACCGGATTGATGGCCGCCCCGGTTGCCCCGTACGACGAGGCGCCGAACAGCTCCTTCCGGAACGCACCGGTCCGGGTGTCCCAAACGCTGACGCGGCGGGGCGACCCGTCGTCCTCCGCCACCCAAAGCTGTCCCTTTGAGTCCACGGCCAAGCCGCTGACGTTCAGCATGCCGTCGGGTGTCCAGGGCCCGTTCGGCGCTCGCCCGGCCTTGCGACCGATCCGCCGAAGGGGCTTGCCGTCCGCGCCAAAGACCTGGACGTGGTGATGGTCGCCCCGAATACCCAAGTACAGGTTCCCCGTCTTGTCACCCGCCAGTGCGGAGACCCAGTCCTTGCCTTTCAGGACCGGCCGGGCGGCCGCCGCGACCGCGCCCGTCCTGACGTCCGCCGACACGACCTTGACGCCCCCGGAGACGACGAAGACACGCTCGGCCGAGACGGCCTCCAGATCGCCGGGCTTGTCAATCTTCAGCCCCTTGTCGATCCTGCCCGTCGCGGCGTCCACGACCACCACGGCGTCCTTGCCCGAGAAGCTCATGAAGACCTTCCCACCCGCCGCCGCCAGGCCGCTGGGGCTGTCGGGGATCTCCTTCTCGCCCTCCCACAGGTCCTTCATGGTCAGGTCGGTGCTCTTGCGCGCGCTCCACTCGGTGTATTGGCCCGTCCGGGCGTCGAGCCGGTAGACGGCCTTCGCGACGTACTGGCCGATACTGTTGAAGGCGTAGACCGTCTTGCCGTCCGCGGCGACGGGGGCGGCGCTGGCGATGCCGCCGCGGATGTTCTTCCACTGGATCTTCCCGTCGAGGTCGCAGGCCAGCAGCGGCTTGTCGCCCTCGCCTCCGCCCCAGCCGACGTACACCTGATCGCCGGCGGCCGCGCACGCCTTCGGGTTGCCGTGATCGGCCCCCCAGCCTCGCCACGGCGCCGGCCCGCTGTTGCCCGCCCAACCGCGCAGGCGCAGGCCGATGCCGGTGTGATAGAAGCCTTCCCACGTGTACTCTCCAACCGGCAGCACCCGACCCGGCCGGCGGACGGACATCATCGTCAGCCCGTCCCACAGGACGTCGTGGTCGCCCTTGGTCAGCCGGTGGCACGTCAGCAGTTGCCTGGCGACCGTGCCGTCGGGGGCGAAGACGTTCAGGCTGACGTAAGCGTTCTCCGGCAGGGAGAAGCGGATCGTCTTGAAGCCCTGCGGCATGCGGCTGGTGACCAGGCCGGTCCAGTCGATCACCGGCAGGCCCTTCTCGAATCGCACGGCGAACTCCCGCCCGTCCGCCAGCCGGACGGGGCGCGGCGGGACCTTCCCCTTGGCGGCCAGCGTCGCATACCCCCAGCACCGGTTGCCCGTGAACGTGAAGACGCGGTCGATGGGCACGCCCGGCTTGAAGAGGTCCTTGATGCTCAGCCGCCCGCCCGTGCCGATGGTGAAGTTCGGCTCGATGGTCAGCATCAGCCGGGCGCCGGCCTCCATCCGCATGCCCGGCTTGGTCAGCAAGGCCCATGGCATGGCGATTTCCTGCGTGTAGCCCTTGCGGTCCGGCCATACGGTGAAGGCCTGCTCGGCGCCTTTGTCCTTGGCGTTCTTCAGGGCGCCCTCGTTGAAACGCCGGCCGTACGCGACGTCGATCACGTCCAGGCCGTCCTTGTCCCGCCAGCAGGTCAGGTGTGTTGTGCGGGCCTTCGGAGCATCGTTGTCGCGTTGCCCGGCGCGGGCCACAGCGGGGGCCGTCACGTCCGGCGCGGTGACGACGCGGACCTGAAGGCAGTCGCCCTTGAAGCCATAGTCGCCCTTCGAGCTGCCCGGGTTGTTCATAGGGGTCTCGTCAACCCAACGGGCCAGCAGGTACAGATGCTTGGCGTCGAACATGGCGTGGAACCAGACGGCGAAGCTGCCGGCGGCGTGCTCGACGTCTCCGCAGGCGAAGATGCCGCCGGACAGATCCCACTCCCCGGCCGATCCGTCCACCCTCACCGGCCCCGGCGCGGGCAGGACCTCCAGGTTGAGGTTCTCCGTTACGGTAGCATTCGCCGGCGCCAGGCACGACAGGAACACCACGCCACAGACCAGACAGCATACACGGCTCTGCATCCCGGACTCCTTCGGTGATCGGCGCCCTTCCCGGGCGCCGGGAACACGACCCTCACTTGTTCACCTTGATGACGATCACGCATGGCGCCGGGCATTTCGCATCGAGGCGAAGCTGCCGTCCCGGCATGGCGCCGGATCGGACCGGCTCGAGGTCCTTCCCCGAGTCCAGCCGCCGCAGTTCCCATCGCGCGGTGCCCTGCCAGGGGACCGGGGCGATCCGCAGGTCCAGCGTGCGTGCCTGATGCCGGAAGTTGCCGATCAGCACCGTCAGCGCCGTCCGGTCCTTGTTGACCCCGGCACAGACGGCGAGGTGTCCCGGCTGTCCGCCCGACGCCTTGACGCGCAGCGGCGTCTCCAGCAGCATCCGGAAGGCCCGCATGGCGTGATAGGTCTTCTTCGGCACGCCGTGCCAGTTGAACAGGCCGAACGGGTTCGCGTCGCCGCGGTAGTAGTTCGCCACGTCCACGGGGCTGTCCTGGAGGTGCATCAACCCACAGGCCAGGAAGGCCGCGCCTTCCGCCCCGCCCTGCCGGGCGTACCATCGCTGGCGCGTGATGCCCTGGCCGGCGACGCTGATCGGGCGCCAGTCGTTGTCGGGCAGGTAGTTCCACTCGTTGAGGTGGTTCTCCGTCTTCCTGTACCCCTGCTCGTCGAGGTACCTGCGCACGGCGCGGGCCTTGAGGGCGAAGACGTACGGATCGTCCGAATACGTATGCCACGAGAAGAAGTCCAGCGGCGCTCGATGCTTCTTGCAGTGGCCGATGAAGCCTTTCAGGAACGACGTCGGCAGCAGACGCCCGTCCTTCACCTCGCCGATCGAGCCCGTCGAGGGGCCGCCCACCATGAGACTCGGGAAGCGCCCCTTGATGCGCCTGGCGGCCGTGGCGTACAGGCGGTAGTAGTCCTCGTCCGTTCCCGTCCACATGTTCGGGCGGTTCTCCGGCTCGTTCCAGATCTCCCAGTAGCGGATCTTGTACCGGAAGCCCTCGGCCCATCCTTCGTTGTAGTGGCGGATGATCCCCACGCAGGCCTCGGCCCACCTGCGGCAGTCGGCCGGCGGGTTGACGTGGACCTTCCGGCGGGTCGTCTCGATGCTCTCGCCCAGGCGATAGACGATCCCGCCTCCGCTGTCGACGATCGCCTTGACGTAGTCGTCCGTGCGTCCGAAGCGGTAGCTCTCCGGGCGGTTGGGGTCGGCCCGAAGGTCCGGGAACACCGCGTGCATGTCCACCACGTCGGGATTCGGCCATTCACTGTCGTGCAGCCGCACCAGAGGGAACGCCGCCCGCCGGTAGTAGGCCGACAGGTCGATCGTCTCGCCGTAGTTGACCGGGCCGTTGTTGACGCCGTGCAGCGCGCGGACCTCACCCATTCTCCGGGAGCAGTCGATCCGCACGTCGACGGGCCCTTCGGCGCGGGCGGAGCCGGCGAAGACAGCGCCGCCCACCGCAATGCCCGTCAGGGCCAGCCAGCGAATCGGGATCTCGATGGATCGGCGGATCACGAGACCGGCGCCTCTCGATCGTGCTGCTTGTGGAATCTCACGCCGAACACGGTACTATATACCTCTCGATTCGCTGGTGGCAACGGACAGAAGCCGGGCGGCGACGCGAGCCCCCCCCCGCCAGCCTTTCAGCCGTGCTCAAGCAGGCCTCGGATGACTGACATGAACCGCCATTTCATCAAGCTGATCGTGGTCGCCGGGACGCTCCTTCTTTCTGCCCCGCAGGCGTCCGCCGAGACCGGCGACGAGGAGTTCGTCGGGCCATTCCCGAGTTGGCGCGATCTGAAACGCCACTACGGGGCAGTCGGCGACGGCAAGGCCGACGATACCAAGGCGCTTCAGCGCGCGCTCGACGACCTCGTCAAGCACGAGAAGGCGTGCGTGCTTTACATTCCCGCGGGGACCTACCGGCTGACCGACACGGTGAAGACCGTCCGCAAGGCCCACACCGACTGCCAGGGCGTGACCGTCGTCGGCGAGGATCCCGAACGCACCGTCCTGCGTTGGGCGGGGGCCGAAGGCGGCACTATGGTCCAGTGGGACGCGTGGTACTCGAAGATCTCCCGCCTCACTTTCGACGGAGCTTCCCGAGCGGCGGCGGGGCTGCGGTACGGCCCGGCGTTCTCCACCTACAACGAGACCAGTGATATCACCTTCCGGGACATGAAGGCGGGCCTCGTCTTCGGCGGGCCCAAGACGAACGGCCAGGCCGAGAACGAGGTCCTTCGCTGCCGGTTCCTTCGCTGCGATACGGGCATCCAGACGGTCAACTGGAACTCGATGGACATCTGGGTCTGGTACTGCCTCTTCCAGGACTGCGGCCGGGGCATCTACAACGTCATGGGCAACTGGCACGCGTGGCAGAACCTGTTCCTCCGCTCACGCATCGCCGACGTCGGCGCGATGAACCTGATGGCGTTCTCCGTCGTCAACAACACGAGCGTCGGCTCGAAGTGCTTCTTCGACTTCGGCACGGGCCACACGTGGGGCTCGCCAGTGAGTCTGACGGGCAATCGCATCCTCGACCCGACGGGTGACTGGGCCGTGATCCTCTCCAACGCCGGACCCTACCTCGTCGTGGACAATGTCTTTCGGCTTTCGGGCAAGGCTCGCGGCGTACGGATGACCTGGGCCGACCAGACGCTGGTCGGGAACACCTATACGAGGAAGGACGCCGTCGAGCAGCGCGGCCGCTTCCGGCGAATCGCCGAACGCGTCGTCGCGGCAAAGGACATCCCCGTTCGGTTGCCGGAGCTTCCACCAACGCCGCCCCGGCGCAAGCGCAAGGTGTTCGACGTTCCCGCCGGCGCGGGCGGAGACGCCATCCAGAAGGCCGTCAACCAGGCCACGAAACTCACCGGCCGACGGCCGGTTGTCCATCTGCCGATGGGCAAGTACCGGATCGCCAAGACGCTCGTCATCCCTGCGAACTGCGACGTGCGGCTCGTGGGGGACGGTGCGGGCGAGACGGCCACGCGGCTGAACTGGGCCGGGCCCGACGGTGGCGTCGTGTTGCGGCTGAAGGGCCCGAGCCATGCGACGCTGCGCGACTTCTACATCCATGCTCCGAACGGGCGGGCGCTGGCCGTCGAGAACGCCGATCAGCCCGGCGGCCGGATCTTCGCCGACCAGCTCAACACCAACGGCGCCCGAGACCAGCGTCACGGCCGGACCGCCGCCCTGCGGGTCAACGGCCTCGGCGGGACCAACGTGCTGCTGCGGGCACTGCAAGGCAGCGGCCACGGCGGGGCATGGGTGGACGTTGTCGGCCGTGGCGGCGGCGCGGCGACCAAGAGCACCGTGGCTGTCTTTACCGGCGCGACCGGTTCGGCGGCGGGGCAGTACGACGTTCGACGGGGCGGGCGGCTGGTCGTCCGCGGCGTCTACCACGAGCGCAGCTCCGGCGCCGTCACCGGCCTGCATCTCAAGGACAGCGGCACGCTCTCGATCGACGCCACGCGGTTCTCCTATGCCACGTCGGCCGATTCTCCAACGATTGCGGCAGACAACTTCCAGGGCCTGTTCACGCTGGCCACGTGCATACTCCTGCCCGTGGGGACGAAGCAGACTTGTCGCTTCGAGCTGCGGGGCGACGGCGGGAAGGCAAGCGTGCTGGCACTGAACAACCAGTTCTGGGTACACCAGCCCGGCACGACCGCCGAGACCGTATGGGTCAACAAGGCCAAGCCCCCAGCGCGGGGCGGCCTGATCGGCTGCAACATCAACACGAGCAACAAGAAGGTGGCCCCGAAGGGCTTCGCGTTCCTGGAAAGCGTCGGCGACCACCCGGACCCGGCGAAGTCGAAGTTCGGCTCCGGCCCGCTGCGGGACACCGGCGGCGTGGACGATGCCACCATCCTCCGCCACGTCGCCCCGCTTCGCAGAACGCGCGTCTGGCTGCCCGCCAAGTCACCGGCCGGAGCAACCGACGTACGCATCCACCGCGTGATGGCCAGCGGCGGCCGCGGCGCAACCGTCGAGTTCACCCACCAGGGAGGATCCCCAAATGCGGAACAAGGGTCATAGTGTCCTCGTCGCCTCAGCGCTGCTCCCGGCGGCGCTGCTCTCCGTGGCTGTGCCGCCGGTCGTCCCGGCGGAGCCTTCGGGGCCGCAACGCAACCGGGCCGTCGGTCGCGTCACGGGCTGCGAGCACTTCGCGTTCCTCCGTGCGTCGATGGACGGGGGCCTGGGGGGGCCGGCTCTGGAAGCACTGAAATCCTGGGACGGAGAGAGCACCGGCACGTTCGGTCCAAGCGGTGAGTACTACCAGATCGACGTCAACAACAGCATCCTCTTTCGGGTCCGCAATGGTCAAGCCCGGATCCTCGCCGGCAACGGCACACGGGGCTGGCGCGACGGGCCGGCCGACCAGGCCATGTTCGACTTCGGCGTCGGCAGCTACAGCGATGCCGGGATCGCCTGCGACTCTTCGGGGAACGTGCTCGTCTCCGAGGCGCAGGCCGGGCGCCTGCGCAAGATCTTCCGTCGACCCGACGGAATGTGGTGGGTGACGACGGTCGCCGGTGGTGGCACCCGCATGCCCGAGGAATCCCAATGGCTTCCCGCGCTCCAGATGAAGGTCGGGTGCACGTCCCGGTTCGCCCTGGGTGCGAACGGCTCCGTCTACTTCGCGAGCCATGGCGGCATCTACCAGCTCAAGGACGACAAGGGTACGCTGCTGGCCGGCTCGGAGGAACTTCGCAAGCAGCTCGGCAAGCGGACGGCCATTCGCGACTGGCACGTGGGCGGGTCTCACATCACGGCGGACGGCGTCTTCTACTGGATGCCCGGCGGCGGCCCCGACCTTCTCCGCTACGACACGCGCACCGGAAAGGCCCGGCGCGTCGCGGGCATCGGGCGAATCATGCCCGGCCTGGACGGGCCGACGCTCCTGACCAGCGGCTTCCACACGGTGCTTATCTGCTACAGCCCCGATGCTTCCGTTATGTACACGTGCGGCGGCGACGAGTCGGTCCCGCGGCGCATTCACGGCGGCCGAGTGGCTACCCTCCGGCGCGACGGGAACTTCAGGCCCTGCCCCCAGCGGCCGAACTGGCGGCAGGACGACCGCTGGCGGCATATGGCGGCCGTCCAATGCCTCGACAGCCATGGACGCCTCTACGCCTTCACCGGGGACTACGGTTGGGGCGGCTGGGTGGTCCGATTCACTTTCGCGTCGGAGGACTGACATGAGCCCACCTCGCCCGATAGCGCAGACCTCGACAGCCAGGCGGGGCCTTCATCGTGCCTTCAGGATGACGGGCATTCTGGCCCTCTGCCTGGCCGGTTCGGCGAAGGCAGAGAAGGCCGGCGAACTCACAGCCTCCGCGCCGTTCGCTGTTGCGCCGAAGTGTGCACGCGACGGCCGCCGGCTCCAGCACTTCGCGTCGTGCGCCTACGGGAAGCAGGTCTACCTCGTTGCGTGGTGTGACGGCTCGCGCCAGGTGGGCCGGCCCACGGCCGACATCTACTGTGCTCGCATCGATGGGCAGACCGGGAGGACCTTGGACCCGGCCGGCATACGCATCTGCGCGGCGGCGGGTTTACAGGAGTGGTCGGCCGTCGCCTTCGACGGCACGAACTTCCTGGTCGTGTGGCAGGACCTGCGCAACGGCAAGGACTACGACGTCTACGCCGCTCGTGTGACGCAGCGGGGCAAGGTGCTCGACAGGGACGGCTTCCCTGTGGCCCGAAGAGGCGGCAACCAGGCCCGGCCTGCTGTGGCCTTCGCGGCGGGGCAGTACCTCGTCGTGTGGATGGACGCACGCCGGTACCCCGTGTACGGCCTGTACGGCGCACGCGTCAAACCCGACGGCAACGTGCTCGACCCCAACGGGCGCGCCCTGGGCGCCGAGGATGCCGCCACTGTCGCCAAGGCCGGACCTCCCGGCCGCAGTTGGCTGGGCGACCGACATTACTGGTGGGAGCGCCTGTCGTCGCGGTTCCGCCCGAGCGTCGCCGGCAACGGCCGGACCTGCCTCGTCACTTTCCTCCGTGACGTGCACGCCAACCGGACCACGGGCCATGCGCTGCTGGTCGACCCGCGGAAGTGCGCGCCGATCGCCCCCCCCGTACAGTTGTCCGGCGAGCCGCGGGCCCGCCTGGCCGCCTGCGCAACGCCCGACGGATGGGCGACGGCGTTTGATCATTGGCTCTCCGGCTGGACGCCCGCCCCGCGCCTCGCCTGCCTGCGACTGGATGGGTCCGCCAGGCCCCGCGATCAGATCCCCAAACGCGTCGACGTACGTGCACCCGACCAGCCGCCTATGCTGCTCGACGTGCACAAGCTCTTGGCCTCCGGCGGGGGAGGCTACCACCAGGGCAAGGGGCATTTCGCGTTCTGGCAGGGGGCCGCGGCATGGAACGGAGGCCACGTCGTCCTGGCCATGGACTATGGCTGGCGGACGCCGCGCAAGCCGAACGAACTGAACTACGCCGTCCTCACAGCGCTGTTCGACGTCAAGGCCGGGCGGTTCCCGGACGCCTCCCCGCGCGTTCTCGCCTCGGGCGACTCGGCATCGGGCGTCAGCGTCTGCCGACCGTCACTCGCCGCCGGCCCGGACGGCCGGACGCTCGTCGTCTACGAGATCGACCGGGGCGTCGATAAGCGCACCGTCGAGGCCCGCGTGCTGCGCGTCAAGTAGCCGCCGATAGGGAAGCTCCAGCCGTCGTCAGCGGTCGTACACTTCCTCCGGGCCCAGGATGTCGGGATGGAAGGGCCGGAGGAACTTCCGCGTGGTGTAGCACAGATCGCACTTTGAGCAGGCCGTCTCGGGCGGATCGAAGCCGTGGCGGTCCCGAGCGAAGTCGGCCAGACCGAACGGGCCTTCGGTAGCGAGGATACGCACGATCTCGTTCGCCTTCTCCGGGCCGCGCTCGACCAGGCCGGCCAACCTGGTTTGCGCGGCGTTGCCGAGGATGACGCCGCAGTTGGTCTGGATGCTGTCGTAGGGATCGACGTGGATCTCCCACATGGTCTCCCATCGAAACTCCACGGCGCAGTCCCGGCCGGTGTGTTCGCGCCGCCAGCCGACGTCGCAGGGCATCTCGTTCAGCGGGTAGCTGTCCAGGAACTTGCGGAGCCGCCTGTGCGCCGTGCCCACCAGCATCGGCGGGTTGGCCCGCACGTAGTCCCGCAGCAACTGCTCGCCGCGCGCGATCCGAGCGAACTCGGCGATCCGCGCGTCCGGCTCGTCGGTGCACCAGACGTTCAGCGGCCCCAGCATCTCCCGAGCGATCCGCCTCAGACGGATCACGTTGTCGGGCGGCACGAAGGTCTGATGGTACGGGTCGGCGCTGAGCAGCAGGCCGACGACGCCCAGGTCTGCGAGCTCTTCGATGCGTCGACGGACCGTCTCGTCACTGTCGGCGAAGGAGCCGTTCGTCTCGATGAAATGGGGCGTTACGCCCGCTTCCTTCGCCGCGGCCAGGGCCGTGCGAAGCTCGTCCCAGTACATCATGCACTCGCCGCCGGCAATGTGGACCACCCGCCCCAACTCGTGCAGCGAGCGCAGGTGCGCGACAACCTGCTCGGCGTTCATCCGCACGGCCGGGCGGGCACCGCAACTGCCGAAGCAGCAGTGCCTGCACGCGATCGTGCACCGATACGTGTAGAGGATCGCCGCGACGCCAAGCCGGTTGCCGGCGGCCGGGATGCCGAGATCCGCGACCAGGCGGTTCACTTCCGCGTGCTCGGGGGCAATCCTCGACGTGGCCATGGGCGGGTCCCTATCGGGCCTGCTTCAGCCGCTTGTAGAGGATGATCGCCGCCCCCGGCCGCGCGCGGATGGTCACGAGCAGGCCCTTGTCCGTCAGCTCCCGGCCGGTGAGCTTGCTCGCGGCCCCGATGTCGATGTTACGGACCTCGTAGAAGGCAGACGGGTCCAGCCCGCGGAGGGCGAACCGGGCCGACTCGTAGGGGCTCTTCGGCCGGCGGAACGCCTGGACGACGCCCTCGCCCACTTCCGGCCGGTCGAACTGCCAGGCCATCCAGACGTCCGGCTCAGCCCGCCAGGGCGTCAGCGGCCAGTAGTCGCCGTAGAAGTTGGGCACGACCCGCTTCCACTCGGCCACGAGCTTGCGGAGCAGGGCGTAGTCGTAGTCGTCTCGCCGCGTGTCGTAGCCCAACCCCGTCATCGGCGCGATGCCGCTGCGGAAGCCGTAGGTGTCCACCCGGTCGGCCGGGTAGACCGGCGCGCCGAAGTACGGCACCCACATGGCCAGCCCGTAAAGCTGGGTCTGCTTGGCGGTGAGGTTGGGGTACTCCATGTCGCTCTTGTGCAGCGGCACGGAGCGGCGGAGCGTCTCGAGGTCGTTCCGCCGGCCCCCGGAGGCGCACGTGTCGATCAACAGTCCCGGGCGCCTTCGCCGCAGTTCGTCCCAGTAGGCCAGGTAGCCCGTCACGTGCCGGATCTCGGTAATCCCCTGCCGGTCGGGTTTGTCGTGGGCCCGCCAGTAGCCGAGAAGGTTGAAGTTGCAGTCCTGTCGATAGATGTCGATGCCCTCGTCGGCCATGAGCTTGTCGACGTGGTCCGTCAGCCACTGGCGGGCTTTCTCATTGCCCAGGTTCAGCAGCTTCTGGGCCCCGTCGGCGCCCAGCAGCCACTCGGGGTGCTTCTCGTACAGCCACGTCCCCGGCGTGACGCGCTCGGGCTCGAACCATACGAGTGTCCGCACGCCGTGCTTGTGGGCGTGGTCGCTGACGGCCCGCAGGCCGTTGGGGAAACGCTTGCGGTCGACTTCCCACGTGCCGACGCGCGGCCAGCTCGTGCCGTTAACATACCAACCGGCGTCCATCCACCAGAAGTCGATGCGAACGCCGTGGTCGAGGTAGCCGTCGATGAACCGCTTCTGGTTGGCCTCGTTGGCGTTCTGCATCTCGTGGCACTGGTTGCTGCTGGCGGCGGGCATCAGCGGCGCGGGCACCTTGCCGTCGGCCAGGCGAGGAAGGTTGTGCGCGAGCATCCAACGCCGCCAGACGTTCTGCGCGCGGAGCCAGTCTCCGCGATAGAACTGAACGGCGATCAGCGGCGTGCGGGTTTCCTCGCCCGGCAGGAGCTTGAAGTGCGTTCGCTCCTGGCCCGCACGGATGTGCAGGCCGGTCGCGGCGTCGCGGTGGAACGTCGCCGCCCACTGCCCCGGCCAGCCGACCGCGACGATCGCCCCTCCACCGGGCGACTCGATGTTGAAGTACGGCCAGACGCCGTCGCTGCCCCGCCCGCTGGACGGGGCGAAGCGGCGCTTCTCGCCCGCGCGCAGGGGCGTCCGGAGCGGGCGGTAATCGTCCATCGTCGCGATACTGCCGACGTGGTGGTGCAGGAGGAACTCGCCGGTCGGCCCGCGCGACAGCGACGTGTCCAGCGCCTGGATGTCGGCTAGAATCGGCGTGTCCTTCTTGCCGGCGTTCCTGAAGTGGATCGTCCATTCGACCGTCGGGAAGTCGTGGTACTCGACGGCTACACAGCGCACGGCCAGGCCCGTCCGGTTGTCCGTCCACGTGATGGTGTGCCGCGTCCGGGCGTCGTCGATCTTCTCCCGAACGTCCTTCCGGTCCCACGCGGCCAGTAGTTCCGACGACGGCCCGCCGCCGTAGCTGAACGACAGTGGCGGCCCGCCCCTTCCGGCGGGGTCAACGAACGGCAGGTCGCCGAGCCACAGCGCCTTCCCGTCGGCCAGGACGACCTTCGCGTCGGCCCAGTCGCTCTGGTCGCAGGAGATCCCGTCGCCGGCGTTGCCGACCTCGAGCGTCAGCGACCTGGCCCCGCCGAGTTCCACCCGCACGTCCTCGCCGGCCATCCCTTCACGCATCACCTGGGAGCGATACAGCCGCTTGCCGCCGGCGTGGACGGAAAAGACCACGCTGCCCCTGCCGCCGGAAGTCTGCTCGTTGCTGTCCACGCCCACCACGGCCGTGAAACGCTTGCCCGGCGAGGGCAGGTGGACGACGACCTTGCTGACGGCGTGGCAGTACAGCCCGCGACGGTACTGCTTGCCGGCGATCTTCAGCGGCCGGCCGCCCCGGCCGTTGCGGATCACGGGGTCGTGATTCGCCAGCACGAGCAACCCGACCGGAGCGGGAGCCGGCTTCGCCCTGGCCCAATGCCGCTGGAACCACCGACGGGCGGCCTTCTGCTCCTCCGGCCGAACGGCCGTGACCGCCGCTCCGCTCACCGTCATGGCGATCGCTCCGATCAAGGCGGACGAGACTATCGCTCGGCGGCTTCGGTGTCGACTCTCCTTCATGTGCGGGAGCCCTTCAGTCTGGTAGATCGCGGTTCAGTTGGGCCTACTCTATCTCGATGGTCCCTGTCACTTGGTCGATGTTCCGGTCGTCGACGCGGTACCAGATGTTCCGGTTGAGCCAACTGTCCTCGCCGAAGACGTCCAGCATGCCATCGCGGGAGTCTCGGCTGACGGCCACGGCGGAGGTATTATCCATCCATCCTGTGACTTTCCCGGCGGCCTCGCCCGGCTTCATCCTGCCGATCAGCAGGCCGTCGGCGTTGTAGTGGTAGACGTGGGCCTTCTCGAAGTAGCCCAGCATCACGCCCTTGCCGCCGGGGATCGCGTCCATGCCCACGCACACCTGCGGCAGCTTCGCCGACCAGAGCGCCTTGTTCCTCGCGTCGTAGCGGCGCAGCGCCCAGCCGCCCATCCAGGCGTAGCCCGCCGTCTTGCCACCGGGCCGCTTCCAGCCCTCGCTACGGCCGAAGGCGTAGATCGTGCCGTCGTCGGCCCGCACCGCCATCAGCGGGAAGAACACCACAGGCGACGTATCGCGCTGCGTGAGTTGGCGGACCTTCGCCCAGTCGTATACGGGGTTGCCGCTTTCGTGCAGCCGGGCCAGCGGCAGCTCCCAGATGGCCCGCGTGTGGTGGTCGCAGTACAGCACGTTGCCCTTCGCGTCGACGTTCATGCCGAAGACGGCGTATCGCCCCTTGCCGGGCTCCCTGTACCAGACGATCTCTTCCTTCCCGGCCTCGGCGTTGCCGTTTGAGTCGGTCCACGTCCACTGGCCGAGCTTCTGCTTCTGCTCCTTCGGAAGACGGTCGTTGTAGCGCCCGTCCGGCAGTGGGTTGAGGCCGCCGACCATGGTCACCAGGCGGTACAGGCCTCCCCGGCGGCGGTAGACCTGCAATCCGTCGCCGTAGCACTGGAAGAAGAACTCCACCCCGCCGAGCTTCAGCAACCTGAGCACCCCGTGCTGCCAGTTGATGTACTTCGCGTCGCCGTCCAGGACCGTGCCGCGGTATTCCCATCGGCCGGCGTTCTTGTCAGTCAGGATGAGCCGGTGGAAGCGATGCGTGATAAACTCGTCCGGCCGCCACGGCGCGATGTTGCCCACGTCGCAGAGCATCAGCGCCATGTGCTCCCACAGGCACTTGCCGTCCGGGCTGAATCGCGCGATCCGGGCGCCGCCGGTCGCAACGGTCTGGATCGTCACCAGATTGCCCCTCGCATCGACGGCCGCCCCGCGCAGGGAGTAGAAGCGGTCCGGAGCATGGTCGCCGGGCCTGGCCGGGCGGCCGAACGTGCGGATCTGTCTGGCCTGCGTGCCCGGAACTTCGTAGACCCGGACCTGTCCCGCCCCGCCGTCGGCGACGTACAGCAGCCCGCCCGGGCCGAACGCCAGCGACTTCACCTCACCCAGATCCGTGATCGGCGACGCGAGCTTCTTGCCCACTACGTCGAAGACGCTGACCCGGCCGTGCTCGTGGCCGACCCATAGGCGGCCTTTGGCATCGACGGCAAGGGCAGCCGGCAGCTTGACGGAAAACTCCCCGAGCTTCTTGCCCGTGACCTTGTGGAAACGATGGACCTTCCCGCCGAGGGCGTCGGTGGCGAACAGGTCGTCGCCGCGCACGGCCAGCGCGCGAACGGGCAGGCGCATCAACCCGGCGTCCTCTTTCGGGGTGCCCTCCGGGACCTGCTTCTCGGGCCATTCGTACAGTTGGATGTGCCCGGCGTTGTCCTTGATCTCCGTGAACGTCTCGTGCTTGCCGTCGTTGATCCGGAAACGCTGGATCTGCTGCTTGGACTTCCACTGCTCACTGGCCCAGCCGTGCGTCGCACAGTAGATATGCGTGTCGTCCACGGCGATCGCGTGCGGCGCGCCGTTAGGGCTGCCGTTGCGGATCTGGTAGCGGGCATGGAACAGCGTGCTGCCGCCTGAGTCCATCACCTTGAAGTCGTGGCCGGCCTCCTCCCAGCCGTTGGCCGTGTAGATTCGGCCGCGGGGGTCGGTCGCCACCGAGATCACGCCATGTTGGATGTGCCCCATTTCGTTGGGGGGGGTGCCCGTGTTGCCCAGGATGCCCACGTTGCGATACATCGAGCCGTTGAGGACCACGCGGAACGTGTACTTGCCCGCCGGCATCGCCTTGCCGAACTCGTCCTTGCCGTCCCATGCCCCCTTATGCTTCCCGGCCGCTACGGGCTTCAGCGCCCAGAGCTGCCGGACGAGCCGTCCCGTATGGTCGAAGATGCCCGCGCTCGTCAGCGGCGCGTCGGTCTCGAGCTCGAACCGGAACTTCTTCATCAGGATCTCGGCCATCTTCGGATCCGGCTCATCCGGAGCGAATAGCTCGGGTTTCTCCGCGGCTCTTGCCGACCTCGCCGAAAAGCCGATCCACATGGCAGACAGCACTCCGATCACAGCCACGGCCCTGCCGGAATAGCCCTTCATGCCTTCTCTCTCGCGTCTCACGTTGGCTGTCACTTCAGCTCACCTTCTCGGGCGAGGCCACTTGCCCGCCGCTCAGTTGCCGTTGCCGTATTCGTACTTGTAGGTCCCCCGGCCCATGCGTGAGGCGTAGCAAACTTCTCCGATCGGGTCCCACGCGACGTTGAGGAACCATCCACGCGGGTTCCACTCCTTCTTCAGCGAAGGCGGCAGCGGCGCGATGAGCTTCCAGGTCTTGCCGCCATCGATCGTCTCCTGGAATCCCTCCTTCGTCACAACAACGAAGTGGTTTCTGTCACGTCCGAAGTACGGCCCCCAGGCCGCGCCGGACACCTCCCCGACGCGTTTCCAGGTCTTGCCTTCGTCAGCGGTGACCTGCAGGCCCCGGCTGGTGAGCCAATAGCCCGGGCCTTTGAAGACGGTCATCACGCCGACGGGGGTCGCGTCGCTGACCTTCGTCCAGCTCTGCCCCCCGTCGACACTGCGGAAGATGCCTTCCTGCTTCTCCCGGCCGCACAGCAGGACGCGGCCGGGGAAGATGCCCACGGCCAGGTAACGCTTGCCGATCTGCTTCCACGTCTTCCCACCGTCGGAGCTGACGGCCCCGATCCCGCCGGATTCGTGCACCAGGGCGAAGATGTCCTTCACGTCCTTGCCGGTCCAGTCCGCCGCCGCCCAGTCGTACCCGCGTTGGACGTTCTTGACCGGCGTCCACGCCTTGCCGCCGTCCGTCGTCATG
This sequence comes from uncultured Planctomycetaceae bacterium, assembly GCA_964642165.1. Lineage (GTDB taxonomy): Bacteria > Planctomycetota > Phycisphaerae > SM23-33 > SM23-33 > CAYRVX01. The sequence goes on along the minus strand of CAZXOC010000005.1, from coordinate 22,475 downwards.
GCGGACTTTCCGTCCAGCATGAAGCACGCCAGCCGCTTGCCGGCGGGGTCGAACTGGAGCGAGTAGCCCGTCTCGCACCGTCCGCCGACGGCCTTGCCGTCCACCCGCTCGAACGTCGCGCCCTTGTCGGAGCTGCGCCAGACCCCCTGGCCGCAGACGATCATGTAGACGTGCCCGGTGGTTCGGTCGACGGACACACCGGTCGTCTTGCCCGGCCAGGCGGGCTTGATGTTCGCGGCGCTCAGCTTCCCGAGCACACCGGCAGAGATGTCCACCCAGCCGCTCGTCGGCTTGGGGGGAGGTTGCCTGGCAGGCGGCGAGGGGGCGCCTTCGCCCGGGCGGTCCGGCCCCAAGGCCCAGCGAACGGTGCAGCTTGGATTGGCCTGCCAATACGGATGCAGCGACAGGCCGTTCGTCTTCGTGGCGCTCTTGTCGGCGCCGAAGGCCAGGGCGGGGCCTTCGTTGTTGTTCGCGCGGAACAGGAAGCCGAAGGTCTGGCCGGGCTCGGGACGCCAAGGTTCGGTTTCGAGCGACTTCCAGGGCACGGAGTCCAGCTTCATCTCCGCCCAAGGCAGGGCCACTTCGTACACCGTCGTCTTGCCGTCGCGGCGAACGGCGAGCTTGCCACCCGCGACCGGGCCCTGGTCGTACTTCGCCCGAGGCTGCCGTGGGTAGTGATGCCCTCGCGGCACGCCCGGCGCGAGGATCCGCCACAGTTCCGTGCCGCCGTCGGTGCAGGCGTAGGCGGCATACTCGTAGTCGGCGTCCGGCATGGCGTGGAAGCCGTACGGCACGCGATCGGTGTCCGGCTTCATGTTGAAGAAGTACCCGTCGATCAGGTCGAGGGAGAACTGGAACGTGTCCCCGCTCCAAGGGAACTCGGTCCAGGGGACTTTCTTGTAGACGTGCCGGGCGTCGGCGAACGATGCGTTCGGATCGCGGCGCCTGGACTCGATGTACGCTCGGGCCGCCCCCGTCTGCACGGCTGCATTGGCGTCGGCATCGTTGGCCAGGAGCCTCCGGTATTCCGGCCACTTCGGGTCGGCCTCGAGTTTCTCGGCGACTTCCTTGCGGCGCATGTCGGCTGTGACGAACTTCTCGAACGGCCGAAGCCGCTCGCAGACCCGATCATCGGCGGCGCTGCGGAAGTACTGGTCTTCTTCCCACTTCCCATGCTGAAGGCGTTGGTGGCCTGCGTAGTCGGTGGGGTCGTTGACGCTCGCGGCCAAGTAGAGGAACCGATCGTCCCACGCCAGCTTGACCTCGGCGAAGCTCCCGTCCGGGCGGGCGTCGCGAGCCTTGAGGAACGGCATCCACGCCCGTTCGGTCGGGTCGACCTTCTGAAGCTTCGCGTCCACCAGCACGCCGATGTCATCCCGCCAGTCGTCCAGGCGCCCGTCGATCTTCTTCGTGTGCCGCCGGGCCGCCAGGGCGTGAAGGCTCTCCTTCCAACCGGCTCGCCCGGCGTCGCTGACGAAGTCGTAGGAGAACAGGTACGCGTTCGTCGGGTCCGGCTTGGCCTGCTCGACGTCGAAGCGAAGCTCGAGCGATTGCCCCGCGGACAGCTCCGCCTTGGCTGTGGATGTCTTCAGGCGAATGCCCTTGGGGGGCGTGACCTTCAGGCTGCCCTCGATCGGCCGGTTCAGCAGGTTGTGCAGCGTCACCCGCGCCGTCGCGCCCGGCGCGTCAACGGGCGTGACGAAGTCGCGCGCGATGATCTCGACCGGCCGAACGCCCTCGATGCGGGCGGCGCGGAGGCGCTTCTCGATCAGCTCGGCCCCACCGCGCGGGCAGCGGATGTAGTGCGAAAGGTAGTTCATCGGCAGCGTCACGGCCTTCTGCCCCTGGAACTCGCGATTGCCCGCGATGTCGTGGAACTCCAGTGCCCCGTCGGCGTTGTCGATGGCGATCGTCCCGCCGTCGGCGAGTTGAAGCTGCCACCAGAGCACGTCCCGGATGTCCCCCCCGTGCGGCGCATAGAGCTTGCCGAACAGCACCACGACCGCATCGCGGCCGGCGCCAAACTGGAATGCCCAGGGCAAGTGCTCGAGGAACATCAGCCGCTGGAACTTCCGCCCGGTGACGAAGGCGTTGAACACGTTGGAGGCCAGGGCCACCGGGTTGGGCATCTGATACTTCATGGGGGCGCCCGGCACGGAGAAGTAGATCATCTCCGGGTGCCAGGGGGTCATGCGGTCCTGGCCGCAGGCGAGGAACTGGCAGACGATCTGCGGCAGCAGCACCTCCGTCGCGGCGATCCACGTCTCGGTGTCGGTGCTCTCCTTGCCCCAGTACCCGGCCACCATCGGCCCGTAGCTCGTCCGCGGGGGAACGTAGTGGTCGGTGAACAGGTCCACCAGCTTTATCAGCTCTTCGCGGTCCTCGCCGACCAGGAACTTGTCCTCGGTGTTCATGATCGAGCACGCCGCGGCCGTCTTGATCCGACGGTCCACCGAGCGGGCGCCCCGGGCGATTCGCTTCATGAGCTCGCGGTAGTGGTTCGAGTCGCTCTCCCAGCCGCTGATGGAGATGCCTTCCCACGGCTCGTTCCAGTGCTCGATGGCCCACAAGGCGCCCTGCCCGTTCACCCAGTAGCGGGAGCAAAACGCCCGAATCCACTGCTCGAACCGGTCGTAGTGCTTCGGCAGGCAGGAGTGGTCGGGCTTGGCGGGGATGCACGCCGGCGTAGGCCGGCCGAACGGCATCGTCCAGGACGGGTGGCCGCCCATGGTGACCAGGGCCTTGACCTTCGCCTCCGCCAAGCCGCCCATCAACGCGTCGTAGCGCTTCCACTGGAACTCGCCGGCCTGCGACTGCGACCAGCCCAACTCGATCCGCACGCCCTTGATGCCCAGCCGCCCCAGCGTCAGCGCTCGCTGTCGGATCTTCTCGGGGTCCTGATCGTCGTGCGTAAGGAACTGCCCCTCCCCGAAGACGGGCGCGTCCACGTCGAAGCCCTGCTTCGGACGATGCGCCCGCAGCAGCGTACAGAGAAACTGCGGCGCCCGGCCGTTCGGGGCGATCGTCACGGCATACGTGCCGTACTTTGCGGGGACGGGCAGGTTCTTCACGGCGATCTCGGCCGTCGCGCCCTTCCTGTCCGCCACCGTGACGGGGACATCACGCTTCCCGACGCGCCCGACGACCTCGACCGCCGCCGGAGCAGTCATCGTCGACCAGCCCTCGAGGTACCTGTTTTGTCGCGTGGCGATCTCGATGACCCCGAGCGAAATCGACTTGAGCGGGTCGTTGCCCCGAGTGACCTTGACCGTCAGGTCCACGGCCTCGCCCGGGTAGAACACATTGCCCGGCCGGCTCGACCGGACGAACATGTAGCGCGTGTCCGGTTTGCCGCAGCCCATCGTCTTGAGGTTGGCCGGGCGAAGGAGGTCCGGCGCGGCCGAGGCGGCCCGGTCCGTCACGGCAAGCAGGGCCGTCGCGATCGACAGTGCGCACGAAAGGCAGTGTCTCACCATTGCGTTCTCCTCTTGCTTCAGCGGAGTGTATGCCCTGGAGGAAGCCCCCTCAAGCACCGGCGGCGCGGAGCAAGAGGCTTGATCGGCCGGTGCCCACGCACGACCATGCCGGGTAGCGGTCCCTGGCCCATAGGCTTCCAATAACCCGACGTCCGATGCCGGGTCGGAGCAGGACGATGGCGAGCAAAGCGAAGGTGTCGGCCGTCGTGTTCCTGGGATTGATCTCCCCCGCCGCGCTTGGCGCCGACGATCCCGCGGGACAGACGAAATCGCCGGCATTCGTGGACGTCACGACGGCTTCCGGTGTCGCGGAGGTCCTGGCGACACACTACCGTCGTGTGCCGAAGTGGTGGCTCAGCGGAATGGCCCTGCTGGACCTCGACGGCGACGGCGACCTCGATATTCACCTGGCCGGCCACGGGTCCCCGGCCGCGGCCGCCCTGAACGACGGGAAAGGCCGCTTCACTGGGATCGACCCGCACCTGGGGCTGAAACGGGGCGTCCGGTACGACAACGACATTCCCTATCCCGGCGGGGAGATCCGGCTGAGCTTCGATTTCGATGAGGACGGCCGGCTCGACCTTCTGACGTCGTGGCACGACGGGGGCGGGGTGTTGTACCTCAACGACTTCCGCCGGGGTCCTCGGGGCATTCGCGCGAACTTCCGTCGGAGCCGCCATCTGGCCGAGTTCTGCCGGGGGTGCGCCGTCTTCGACGTCGATCGCGACGGCGTGGCGGACTTCCTGCGGGATGACGGCAAGCAGATCGCTGTTTTCCACGGCAAGGGAGACGGTTCGTTTCGGCCGGAGCGGGGCGCGATCGCCGGGAGCTTCGAGCAGAGCGGCTTTATCCCGGCCGATCTGAACGGCGACGGGCACATCGACCTGCTCATGCACGGGCGAACGGAGGGGAACTTCTACAGCCGGGCTCCCTTCGAACGCCGCATTCTCCGCAACAACGGGCGTGGCGGCTTCGCCGACGCGACGTCCGAGTCCGGCCTCGACAGGCGCGGGGGGAGCATCCACGGCGTCGGGGACGTGAATCACGACGGCCATCCAGACCTGATCTGTGTCGAAAGCCGGCTTGTACGTATCCACCTGAACGACGGCCGCGGGAGATTCAGACGCGTGGACGCTGCCCTTGGAGGACTGGAGGACGTTCGGGCCAGGCCAAGCGCTCTGGCATGGGGCGGCGCGATCGTCACAGATTTCGACAACGACGGCAAGGCGGACGTCGCGGTTGCGGGCAGGTACTTCCTGTACGTTCTCCGCGGCCGCGGCGACGGGACGTTCACGTATGCCAACAGCGTTTGGGGCCTCCCCAACACGGCGTGGGCGGCTGTCGATGAGGGGCTGTGCTTCGGCGATATCGACGCGGACGGCCGATTGGATCTGCTCACGTGCGCCACGAGGCCCAATGGCAAGCAGAAGGGCGTCCGTGTCATGCGGAACAACTTGCCGCGTCGTCATTGGCTCCGCGTGCGGTTGGTCGGCGCGAAGGGGAATCGGTCGGCCGCCGGCGCGAAGATTCGCATTCATGCGCCTGCCTCGGGCGGCAAGCGAAGGCTGCTTTGGTACGAGCAGGTGAGCATCTGGGGCAGGCAGAGTTGCCACAGCTACTACGCCGCGGCACAGACTGAGCGTCACTTCGGCCTCGGCCGGCACAAACGCGTGGACGTGAGTGTCGAGTTCCACCCTTCCGGCAAGCGGGTCGAACGCCGAGGCGTCCCGGCCGACCGCACGATCGAGATCGAAGAACGGAGCACGCCCCGCCCGCACGTCACTACCCGCCAGCTCAGCCGCTCTGCCCACGCTGCTGAATGTGGGCCGCCCCGTTGAGTCCGCCCGATCGCTGCCTGTACCATCACCCGAACTGCGAAGGCTTGCGGCTGGCTGGGATCGGAGAGGACATATGATGCGGAGAGCTTCTGTAGTTGGCTTGCTGGCTCTGCTGCTTCCCATGGGAGGCCTCGCCATGGCGCTGGACAGTGCCGACATACCCGATGGCGCCCCCGGCGATGCGATCATGGCTACCTCGGAAGAAGTCAGGGCCCTGGCGGCGTGGGCGTCGACCGCCTTCGCCGGTCGCAAGCCGGCCGCGGAATCCGCACGCGTCAAGCTGGAGATCCGCCGCCAGGACCACAACGTGTTGCGGTTCGGGCAGTCGGTTCTCCAGTCGCCGCTGCGGATCGGAGGGCAGACGTACAAGCGAGGCCTGGGCACGCACGCCAACAGTGAGATCGCCGTGGCCTTGCCCCCCGGAGCCACGGCATTCAAGGCGTTCGTCGGGCTGGACAACAACGCCGACACGCGCAAGGGCAGGGGGAGCATCGTGTTCGTGGTCGAGCTCAAGGGCAAGACCGTCTTCCGCTCGCGTGTGCTGCGCTGTGGCGACGAGCCGGTCGCGGTGAGCGTGAACCTGCCCGAGGACACGAAGCAACTTGTCCTGAAAGTGGACGCCACGCCCGACGGGACCGGCTGGGACCAGGCGGACTGGGCCGACGCACGGCTGATCATGGCCGACGGCAGCGCGCTCTGGCTGGACGATCGGCCAGCCCGAACGATCCTGGCGAGTACGGGCCCTCCGCTGTCGTTCGTCTATGGCGGGGCCGCCTCCGCAGAGCTGCTCAAGGCGTGGCCGAGGTCGGTGAAGACGAAAGACGGCGACGCCTTCACGCTTCACGAGGTCACCTGGTCCGACCCAAAGACCCAGTTGCGCGTTCTCGCCACAGTGAAGGTCTACAAACGCTATCCCGCTGCGGACTGGGTGCTGCATTTTGAGAACGCCGGCAAGCAGGACACGCCCATCATCGAGGACATCCAGGCGATCGACACGGGGCTCCAGGCCGGGGCGGACCCCGTCGTGCTGCACGGCCTGGCCGGGGACAACTGTAGCGAGGGATCCTTCCAGCCCTTCGCCAAGTCTCTCGGGCCCGGGCAGGACTCTCGCATGGCCCCGGTGGGCGGGCGATCATCCAATGGGGCCTTCCCGTTCTTCAACCTCGAGTGTGCCGGGGGAGGGCTGCTGACGGCCGTCGGCTGGTCCGGCCAGTGGGCCGTGTCGATCTCGCGCGACCGCGCGGGCGCGACTCGCCTGCGAGGCGGCATGGAGCGGACGCGGATGCTGCTTCGCCCGGGTGAGCGGATACGGACGCCTCGTATCCTCGTGATGACCTGGACGGGCGACCGCATCGCGGCCCACAACCGGTTCCGACGGCTCCTGCTGCATCACTACGTGCCGCAAGACAGCGGCAAGCCGCTGGCCATGCCGACGTTCCTCCAGGGCTACGACCGCTACCGCAGCCACCCCAAGTGGCGGGACGAGGCGGGGCAACTCCACGCCGCGAAGGTGGCCAGAGAGCTCGGCTGCGACTTTCTCTGGCTCGACGCGGCGTGGTTCCCGGGCGACTTCCCCAACGGCGTGGGGAACTGGACAGCCAAGCCGAAGGAGTTCCCCAACGGCCTGAAGCCGATCAGCGACGCGTGCCACGAGGCGGGCCTGAAGTTCATCGTGTGGTTCGAGCCCGAGCGGGTTGCCCCGGGCAGCCAGATCGCTCGCGAGCACCCGGAGTTCGTATTCGGCGGCGGAAAAGGCGGGTTGTTCAAACTCAACGACCCCGCCGCCCGGAAATGGCTGGCCGAGCTGCTTTCGCGCCGGATCGCCGAGTTCGGCATGGACTGGTACCGCAACGACTTCAACATCGACCCGCTGGCGTTCTGGCGGGCCAACGACGCGCCCGACCGCCAGGGGATCACCGAGATCCGCTACGTCGAAGGCCACTACGCGATGTGGGACGAGCTGCGCTCCAGGCACCCGGGCCTGCACATCGACAACTGCGCCAGCGGCGGGCGGCGGATCGACCTGGAGACGTGCATGCGGTCGGTCCCGCTGTGGCGGAGCGACACGGCCTGCCGGCCCGGCAACTCGGATTGGGACCAAGCCCAGGTGCTCGGGATGAGCCTCTACCTGCCGCTGCACCAGACGTGCGGCTGGTCGCCGCAGCCCTACGTCTTCCGCAGCGCCGCCGGGGCCGGGGCCATCACCCAATTCGCCTTCCTCGACAAGGGCTTCGACATGGCGGCGGCCAAAGCCACGATGGCCGAGGCCAAGGCGAACCAGAAGTACTGGTACGGCGACTTCTACCCCTTGACCGACTGCACGACCAAGCCGACCACGCTCGTCGCCTACCAACTGCACCGGCCGGACCTCAACGCCGGAGTGGTCCTGGCATTCCGGCGTTCGAAGTGTGACGTGTTCGGCCTGAGCGTGAAGCTCGGCGGCCTCGATCCCGAAGCGTCCTACACAGTGGAGTTCATCGACGAGGCACGCGGGAAGACCGTCCGCAAGATGACCGGCCGGGAGATGGCGACGGACTTCCCCCTGCTGATCCCGACGCGCCGTGCCAGCCTGCTCGTGCGCTACCGGCCGGCCGAGCCGTAAGCCGGATAGCCTTCCCGCCGAGCGAAACGCGCGTCCTGCTCAATCGCCGGCTGGTGGGGAGAGATACAGGCCGTCGATGACGGCGAGACTTACCCCGGGACCCTCCCACGCCACGGCCATGTGGTCCCTGCCGGCGCCTTCCTTGTACAGGACCTCGATACAGTATCGCTTGTCGCCGGTCAGGCGTATGGGGGTGGACTTCCGGCCCTTCTGGTTCGACCACTTCCGCCGAGGGGAGTTGCCGGCGACCTCTGCGATCACCCTCGCCCGGGCCGGATCCTCATCGGCGCTGAGCAGCAGCCGGCTGCTGTCGTCACTGGCGATGCGAAAGGTGTAGTCGCCTGTCGCGGGGGGATGAAGGTTGCTGCGGACCCGCGCACCGTAGTTGTCGCCCCAGTTGTCGGGGATCTCAAGCGACTTCAGCCGCAGGACGCTGTCCGGCTTCCGGGGAAAAGCCCAGTGGGCCTGAAGCTGTTTGACATCCGTGCCCGGCACGTTCCGCCAACGCTCGCAGAGAACGTTGCCTGCGCCTTTGCCGGGCGCGATGGCGATCACGCGCGTCCGGGCCGAGGCCGTCCGCCCCCAGTCGTCGGTGAGCGTCAACGTGACGACATACGAGCCGATCTTTCGGAACGTATGTCGCGCGTGGACGCCGCTGCCCGTCTCCCCGTCGCCAGAACCCCATTCGTACGTCACGATGTTCCTCTCGGGATCGGCGCTGCCGTCGGCGTCGAAGACGACCACGACCGGCGCGTCTTTGCCGCTGGCCCGGTAGGATAGCGCGGCCATCGGTTGGCTGTCCGGGTTCCAGTCGTCGGTGCGGAACGGACAGGCGGACAGGCCGGCCCGGCTGAAGAAGTTCACGCCCAGAGGGTTGTTCGCCCAGGCATAGCGCACTGCGGCGGGCTTGGCGACCTTTCGGCTCGACACTACCACCGTGTTGCCGTCGATGGCGGCCCCGGCCACGACGAATCGCATGTCCCGGCCCGCGATGTTGAAGAACCGCAGGGGCTTGTCGTCGGTCGAGACGAGCCTGCTTCCGGCGTTGTCGAAGTGCAGCCGGGCCTTTCCGGCACGTTTCGCAGCGTGCCGTCGGCCGCGTGCCCAGGGGCAGCGCCCGCCCGCAGTCGGGGCACAGCTTGCCCTCCGACCCGGCCGGCGGGCGGCTACCGTGGCGGTCTGCCAAGACGGACAAGCACGTGGGGCATAGCACCGCTCGGGCATCCGGTGAGCAGTACCGGACGGGCTCCCCGCAACGTGAGCAACAGGGCGACCGCAGATCGGCCGCCATGTACTCCAGGGCCGTCGGTTCTCGATGGCCGTCAGTCTTGCTCTGTTGACAAGCTCCGCACGGTCCGGACACGCCCGTCCGAGTGCCGCAACGCGGGCAGAAGCAGAAATCGTACCGCCTGCCCACCTTCATCCGCTCATAGACGGACAGCCCCCGTGCCCGCTGCCTGTCCTGAGCCATGTGCGGGATGATCTCGGCGCCCCCAGCCGTCTCGCGGAGTCGGACGCAGATTCTCTCCTCGCCAGCTGCGCGCGCCGCCTCGACCAGCCTCGCCCATTTCTCTGGGCTCAGCCAATCAGGCAACGGCAACGAGTAGTCCCATCGGCGTTCGCTGGCGAGCGGCCGTTCGCCCTCGACCCTTTCTGCGCTTGGCGTCCGGTTCCCGTCCCGCCTGTTGTTCATGTCTGCCTCCTTTCGAATGCCGCCCGGCCCGCCGCCACGGTACCCGCTGGCAGCGCCGCAGGGGTTTCCAGGCACCGTGCCGCGCGCCGGATTGCCCGGATGCTGCCACGGGCTGCGCTACCAGCAGGATAGCTCCTGTGGAAGGGCTCTGGACGGTTCGGACGGTCTTTGCCCCATGTTCTCGGAAACGTCACGGCTGCCCCCCTTCCACCGTCCGCACGAGCAGAAGGACCGACGCTCGGACGTGCTCCGGCAGACTCGGCCAAGCCGAGATCACGCACTCAAGCTCGGCGTCCTCGGGCCCCGGTTCAACGGCCGTTTCCGCTCCTCCAGCGCGTACCGGAGCGCGTACTGGCGCGCAAGTGCTTATTTCACAAGGCGAGGCACCGGACTGTCGATCCGGTGGTTGCGGGTTCGAATCCCGTCGGCCTCGTTCGACACATCTCACGCCGACCTCAACCGATAGGGGAACCCGCCGGTGGTCGGCGGCGCAGCCTGAGGCAGGATTCGGCGCGGTGTTGCACCGCGCAACGCCGAAAGGAGCGCCGGCCGAAAGGAGCGCCGAGCGATGCCCCCGAAGAGCCCCTCCTACCGCAAGCCGAAAGGCTACGACCAAGCCATCGTCACCCTGACCGACGCGCCCACCAAGAAGCGCCGTGACTACTGGCTCGGGCCGCACGGCAGCCTAGAAAGCCGCGAGATGTACCATCGCCGAGGCTGTCCCATCGGTAGTTGAAGCTCGACAAGGAGAGGTGGCGGCTCCGATCCGCCGGATCCGGTGGGATTCGGCTGGTCATCAGAAAGTGTATTGGGTCAGGACATGCGCCTTGGGCCCGCCCCCTACGGGCCGCCGCAGGGCGCGGATCTTCTGGTTGCGGTCCCCGGCCGGTACAATACGCCGACAGCCGGGAATCGCCACAGGCAGGAGACGGTCCATGAACATCGTCGTGATCGTGATCGACACGCTGCGCTACGATTACGTCGCCTTCCACGGCAAGAGGGACATCCAGACGCCGAACCTGGACGCCCTGGCCGCGGAGAGCTGGGTTTTCGACAACAGCTACACGGCCGCCTACCCGACCATTCCCCACCGCACGGACGCGATCACCGGGCGGCACGGCGGGCCGTTCCACATCTGGAAGCCGCTGCCCTTCGACGTGCCCGCCCTGCCGCGGGTGCTGGCCGATGCGGGCTACGCCACGCAGCTCATCCACGACACGCCGCACCTGGTCAACGGCGGGCACAACTTCGACTGGCCCTTCCACGCCTGGACGTTCGTCCGCGGCGCCGAGGTGGACCGCCCCTGGCTGACCGACTCGTTCGACTGGCTGGACAACTGGGCGAAGGACCCCATCTTCGACGGGCTTGGCGGCGAGCTGGAGACGTTCTCCTACAGCAAGATGGTCCGCACTTACGCCCGCGCCAACCGCCGGCGGAAGACGAACGCCGACTGGAACTGCGCGAAGCTCTTCCGCACGGCCGGGGAGTTCCTCACCGACAACGCGCGGCGGGAGAGCTTCTTCCTGTGGGTGGACTGCTTCGATCCGCACGAGCCTTGGGACGCCCCGCCGGAGTTCATGAAGCGCTGCGACCCGACCGACGGCTACGACGGCTCGATCGACCCGCGGAGCTTCACCTTCCGGAATACCGAGGGCCTCCCCGACGCCGCCGCGAAGCGCATCGCCGCCGCCTACGCCGCGAAGGTCTGTTGGGTGGACCACTGCCTGGGCGAGCTGCTCGACGCGCTCGACCGCACGGGGCTGGCGAAGAACACGGCCGTGCTCCTGACGGCCGACCACGGCACCAACGACGGGCGCGACGGGCGGTTCGGCAAGAGCTACCCCGTCCGCGAGGGCGAGGCCCACACGCCGTTGCTCGTCCGCGTTCCCGGCGGGGGCAGCGGGCGCTGCGGCGCGATCGTCCAGCCGCAAGACCTCTTCGCGACGGTGATGGCCCTGGCCGGGAGCAGGGCGCCGAGCAGCCTGGACTCCCACGACGTGGTGGCCGTCGCGCGGGAGGGGCTCGATGGGCCCCGACGCATCGCCGTCGCCGGGCGCCCGAGCCACCAGTGGAACCAGCCGAACCAGCGAATCTGCTTCAGCGCCTTCGACGGCGAGTGGTGCCTGGAGGTCGCCGCAAGAAGCGAGGACTGCCGGCTCGTCGGGATGGGCACGTTGGAGGACGTGTCCGGCGACCACGGCGACGTGGTCGAGCGCCTTCGAGGCGAGGCGATCGACGAGGTCGAGCGTCGCCGCGCGGACCCGGCCGTCGTCCACTGGCTGCGAAGCAAAGGCGGCGTGCCCTTCCCCCACAACGTCCGCCACTACGACGGCTGGCCCGGCCCGGCGGGCTATGCCGCGTACTTCAGCCGGCTGTACCTGGGCAAGTAAGGCTCGGATGCGCCTGCCCGGAGCGGCGCGGCGCGCGGCGCGTCACGCCTTGTCCCAGCGCTCGGCGGCTTCGCGCATGCGGCGGCGGACGGTGTCGTAGGCGAGCTTGGGGCGGCGGTACTCGTCGACGGTGCCCTTGTTGTTCATCGTTCGAGGGCGGGTGCCGAACCGGCGCCCGTCCGGCGTGACGCGGCCGTCGCAGAACTGCCAGATCGTGCAGCCCACGACGTTCGGGTCGTTGAGGTACACCGCGAGCTGGGCGTCCAGCACCTCGCACTGGTACTCCTCGGTCCACTTCACGTGGCTCGGGTGGCGGCAACCGGGGATCGCGCCGGCGCCGAACTCGCTCAGGATCACCGGCTTGCCCTTGCCGCCGCTGGCGTCGGAGTGCAGCCACTTCAGCAGACGCTTCAAGTCGGCGCCGACCTCGCCCGGCCCGCCGTGGTACCAGCCGACGTAGCGGTTCCACGAGACGACGTCCACCAGGTCGAGGCAGACGTCGTCCTCGGCCTTGTTGGAGGCGAACGTCACCGGGCGCGAGCGATCGAGGCCCTTGATCAGCTCGATGACGCGCCGGTGCTCCCTTCGGCCCGGCCGCGAAACGGAGTCGCACTCGTTCAGGCAGCCCCACAGGACGACCGACGGGCGATTCCAGTGCCACTCGATCATCTCGGTGGTCGAAGCGGCGATCTGCTCGCGGAACTTCGGATGGGCAAGGTCCACCGCGCGGGCGTGCGATTCCTCCCAGACGCACACGCCCAGTTCGTCGCACAGGTCCAGGAACCGCATGTCGTTGGGATAGTGACACGTTCGGACGAAGTTGCAGCCCAGGTCGCGGAGGAGCTCCAGGTCGGTCACCATCGCCTCCAGCGGGATGGCGCAGCCGAACTGCCCGTGGTCCTCGTGGCGGTTGTAGCCGCGCAGTCGGATGGGCCGGCCGTTCAGCAGCAGCTTGCGGCCGCGGACCTTCACCTCGCGGAAGCCCACGCGATCGACGAGGTCATCCTCGAGCTCCTCGCCGTCGAACAGCAGCGCCTCGAGGGGGTACAGCGCGGGCGAGGCCGGGCTCCACGGTTCGACGTCCAGCCCGCGCAGGCGCCCGGTCAGCTCGACGGTCCCGCCGGCGGGGACGACCGCCGCGCCGAGGTCCAGGAAGGCGTCCTCGACGGCGACGACGACGCTGCGGCGGAGCTTCTGCCGGCTCCAGTTGGCCAGGCGGACGCGGACGAGCAGCTCCCAGCGCGAGCCTCGGCGGACGGGCGTGGCGAAGAGCTTGTCGATGTAGACCTCGGGCACGAGCTGCATCTCCACCGGGCGCGTGATGCCGCCGTAGGTGTAGTAGTCGTTGGCCTTGTGCAGGGCCGAGTCCTCGCCGAAGCGGTTGTCCACCCGCACGACCAGCTCGTGGGCTTCCTCGTCGAGGCCGGGCACCACCACCGCGAAGGGCGTGAAGGCGTCGTAGTGGTGCCCGACGTGCCGGCCGTCGACGTACACGTCGGCCGTGTGGCTCACCCCGCCGAACACCAGCCGCACCGCTTGCTCCCCGCCGCCGGGGATCTCCGTCCGCAGCCACGCCCGGCCGCGGTAGCTCTCCAGCCCCGGCAACTGCTCCCAGGCACCGGGCACGTGGGTGAGTCGGCTGTACCGCCGCGGCAGCTTTGACCGGCCTGTCCGCTCCGGGGCGGTGACCATCTCCCACCAGCCACAGAGCGACTCCACCGGCCGCGCATCGTGCTGCACGAACGTCCTCAACATGCCTGGCTCCCTCGATCTGGAGACAATCGCAGACGGTCCCGCGGACCCTACACAGGCCGGGGCAACGTGACAAGGCCCGCTCGGGGCGGTCACACCACGTCCATGAGGTCGTACTTCTTCATCTTCTTGTAGAGGGTGGTGCGGTTGATGCCCAGCGAGGCGGCGGTGGCCTGCCGGTTGCCGCCGTGGGCCTGGAGGGCGTGGAGGATGATCTGCTTTTCGGGACCCTGAAGCGCCCGGTTGAGGGTCAGTGGCTCGCCGGAGAGCGTGGCCTGTCCGGCCGGAACGCTGGTGACCTGAAGGACAGCGGGCGGCAGGTCGTCGACGCCGATCAGGGGGCTGCGGCACAGGACGACGGCGCGCTCGACGCAGTTCTCCAGCTCGCGGACGTTGCCCGGCCAGGGGTAGCGATGCATGACCTCGACGGCCTCGGGCGAGAAGCCCTCGATCCGCCGGGTGGTGTCCTGGAGGTACTTCCGGAGGAAGTGCTCGGTGAGGACGGGGATGTCGCCGATCCGCTCGCGGAGAGGGGGCAGGGCGACGTTCACGACGTCGATGCGGTAGTAGAGGTCCTCGCGGAAGCGTGAGGCCTGGACCTCGGCGCGGAGGTCGTGGTTCGTCGCCAGGATCACCCGCACGTCCACCTCCTGGGTCTGGTTGGAGCCGATGGGCTCGAACTGGCGCTCCTGGAGGACGCGGAGGAGCTTGACCTGGAGCTGCGGGCTGGCCGTGGCGACCTCGTCCAGGAAGATCGTCCCCCGGTCGGCGGCGCTGAACTTCCCCGGCTTGTCGCTGACGGCGTGCGTGAAGGCGCCCCGGACGTGCCCGAACAGCTCGCTCTCCAGCAGCGTGTCGGGCAGGGCGCCGCAGGCGACCTCCACGAACGCCTCGTGGTGGCGCGGCGAGTGCGCGTGGATCGCCCGCGCGATCAGGCTCTTGCCCGTGCCGCTTTCGCCGGTGATCAGGACGGTGGTCCGGCTGTCGGCGACGGCCTCGATCAGCTCGAACACCTTCGCCATCCGGTAGTCCTGCCCGATGATGTTCTCGAAGCTGTAGCGGTCCGACAGGGCCTGCTTGAGCTGGCGATTCTCGGCCAGGAGCTGCTGCTGCTGCAGCGCCCGCTGGACCGCCATCCGAACGTCGTCGTCGATGATCGGCTTGGTCAGGTAGTCGTACGCGCCCTGCTTGATCGCCTCGACGGCCGACTCGATCGTCCCGTAGCCCGTCACCAGGATCACCACCACGTCCTCATGGTTCGACCGGACGTAGCGGAGCAACTCGAAACCGTCGCTCGTGGGCATGGACACGTCGGTGATGACCAGGCTGACGGCGGAGGCCTTCAGGCACTCGATGGCCTGGGCGATCGTGCTGACGGCGGCCACGCCGTAGCCTTCCAGCTCCAGGAAGCCGCCCAGGCTGTCCAGGATGATCTGGTCGTCGTCCACCAGGAGGATGCTCGTCTTGCTCGCCGTGGCCGGCTCGGGGATCGTCTTCATGATCACTTTTCCTGCGCCGTGGCTTTCCAAGGGGGCTCCAACGGCAGGCGCACCGCCACGGTCACCCCGCCGCTGCTCCGGCCCCGGGCCGAGATCGTCCCGCCCAGGCGGCCGACGATCTCCCGGCAGATCGCCAGCCCCAGTCCGCAGCCCTCCGCCGGGGGCTTGGTCGTGTAGAACGGCTCGAAGATTCGCTCGGCCTCGGCGTCCGTCAGCCCGCAGCCCGTGTCGCTGAACTCGATGTCGCAGCCGTCGGCCGCCGGGGCCAGGCGGATCTGGAGCATGCCCCCGTTGGGCATCGCATCCAGTGCGTTCTTGATGACGTTGCAGAAGACCTGGAAGACGGTGCCCTCGGCCAGGCCCTCCACGGCATCGTCCAGGTCGCAGACGATCGCCACCCCGAGGCTCTGGGCGCGCGGGTGCATCGCGGTGATGGCCTCGTCCAGCAGACGGCGAACGGGCGCCCGCTCGCCGGCGGCCTGCCACGGGCGGCCTTGCTCCAGCAGACCCCGGATGATCCCCGCCATCCGCATCAGCCCCTCGCGCGCGCTGGCGAGGTACTTGCCCGCCTCCGCATTGGCCAGTCGCTCGGCCAGGCCGACGAAGCGCAGCACGCCGTCGAGGGGGTTGTTCAGCTCGTGGGCGACCCGCGCCGCCAAGGCCCCGGCCGCCGCCAGCCGCTCCCCTGCGGCCACGCGGCGCTGCATCGACCTGCGCCCGGAGATATCCTCCACGAGCATCAGGACGCACGGCTGGCCGTCGCAGGGGTCCGCCGGGCCTTCCCCGCCGGGCGCGCTGCGCCCCATGGGAAGCCGCCAGCCCATGTCCCTCAGGTAGACATCAACGAGCAGCCGCCGGCTGCCCCGGCCCGTCAGGGCCAGGTTCCGGCGGATCACCCGCCCGGCGCCCTCGGCCAAGGCGGTCATCTCCGTCTCCCAGTGGACCTCCGAGCCGTGGCCCCGGTCCAGCAGGGGCTCGACCTGCTCGCCGGCGGACAGCATCGCCTCGGCCGCGGCGTTCCGCAGGAGAACCTTCCCGTCCCGGCGGACCACCAGCGCCGCCTGCGGCAGTGCGTCAAGGACGAGCCGGATCAGTTCTTGCGGATCGGTTCCCATGCGAAATGTGTTGCCACTCTACAGCGGCATGTTGCCGCAAGTCAACGCGCGTTTCGCCAAAGAAACGGCGCTTTCGGGATCTCAGCCCCTTTTGTGGCAGGCGGCTCAGTCTTCGATGGGCGCATCGCCGAGGAGGTCGGCGATCCGGACGGCCTGCCCGGTGTCGATGCTGTGGTAGGCGGCCACCCCCACCAGGATCGAGTAGGCCCCATCGACGTGGTCGGCCTTGCGGTGCAGCGGGTCGGGCGGGGCGTCGGGATCGAAGATGTCGGCCAGAAGCGGGTCGTCCCCCCCACCGTGCCCGCCCGCGGCCGTGCGGACGGGGACGGCCTGGAACTCCTCGGGCGGGGTGAAGTGCGGCATCAGCGTGACGTAGGTGCCCTCCTTCTTCAGCTCGCCGGGGGCTTCCTCGTCGGCCCCGCTGATGTAGGAGAACTGCGCCGAGCCGTGCTCCAGCCGCCCCTTCGAGCCGTTGAAGGCGATCTGGTAGCCTTCCCACGGAGAGGAGGAGTGCAGGAAGTAGCTCATCACGGCGCCGCGGCGATACCGCACCGTCACCGACATGTTGTCCCAGATGTCGATCTCCGGCGCGAAGACGCAGCGATCGCGGAAGTAGCCGTCCTCCTGCTCGTGGTCCAGGTAGAGCTTCTTGAGGTGCTCGTTGCCGGCCAGGTCCAGGTAGAACGGGCAGGCGTCCTTCACGGGGCAGTCGAGGCAGCGTTCGCCGTGGTCGGCCAGTCCCAGCCGCTCGGCCGTGGCGGGCACGTAGTACTGCCGGCTGGCATGACAGAAGACCTCCTCCGGGCGGTCGTCGATCCACCAGTTGACCAGGTCGAAGTGGTGGGTGGCCTTGTGCACCAGCAGCGATCCGGAGTTGCCGCGCATGCGGTGCCAGCGGCGGAAGTAGTCCGCCCCGTGCCGCGTATCGAGCGGCCAGCAGAAATCCACGCTCAGCACCTTCCCGATCGCCCCGGAGTCGAGGATCTCCTTCACCTGGCTGCGGTGCGGCGCGTAGCGGTAGTTAAACGTCACCTGGCAGTGCCGGCCGGTGTCGCGGATCGTCCGGAGGATCTTCCGGCAGCGAACCTCGTCGGTGGTCATGGGCTTCTCCGTGACCACGTCGACGCCGAGCTCCATCGTGCGGACGATGTAGTCGCTGTGCGTCACGTCCGGGCCGGTCGTCACGATGACGTGGTCCGGGCGGGTCTCGGCGATCATCCGGTCGAAGTCCTCGGCCGGGTACATCGGCACGGGCCGGCCGCCGAAGGAGGCGATCTGCTCGTTCTTGACGCGCATGCGGCCTTCGTTGCGGTCGCAGATGCCGACGATCTCGCACGTCTCGGGGTACGTCCGGCAGATGGCCTTGGTGTACATCCCACTGCGCCCGCCGCAGCCGACCTGCGCGTACCGTCTCTTTTCGCCCATACCTGCTACTCCCTTACGCGGCGAGATTGCCGGCCGCATGGCGCCACCGATGCTATCGCCTGCGCGGCGGCTTTCAAGCAGTTCGCGGCAGCACCCGCGGCGTCGGTCGCGAGCTGTTGGGGCGGGGTCGTCACGAGGAGTTGCGCTCGGCCGAAGCCGCGCGAGCCGGCGGGCAGCGGACCTTGGGGAGCCTCTTGCCGTACTGGAACTTCGGATCGGTCACGGGCGTGTGGCAGGTGGTGCAGACGTCCTTGCTCACCGGCGGGAAGCGGAAGCCCTTGCGGTGATGCTCGGGCTCGTTGAAGCGGTGGCAGTCCTGGCAGTTGACGCCCGCCAGCCGCGGCGTCTTCGCGAACGTGCGGAAGCCCTGCTTCGTGCCGAAGCCGCTCGTGTGGCACATGAGGCAGTTCGGATCGCCCGTGCGCCGGACCCGCTGGAGCGTCTTGTAGGCCCGGGCGTGCGGCCCGGCCTTCCACGCGGCATACGGGGCGCGATGGCAGCGGCCGCATACGGCCGAGGGAACGTACTGCAGGCCCGCCTTCCGTTCGGCGTCCAGGGCGCGGCGCATGGCCGCGTGGGCGTAGGCCTGGTACGTCTGGATCAGCCGCTTGTCCAACGGCCACGACGTGTCGACCACCTCGACGCGGTAGTCCATCTCGGCGATGCGGCCGTCGCGGACCTTCAGGGCCACGGCGCCGACCGTCTCGGAGCCGCCGACCTTCACGACGGGCTTGCCGCCGATGCGGAGGAGCTTCGGCTCGGAGCGCGTGGTGTGGCCCCGGAGGATCAGATCGGCCGCGGAGGCGGGGGCACAGGCCTCCAGGGCCTCGCTGCCCATGTGCGCGACCAGGACGACGAGGAACCCGGCCTTCTTGAGCTCGGCGATGCGGTCGCCCACCGCGGCCGAGCCCGACATGCCAAGCTGCGCGACCCGTTCGCCGGGCACGAAGTGGAAGGAATCCCTCGGAACGTCCGACAGGATCGCCACGCGGGTGCCGCCGACCTCCCGTCGAACGAGGGGAACCGTCTCCACGCCGTCGGCCGAAACGTTCGTCGACAGGTAGGTCAGCCCGGTCGCGGCTTGCAGCCTGGCCAGGCGGCGGCTGTCGGCGGCCCACTCCTGGTCGCCCAGCACGACCGCGTCATAGCCGATCTGCGCGTAGCCCTTGAGCAGGAACTCGTTGCGGAGGTCGTTCGGCTCGACCCAGAACGCGTCGCCGGTGTCGATCAGGAGGGTATTGCCGAAGGCGGCGCGGTAGCTCCGGACCAGCCCGCTGCGCCGCGCGAGCCCGCCCGGCATGGGCCCGCGGCAGTTGCAGACCTCCAGCATGCCGTTGGTCCCGCCCGTGACCAGCAGGACGACGTCCGGTCGAGCCATGCGGAACGGCTTGACCGCCACGGGGATGGGCACCGGCGCGCGGGCATGCGGCGTAGCGGGCACCTCGGCACGGCAGCCGACAAGCCCCGCCAGCGTCGCCAGGGCCCAACGGCGCCGCACGGCTGGGGCCCTCACGCCGCGGCGCTGCGATCCCGAAGCTGCATCAGCTTCAGCATCAACACCGCCGTGTTGAGCTGCAAGTCGGAGTCGTACTGCCTGACCAGCTCCTCCCGGAGCTGCTGCTCGTTCACTTCCTGCACGATGTCGGTCTTCCGGCGGATGTCCAGCCACTGCCGCATCTGGTTCGGCGTGACCATCACCTCGACGTCCGGGTCGACGCCCCAGTCCTTCGCGCCGTTCTTCCTGTGGAGCAGGCGCCCGCGGGGCAGGTAGTAGTACGCCGTGGTCAGCTTCAGCAGCGCCCGGTGGTCCCGGATGGACATCACGTGCTGCACGCTGCCCTTACCGTAGGTGCGCTGGCCGACGATCCGGGCGCGCTTCCAGTCCTTCAGCGCTCCGGAGACAATCTCGGCGGCCGACGCGCTGTACTGGTTGACCAGCACGACGAGGTCCCCGTCGAGGAACTGCCCGACGGGACTGGCCTTGAGCTCGGCGAGCTGCCTGCCGCGCCGCCCGCGGGTGGAGACGATGCGCCCGGCGTAGAGGAACTCGTCGGCCACCTTCGCCGCGGAGCGAAGCAGCCCGCCCGGGTTGAAGCGCAGGTCCAGCACGACGGAGCGTGCGCCGTCGGCCTTCATCTGCCGCAGCGCGGCGGCGAGGTTTCCGGCCGTCTGGTCCGTGAACTGCGTCAGACGGAGGTAGCCGATCTTCGCCCCGGGATCGAGGAAGTAGTCCCACTGCCCGCTCTTGGGCTCGCGCTGCCATCCCTTGACCGTGCGGATGTGGATCTTGTCGCGGATGATCGTGTAGTCCTTTTCGCGGCCGCCGCGCTTGATGGTCAAGCAGACCTTCGTCCCCTGCTTGCCCATGATCAGGTCGACGAGCTTGTCGATGGGCAGCTTCTCGGTCCGCACGCCCTGCTTGGGGGTCTTGGGCGGGGAGGAGACCTTGACGATCAGGTCTCCGGCCTTGATGCCGGCGCGGAAGGCGGGCGAGCCGACCAGCGGCGTGACGACGCGAAGGGGCTCGCCGGGCTCCTTCGTGATCTGGATACCCACCCCGTGGAAGCGTCCCATCGTCCGCTTCTCGAAGTCCGGCACGCTGTGCGGCCAGATCATCGCGCTGAACTTATCCAGCTCGTCCAGGAACCCGTCGGTGAACTCGACCGCCAGCACGCCGACCGGGATGTCCACGGTCTCATCGGAAGCCGCCACCACGCTGTTCAGCGCGATCACGAGGTCGCCGTCGTCGAGGCGGTCGCGCTCCTCCGCGTCGCGGATCAGCAGCTCGATGGCCTTCAGGAACTTGCCGCGCTTCGTGTCGTCCTTGAGGCCCGGGAACGTGTGGGCGACCTGGGGCGTCTCGGCCAGTACCTTGATGCCCCGCAGCCCGCCCTGGATGACCTTGCGGTAGTCGATCGGGGAGACGTACGCCTGGTTGAGCTGGCGAATGGCCTTGCGGACCATGTCGACGTCGACGTTCTCGACGAGCTGCCGCCAGAGCGGTTCGTTGCCGTCGTCGGGCTGGGC
The DNA here is from genome assembly GCA_964642165.1 of uncultured Planctomycetaceae bacterium. Lineage (GTDB taxonomy): Bacteria > Planctomycetota > Phycisphaerae > SM23-33 > SM23-33 > CAYRVX01. The sequence goes on along the minus strand of CAZXOC010000005.1, from coordinate 1,658 downwards.
GTTGGGGTCGCTGTGCCCGTACAGGCCCAGGACGCGAACGTGCCGCTGGACCGTCTTGACCGTCGTCTGCACTTCCTCGCTGTCGGGCAGGAGCTCCTCCAGCGCGCCATAGGCGCTCAGGGCGTCGTCCCAGTTGGCGTCCTTGACGTAGCCCTCGCCCCGCGACTCGGTCGCCGCCACCAGGGACGTGAACCACTTCTCCCCGGCCAGCCGCTCCTTGTCCTCGAGGAGCCTTCGCGCCAGGCGGGCCTGCGCCAGGCCGATCCGCCACGGCTTGTCGAACGTCATGCTCTCCAGGTCGGTCAGCGCCTGGCTCTCCCGGTACTCCAGGACCTTCAGCCGCCTGGAGGCCAAACGCCACTGCCGGGGCTCATCCGTGACCGCCTCCCGCCAGGCCTGCCGGTGTTCGTCCAGCAGCTTCCGCGTCTCGTCGACGACCGGTCGGAACGTCTTCGCGTAGTCCGCCTCATCGTCCGTCAGGAGCTTGCGGACCTTCTTCGCCGCGTCGATGGACTTGCCGAGGGCCTCGATGCTCGTCTTGCGCGTCTGCTCGGCGGCCTCGGCGTCCGCGGCGTCGTGAAGCTGGTCGGCCGTGCCGGCGTCGTTGTAGGCCCGCACGACGTCGTTGACGGCCTCCCGCAGCTTCTTCAGTTGCTCGGCGTCGGCCTTCTCCACGTAGGCCTGGGCGATCCCGCACCAACCGACGCGCAGCACGGCGGCCTCGTACTCCTCGTTCCGCTGCGTCGCCGCCCGTCCCCAGCGCTCGAGGTAGCTTTCCAGCAACGGCAAGGCCTCGGTGACGATAGGATCGCCGGGCTTCACCTTCGCCACCCGCCGAAGCTGCGCCAGCCCCTCGGCGTACCGACCCGACAAGGCGCTTTCGAGGCCCTGGGTCCGCAGCTTGACGAGACCGAGCCCCGCCGCCGAGGAGGGGGACACGGCCGTAGCCCTTGTTCCCGGGGCGGCGGCACCAAAGGAAACGGCCAACAGGACGGCCCCGACGATCACCCACCCGCAAAGCTCACAGAGAACGCGTTTCACTCCACTCTCCCTAGCATACGACCCACTGGCTGTCGGCTCGCTCTAGCTGTTTGACGACACTCACCGCGGCGCAGTTCGCTCTATTATACCAGTGGTCCGGAACTTGACGACCACGAAATCGCGCCCCGCTCCCCCGCTGCGTCCGGGGACGAAGAGGCCCACGGCCCGCCGCCCGTGGGCATCGGGAGGCGCTCCCCTGCTCGCCGGTGGGTCAGTAGGGCTTGCTGGCGTCCCAGTCCCCCCCGCCGCCGGAGTCGCCCTCGCCCTCCTCCTCTTCCTCGTCGTCGGCGACCCTCCACTTCTCCGCTTCGTCCATCTCGTCAATCTCGCGCTCCATGACCTTGAACATCTTCTCCTGCATGGGCGCGAGCTTGCGGTAGTAGTCGAGCGTGGCGTGGTAGGCGGCGACCATCTGGTTGATCTTGATCAACTGCCACTTGGCCAGGCACTCGGGTTCCTTGACGTTGCGGAATGGGTCGCACGAGAAGGTGACTTCCCCGCTTTCGCTGCGATGGTAGAACTCGCACTGCTCGCACTGGATCATGGCTGCTGCTCCGCCGGGGAGGTCCGACCACTCCCCAGGGCCCATTATCGGCTCGACGCGGCGGGAAAGCAAC